>JAEZTA010000129.1 GCA_023443765.1 Bacteroidota bacterium | reverse complement strand
GCCTTATAAGCCTCGCCCAGATAGCGTTCGAGGTATTCGCCGGCATCGCCATACCCTTCCATGCGGTCGAGCGAGGCGGCCTGACGGTAAATCTGTTCTTCGAAAATCGACTTCAGCACCACAGCGCCCGCACCGTTGCGCACACACTGTTCGACATTGTGAATCGTCGCCGTGTAGGGCGAACTGCTGACTACGACAGGACTCGAAAGGTCCAGACCCAGGTATTTCGTTTTCATAGTAAATCGGTTTACGGTTTATACAAACGGAATCTTCACTACTTCGGCCTTCACGGGTTTCTCGCGGATCACCACGGCCAGCTCGGTTCCGGGTTTGGCATAGGCCGCCGCAACGTAACCCAGCGCCACACCGACTTTCAGGCAGGGCGACATGGTTCCCGAGGTGACATGGCCGATCTCAGTTCCGTCCGGGGCAGCAATCGGATAGCCATGACGCGGAATGCCGCGTTCGGTCATCTTCAGGCCCACCAGTTTGCGCGTTACGCCGTCGGCTTTCAGCTTCTCCATCGCCGGGCGGTCGATGAAATCCTTGCCCTCGGCAAACTTCGTAATCCATCCCAGTCCGGCTTCGAGCGGCGAGGTCGTATCGTCGATGTCGTTGCCATAGAGGCAGAAACCCTTCTCCAGGCGCAGCGTGTCGCGCGCTCCGAGACCGATATTTTTCAGGCCGAACTCTTCGCCGGCCTCCCACAGGGCTTTCCAGAGCTTCTCGCCGTCCTCGTTGGCGGCATAAATCTCGCAGCCGCCCGACCCGGTATAACCCGTGATCGAAAGGATGGCGTCGCACCCGGCGACCGACATCTTCTTAAAGGTGTAGTATTCCATCTCCTCCACCGGCTCGGCGCACATCTTCTGCACGATCTTCATGGCCAGCGGGCCCTGCACTGCCAACTGGCAAATCTCGTCCGAAGCGTTGTACAACTCCTTGCCGTGGCCCGCCTCCATGCCGAAGGCTTTACCCTGCTCGCAAATATGGTTCCAGTCCTTGTCGATATTAGCGGCATTGACGCAGAGCAGGTAGGTTTCAGCATCGACACGGTAGACCAGGATGTCATCGACGATACCCCCGCGGCCGTTGGGCATGCAGGTATACTGCACCTTGCCGTCGAAGAGTTTCGAAACGTCGTTGGTCGTGATACGTTGCAGCAGGTCGAGGGCTTTGGGACCTTTGACCCAGATTTCGCCCATGTGGCTCACGTCGAAGACACCTGCGCCGTTGCGCACGGCCATATGCTCGTCGGTGATGCCCGTGAACTCGATGGGCATGTTATATCCCGCAAACTCGGCCATTTTGGCCCCTGCGGCTATGTGGTACTCGGTAAATGCGGTAGTTTTCATATTTCAGGCGGTTTTATTCGGAACGGCGTTTGACCCCCAGGCGCGGACAACGGTGGAACTCCTTCGTCCGGTCGAAGAGGTAGCGGTAAGTGGTGTGCATCTTGTGGCGCGTGGCGCAGACGTAGCTCTCGATCATGCGGTTCATCACGGGATTGAAGTCGCCGATCCACGCAAATTCGATGGTCTTGTAACGGTTGCGGTCGGTGCGGATGTAGTCTTCGAGGATATAGCACATCATACCCGACTCGACGCCTTTGCCATGAAACTCCGGCGTGATGCCGAAGATGATGCCGAAGATACGGTCGCTGGCCTTGCGCACCTTGAGGTCCCACATCAGGCGCAGCTTCTGCCACAGTCCGAACTTACCCCTGAACTTGCCGATGATGCGGTTCAGGTCGGGGACCATGATGAAGAACCCGATCGGCTCGTCGTTGAAATAAGCGAAGAAGATGATGTTGGGGTCGATGATCGGTTTCATCGTGTGCATGATCTTCAGCGCCTCCTCCTGCGACATGGGTTTGACGCCCGAAAAGAGCGACCATGCCTTGTTGTAGATGACGCGGAAATTCTCAGCGGCATCGTCCAGGTTCTTGATATTGAGGTGCTCGAAGCGGTAGCCTGGCGTGGCGAACAGGCGCTTGGCCCGGTCGTGGACCATGGCGTTCACGTCGTCGTCGTAAATTTTCCAGATGTAGGTGTTCTGATTGAAGTAGTTCTTGAAACCGTAGTTCTCGAACAACTCCTTGTAATAGGGCGGGTTGTAGGGATTCTCGTACAGCGGCTGGAACTCGTAGCCCTGAACCAGCAAGCCCCACCACGCGTCGCGCTGGCCGAAGTTGACCGGGCCGTCCATCGCCTCCATGCCGCGGCTGGCGAGCCACATGCGCGAGGCCTCGAACATCATGTCGGCAACCTGCTGGTTGTCGATCGACTCGAAGAAGCCGCAGCCGCCCGTGGGCTGCTCCTCGATCAGGGCCTTCTCACGGTTGTAGAACGCAGCGATGCGCCCCACGACCTCGCCCCGGTTGTCGCGCACCATCCAGCGGATGGCCTCGCCGTCGGTGAAAAGTTCGTTCTTCGCAGGGTCGAAAATCTTGCGGATATCGGGGTCCAGCGGACGGACCCAGTTGCGGTTGCCTTTGTAAATCCGTTCGGGAAAGTCGAGCCACTCACGCTCCAGAGCGGGCGTGGTGACCTCTTGCAGGGTATATTTCTCCTTACTCATCGTATCTGAGGTTATTTTCAGCGTTTCCGATTTCAAAGGTAACAATTTTTTCCTTATTTTTGTTGGTAGATCAAAAATCGCATCCGAATGAATAAAAGCCTTGAGCAATACATGTCCGACGGGAGTAAAGTCCCCTACCGATTCATGAAATACCGTATCCACAAAATCCTGCTCGTATGTTGCAGCTACGACGGATACATACTCGAAGAGGACGGGCACATCGAGTCGCAAATCAACCAGGAATACACTGACCTCAACATGTCGAACCCGCCGTCGCTGACGCGCGTCAGTTCGACTGCCGAGGCGCTGGAAGCGCTGGCTGCGGATGATTCGTTCGATTTCATCCTCACGATGTACAACGTCGGCGAACCCGACGTTTTTTCATTCGCCAAGATCGTCAAGGAGCGCCACCCCAATACTCCCGTGGCGCTGTTGACCTCCTTTTCGAAGGACATCTACCGCCGCATCGAGGAGCAGGACCGCTCGGGGCTGGACTACATCTTCTCGTGGCACGGCAACACGGAACTGATCATCGGCATCATCAAGCTGATCGAGGACAAGATGAACGCCGACGAGGACATTCGCGAAGGAGGCGTGCAAGCGATCCTGCTGGTCGAAGACTCGATCCGCTTCTACTCCACCTATTTACCGGAGTTATATAAACTGATCCTGCTGCAGAACACCGAGTTCCTCAAGGACGCCTTCAACGAGCAGCAGCAGGTGCTGCGCAAACGCGCGCGTCCGAAAATCCTGCTGGCCCGCTGCTACGAGGAGGCCGTGGAGCTGTACGAGCGTTACAAGAAAAACCTGTTGGGCGTGATTTCCGACGTGGGATTCGTGCTCCACCGCAACGACCCGCCCGAAAGCGAGAAACTCGACGCCGGCATCGACCTCTGCCGCCGCATCAAGCAGGACAACCCGCTGATGCCCGTGCTGCTGCAATCATCGCAGGTGGCCTTCGGCAAGCAGGCCGCGGAGCTGGGCGCGGGATTCATCGCCAAGAACTCCAAGACGCTGCTTTCGCAGCTGCACGACTACATCGCCATCGAATTCGCCTTCGGGGACTTCGTTTTCAAGGACCCCGACACGGGCGCCGAGATCGGCCGCGCCAAGGACCTGACACAGATGCAGCACATGATCGCCACGATCCCCGACAAGGCGTTCGAGTACCACACCTCGCTGAACCACCTCTCGAAGTGGCTCTATTCGCGGGGCTTGTTCCCGCTGGCGGCGTCGATCCGCCAGTACAACAAGAGCCACTTTTCGTCGGTCGAGGAGCACCGCCGCGTGCTGGTGAACCTGATCCGCGACTACCGCACACTGCTCGGGCAGGGCGTCGTGGCGCGTTTCGACACGGAGACCTACTCCGATGCCGTGGCCTTCGCCCGCATCGGCGAGGGTTCGCTCGGCGGCAAGGCCCGCGGCCTGGCGTTCATGAACTCGATGCTCATGAAACACCGCCAGTACGACAAGCACGACAACGTGCGCATCATGATCCCGCGGTCGGTGGTGATCGCCACGGAGTTCTTCGACGACTTCATCCGCCACAACGGCCTGAAATACATCATTTCGCAGGACTTTTCCGACGAGGAAATTCTCTCGGAATTCGTCAGTTCGGTACTCCCGTTCCGGCTGCGCGAGGCGCTGAAAAGCTACATCCGCACAGTGCGCACGCCGCTGGCCATCCGTTCGTCGTCGAAACTCGAAGACTCGCACTACCAACCTTTTGCAGGCATCTACTCGACCTACATGATCCCCTATGTCGACAACGAGGACCAGATGCTGCGTCTGCTGCTCAAGGCGGTCAAAAGCGTCTACGCCTCGGTCTACTTCGCGGCGTCGAAGGCTTACATCCAGTCGTCGCAGAACCTTATCTCGGAGGAGAAGATGGCCGTGATCATCCAGGAGGTGTGCGGCACGGAGCAGGATGGGCTTTATTTCCCCACCTGCTCGGGCGTGGCCCGCTCGATCAACTACTACCCCATTGGCGACGAACGCCCGGAAGACGGCGTCTGCAACATCGCGATGGGACTGGGCAAGCTGGTCGTGGACGGCGGGCGCACGCTGCGGTTCTCGCCCCGCTACCCGCAGAAGGTGTTGCAGACCTCGACGCCCGAACTGGCGCTGCGCGATACGCAGAACGAGGTACTGGCCCTGAGCCTCAAGCCCGAGGAGTTCCGCACGTCGATCGACGACGCGGTGAACCTGCACCGGCTGAGCC
>JAEZTA010000037.1 GCA_023443765.1 Bacteroidota bacterium | reverse complement strand
GGCGAGGCGTTCGGCGCCAGGCTGGAGAACCTCGCCGAAGTCCATCACGGCGTCTGCTCGGACATCCGCGTCGTGGCCGACGATCCGCTCTTCGACGGGCTGGGGACGGGGTTCCGCGCCGGGCGCTACCATTCGTGGGTGGTTTCGGCCGAGGGACTTCCCGACTGTCTGGAAGTCACGGCCACCGACCGCAGCGGCCTGATCATGGGCCTGCGCCACAAGACCTGCAACCTGCGGGGCATCCAGTTCCACCCCGAATCGGTCCTCACGCCGCAGGGCAAGACGATCCTTGCGAACTGGATCACGAAATGCAACCGTTAAACGAACTCGAACCATGAAAGATTTACTATACCGCCTTTTCGAACATCAGTACATGGATCGTTCGGAGGCACAGCAGGTTCTGGCGGGAATCGCCGCCGGGAAATACAACCCCGAGCAGGTCTCGGCGCTGATCACCGTCTTCCTCATGCGCAGCATCTCGGTCGAGGAGCTGGCCGGGTTCCGCGACGCGCTGCTCGAAATGCGCCGTCCGGCGGACCTCTCGGACTACGGGCCCATCGACATCGTGGGCACGGGCGGCGACGGCAAGAACACCTTCAACATCAGCACCGCGGCGTCGTTCGTGGTGGCGGGGGCGGGTTACAACGTCGTCAAGCACGGTAACTACGGTGCCACCTCGGTGAGCGGCGCGAGCAACGTCATCGAACGCCACGGCGTGCGGTTCACCGACGATCCCGACCGCCTGCGGGCTTCGCTCGACGCCTGCCGCATCGCCTACCTCCACGCCCCGCTGTTCAACCCCGCGATGAAGGCCGTGGCCCCGATCCGCCGGAACCTCGCCGTGCGCACGTTCTTCAACCTGCTGGGGCCGCTGGTCAATCCCGCGCTGCCGAAATATCAGCTTCTGGGGGTCTACAACCTCTCGCTTTTCCGCCTCTACAACTACGCCTACCAGTCGGGCGGCACACGCTTCGGCGTGGTTTACAGCATGGACGGTTACGACGAAATCTCGCTCACCTCGGAATTCAAGGTCGCAACACCCGAAAAAGAGCAGGTCTTCACCCCCGAGCAGATCGGGCTGAACCGCTGCCGCCCCGAAGAACTTTCGGGCGGCGATACCCCCGAAGAGGCTGCGCGCATCTTCGACGCCGTACTGGGCAACACGGCGACCACCGCCCAGCGCGACTGTGTCCTGGCCAACGCCGCGTTCGCCATCCGCGTGATCTGCCCCGAAAAGGAGGTCGCGGAGTGCCTTGCCGAGGCGCGCGAATCGCTCCTGGGCGGGAAAGCCGCTGCGGCGTTCCGTAAATTCGTCGAAATCAACAGTTGAAAGCTATGGATATTCTGGAAACCATCACGGCCAACACCCGCCGGGAGGTCGCCTGGCAGAAACAGACGCTGCCCGTCGACGCCCTGCTCAAACTCGGCTCGCCGTGGCTCGTCGAAACGCCCCGCTCCATGCGCCGCGCGTTGGCGGAGTCCGAAACAGGCATCATCGCCGAGTTCAAACGCCGCTCCCCGTCGAAGGGGTGGCTGCACCGCGACGCGGCAATCGAAGCGGTCGTTCCCGCCTACGAATCCGGCGGCGCCTCGGCCTGCTCGGTGCTGACCGACAGCGAGTTCTTCGGCGGCACGCTGGAAGATTTGCAACAGGCCCGCCGGCTGGCCCGCCTGCCCCTGCTGCGCAAGGATTTCATCGTCGACGAATACCAGCTCTACCAGGCCCGCACGTCGGGAGCCGCCGCCGTGCTGCTGATCGCCGCCGTGCTGTCGCCCGACGAATGCCGCCGCCTCGCCCGCACGGCGCATGAACTGGAACTTGAGGTGCTGCTCGAAGTGCACACGCCCTCAGAACTGTCCCACCTGAACGACGATGTCGACATGCTCGGCGTCAACAACCGCGACCTCGGAACGTTTCATACCGATGTCGAAAATTCATTCCGGATGATCGACCAGCTCCGGCGCGAAACCGGCGGCGGGGAGGGCCCGCTGCTGGTCTCCGAAAGCGGCATTTCCGACCCGCAGACCGTCCTGCACCTGCGTGAAGCGGGCTTCCGGGGCTTCCTGATGGGCGAAGCTTTTATGAAAACCGACGACCCGGGCCGTGCACTGGCGGATTTCATCACCCGGCTCAAAACCCCGCAGCCATGATCATCAAGGTATGCGGGCTGCGCGACCCCGCCAACATTCGCGCCGTCGACAGACTGGCCATCAACCTCGCAGGCTTCATCTTCTACCCCCGCTCCCCGCGGTGCGTGCCCGACGATGAACTCCATGCCGAGGCTGTGCGCAACTGCCGCAAACCCGCCGTCGGGGTCTTCGTCGACGCATCACCCGAGGAGATGCTCCGCATCGCCGGACGGTTCGGCCTCGCGTGGCTCCAACTCCACGGCGACGAGTCGCCCGAAACCTGCAAGGCGCTCCGGCAGCAGGGTTACCGGATCATCAAGGCCATCCGCGTCGCAACAGCCGCCGACCTCGTAACAGCCTGGGCCTATGAAGGATGCGTCGATTACCTGCTGTTCGACACCCGGTGCGACAGCTACGGCGGTTCGGGGCAACGGTTCGACTGGACCGTCCTCGACGCCTACACGGGCAGCGTTCCGTTCCTGCTGAGCGGCGGACTCGACACGGAGTGCGCCGAAGCGGTAAAGGGGTTCGCCCATCCCCGGTTCGCAGGCGTGGACCTCAACAGCGGGTTCGAAACGGCCCCGGCAGTGAAAGACGCCGGAAAACTCGAAAAATTCATCTCAAAAATCCAGTAATCATGAACAGGATCAACCAGTTATTCGCTTCGGGAAAGCGGGACATACTCTCCATTTACTTTTGCGCCGGGTATCCCGACCCGGACAACACCGCCGAGGTGATCCGCACGCTCGAACGCAACGGCGTGCGGATGATTGAGATCGGCATCCCCTTCAGCGACCCGATGGCCGACGGCCCGGTCATCCAGGATGCGGCCCAGCAGGCTCTGCGGAGCGGCATGTCGCTGCGCAAGCTCTTTGCACAGCTGGAGCACATCCGCCCCGACGTACAGATTCCGCTGCTCCTGATGGGCTACCTCAACCCCATCATGCAGTATGGGTTCGAGAACTTCTGCCGGTCGTGCCGCGACTGCGGTATCGACGGCTGTGTCATCCCCGACCTGCCGTTCGACGACTACCTCGCCGAGTTCAAACCCGTCGCCGACCGTTACGACATTAAGGTCGTCATGCTCATCACGCCCGAGACCTCCGAAGAGCGCATCCGCCAGATCGACGCCCACACCGACGGCTTTATCTACATGGTATCGTCGGCCTCGACGACCGGGGCCCAAAGTGCATTCGACGAGCAGAAGCAGGCCTATTTCCGCCGCATCAACGCCATGTCGCTGCGCAACCCGCGCATGATCGGATTCGGCATCAGCAACCGCGCAACCTTCCGCGCCGCGGCGGACAACGCCGCAGGAGGCATCATCGGCAGCCGGTTCGTCACCCTTCAGGGCGAAACCCCGACGCCTGACGAGGCCATTAAAAAACTGCTGGAAGATCTGGAACGCTGATCCCCGGCAACGAAAAAGTCCCCGGCCTCACAGCCGGGGACTTTTTTTTATGGATCGGACGGTTATTCGTCCTTGCCTTCGAAGAAATAGGTGGCGTAGTTCAGCCCCGCAGCATCGTAGCACTTACGCAAGGAGTTCATGCGGTGCTTGAAGTCGTCGAAATCCTTGCGGTCGTAAGCCCAGCCCACCTCGGCGATAGCAGCCAGACGCGGCAGCAGCATGTGCTTCAGAATAGGGAACGTAGCGATATACTCCGTCCACAGGTTGCCCTGCACACCGAGGATATAGGTGCGCTCCTCGGGCGTAAGCTGGTCGTAGGGATCGAGCTCGTAAACCTTGCGCATCGGAACGTATCCGCCGATAGTCATCGGCTCCTTCGAGGGATCCTTCGTCTGGTAATAGTCGAGGTAGCAATGGACATTGGGGGTCATGATGACATGGTTCCCGGCCTTGGCTGCCGCAATGCCGCCCTTCGAGCCGCGCCACGACATGACGGTCGCCGTCGGCGAAACGCCGCCTTCCAGAATCTCGTCCCAGCCGATAATCTTGCGGCCATGCTCGCGGAGCCACTTCTCCATGCGGCGCACGGTGTAGCTCTGGAGTTCGAACTCGTCCTTCAGCTCTTCGGCCTTGATGCGCTCCTGGCACAGCGGGCACTGTTTCCAGCTGTCCTTCGGGCACTCGTCGCCGCCGATGTGGATAAATTCCGAAGGGAAGAGTTCCAGCACCTCGGCAAAAACGTTCTGCAGGAACTCGAACGTCGTCTCCTTGCCCGGGCAGAAAACCTCTTTGCTGATGCCCCAGCGGCGACGCACCTCGTAACCTTCGCCCTTGCAGCCCAGCCACGGATAGGACGTGAGCGCAGCGACGGCGTGGCCCGGCAGTTCGATCTCGGGAATCACCGTAATATAGCGGTCTGCGGCATACTTCACGATATCGCGAATCTCCTTCTGCGTGTAATATCCGCCGTGGGGCGTCTTGTCATACTCGTTCGAAGTGTGGTGGTGGCCGACGAGGGTTTCCTTGCGCACCGAACCGACACGCGTCAGTTCAGGGTATTTTTTGATCTCGATGCGCCAGCCCTGGTCGTCGGTCAGGTGCCAGTGGAACTTGTTGAGTTTGTGCATGGCGAGGATGTCGATGTACTCCTTGACCTCGTCCACCGTCCAGAAATGGCGGCAGGGATCGAGCATACCTCCGCGGTGTCCGAAATAGGGTTTGTCTTCGACCGTCACGACGGGCAGCACGCCTTCGCCGTCCACGATCAACTGGCGCAGGCTTTGCAGGCCGTAGAACACGCCCTGCGGCGTTCCGCCGCTCACTTCAACGCCCGAAGGGGTCACCGTGAGTTTATAGGCCTCGGCTTCCAGCGAGCCGTCCACCGCCAGGCGGATGTCGCCTTCGGGAGCAGCCTTCATAAGGCCTCCGAGGGTCGGTTCGACCGCTTCGGCGAAAATCTGTGCCGAGCGACGCAGTTCGGCATCCTTACCAACGCCGATCTTCGTTGCGGCGGTTACGGTAAAAGTTCCCTCGCCGGGCTTCACCGAGAGGGGTTTGGGAACGATGTTGGCCTCGGGTCCCGCTCCGAAGGCCGCGCACGACAGGCCGACGGCGCACAGCGACAAAAAGAGTCTTTTCATTTGCATTCAGGTTATGGTTAAAATTGTTGTTTCAGCGGAAAATCGTGTGTATGTGCCACCTTTTCGCGGAGACCGACGACCTGCACGCGAATCAGGCTGTCCGTCACGTCGCAGCGCACATAGCTTTTGTTGTCGTTCACGACGACCGGGAACTGCGCGTCCCGCTCCCCGGCCGGATGGAACGAATAATAATGGTCGTGGCCGCAAAGCATCAGGTCGATCCCGGCCTCGTTGAGCACTGGCACAAAGTGTTCGTTGAGCTGCCGGCTTCCATGCCAGCCGTCCACCGTAGGCGGAATATGGAGCAGGACGATCCGCGCCGACGCCGAAAGGAACTCCTCCGACCGCACGGCCTTCTTCAGCCATTCCAACTCTTCGGCGCGGTAGGCGTCGTAGTCGGCCAGCCCGTTGTACTCGGCATGGTCGTCGGGTTTATCCTCGCCGCAGTCGAGCAAGAGAATACATACGTCTCCGTAGCGGTAGATGCCGTAGAACTGCCCGTTCCGCCCGGGGAAATAGTCGCCGAGGCTGTCGGCAAAGACGCCGCGCGTCTCGTGGTTGCCACGGGTGAACAGAATCGGGGTATCGGAAGCGAAGAGCGACACCGAAGCGTCGAGGTAGGCTTTGAAAAGCTGTTCGCCGCTCTCGACACTGCTCGACATATCGCCGTTGAAGGCCACGAATCCCAGTTTCGAGAAGTCCACGCCCTTGCAGAGCCGGGTCATGTAGTCGGCCTTGCCGTGGATGTCGTTCAGCATGATGAACGAGCAGTCGGACCCCGTCCCGGGAAAGGTGCGGAACCCGTAAACCCGGCGGCGGGAGGCATCGGCCCCGAGGGCCTTGCCATATGTGACGTTATTGACATCGGGCCACGACTGCACCTCCTGCGAAACGATGCGGTAACGGTAGTCGGCCCCGGGTTGCAGCCCCCGGATG
>JAEZTA010000198.1 GCA_023443765.1 Bacteroidota bacterium | reverse complement strand
GCTGTGGCCACCAGTGAGGTCGTCGCTGTCGGAGCCGCCACGGCACAATTTGCCGAGATGGCCAATCCCGACGATCCGGCCTATGTCGACATCCTGAGCCGTATGTACCCGACGCTCGAAGAGCTGGAATTCCTGGCCGAATGGCCCCATATCGCGCGACCCGTGCTGCTGTGTGAATACGCCCATTCGATGGGGAACTCCACGGGCGGGCTGAACGACTACTGGACGCTTATCCGCCGCCACAAACGCCTCCTGGGCGGACATATCTGGGACTGGATCGACCAGGGAATCGAACGGCGCGACTCCTCGGGGCGCATGTACTGGGCCTATGGCGGTGATTTCGAACCCGCAGGAGAGGTCCACGACGGCAATTTCTGCATCAACGGCCTGATCGCGCCCGATCGCACCGTGAAACCCGCGATGCACGAATGCAAGTATGTCTTCCAGCCGATTGTGTTCGAACCGGTCGACCTGATGCAGGGTCGGATCCGTATCGTCAACCGGAATTTCTTCTCTCCGACCGATGTATACTATTATAAATGGGAACTTCGCGATGAAAGTGGTGTCCTTCAGCGCGGTACGCTGGCCGTGCCACCGACTGCCGCAGGCGCAGGCGTCGAAGTCACAGTGCCTTACAAGCCTTTCCGACCTGTTCCCGGAGCGGAATACTGGCTGCGTCTTTCGGCTCACGAGGCGCAGGCGCGTCCTTATGCCGGGGCAGGCTGGGAAGTTGCTTCCGAACAGTTGAAAATGAACGGGTTAGAGTGTTTCCGATGCGATTTGCCGCAGGGTAGGGTAGTGGTGCGTGAATATGCTGACAGTCTGGTATTTACCTCCGGTAAAGCCGAAATCGGAATCAGCCGTTCCAACGGTTACCTGACCTCCTATTCTCTCGACCGCCACCCGGTGATCTGCGGTCCTCTGCGACCCAATTTCTGGCGTGCCGCGACCGACAATGACCGTCGCGGCTGGAAAACCGATGCTCTGTTGGAATTCTGGAAATATGTCGAAAAACGACTGGTAATCAGCGTATTTAATGTTTCGAAGGAGCAGGGTAGGGTAGTTGTCACAGTTGAAAAAACAATTCCCGATACCTTATCCCTGACGCTGACCTATACGATTGGCGGTGGGGGAGTCGTCGAAGTCGGTTATGCCCTCCGGCATCTGAATTCGCAGTTGCCCGAGATGCTCCGCGTCGGCATGCAGTTGCCGTGCGATGCCGATTACGACCGAATGGCATTTTATGGCCGTGGTCCGCACGAAAACTATTCCGATCGTTGTCTGTCGGCTTTTGTTTCGGTGTACGACGGCCTTGTCGACAATTTTGCTTACGACTATGTCCGCCCGCAGGAGAACGGAAACCGAACCGGTGTCCGCTGGCTCAGCCTGCGGAACGCTGCCGGATGCGGTGTGCAGTTTATCGGCCGCCAGCCGCTCAGTGTAGCTGTTCACCGCTATTCGCAGGATGCGCTTGAGAGCGCCGAGCACATCTCCGAGGTAGCGCCTTCACCCGATCGCCTGACGGTGAATATCGACCTCGTGCAGGCCGGGCTTGGTGGAACCGATTCCTGGAGCATCAAGGCTCGTCCGGAGATGCCATACCGACTGTGCGAAAAGGCGTACAGTTACAGTTTCTTCATCGTCCCCGGCCGGGCTTCGGACAATATCCGCAACGGCCGAATGTATCGCTGATCCAACCATGCTTCCCGGCAATTGCCGGGAAGCATTTCTTTTACGCCTTGGGCTGTTCGTCCGACCGGATTGCCTCCGCAGCCAATCATTCCCTGACGCGGTTTTTTGCTGTTTCGGCTGAAATGCTTATCTTTGGCCCCCGATTAAAATCCCTGTATGCCGATCAATAACCCGAAAGAGGTCCTCGCCCTGGTGGAAAAGTCCGCCGTCGATAAAATTTCGCTTTCTGTTCGCAAAGTCCTGATTTTGGCGTTCCTCGCCGGAGCTTATATCTCCATGGGAGGCTTGTTTTCCATCGTAATAGGGTATGGCTTCCCGTCGATGGCCGCAGCTCCGGGCCTGCAACGCCTGCTCTCCGGACTTGTCTTCCCACTGGGACTTATGCTGGTTGTTTTCGCGGGTGCGGAACTTTTCACGGGTAACAATGCCGTACTGGTTCCCGGTGCGCTGGGACGCCGTTACGGATGGCGTAAGGTGCTGAAAAATTGGACGTTGGTATATATAGGTAATTTTATCGGTTCCCTGTTCTTTGCCTATTTCTTCGTGAAACTTCCCGGAATGCTTTCGGCCGATGCGTGGCATTCTGCGGCTATCGGGGTTGCCGAAGCGAAGGTCTCGATGCCGTGGCTGACGGTGTTCCTGCGCGGTATCGGCGCCAACTGGCTGGTGTGCCTGGCCGTATGGATGGGGCTGAGCGCCAACGACGTTTCCGGCCGGATATTGGGACTGTTTTTTCCGATAATGTGTTTTGTCGCAATTGGTTATGAACACAGTGTCGCCAATATGTTTTTCATTCCGCTGGGCATGATGCACGGTGCATCGGTCACTATGGCGGACTTCATCTTTGCCAATCTCATTCCTGCAACTTTGGGAAATATCGTCGGCGGTGCAGTCTTCGTCGGCGGCATCTACTGGTATACGAATAATACGAATAAATAGTGGAATAGGTGTAATTATTTCTGTGATAATTTATTATACTTATAATTTAACATAATAGTAATATTAATTCAAATATACTCCCAGCATGTTGTGTGCCGGGATGATCACAAACGAAAAGCATCCCAAAATTCGGGATGCTTTTTTAGTCTGGTTTCTGATTGTGCTTGGTTGGGTTGATTTGATGGGCTCCTTCGTTATTGCGGAATATTTTCCATAAAGGCTGTCCCGGAAAAGTGTGTGCAACCGGACCTGCAAAATATTCTGAAAATTGTGATCGTTGGAATCGAACCGCTCGTAGGTAAATTTTATCTTCCCGTACGTGCGATATTCGGGGAAATTTTTCCGGCAGCAATTTTTAGCGCTTTGTCGGCGTAAAACTTTCGAAGGTCATATCGTCGTATAAGATCACGACCCGCCGGACGGCAACATCCGTTCGGGTTCCGGAAAACGGAACCGTAGTTGTTGGCGCATAATTTTCGGGTGCTGCTGAAGTCGTTTGCTCCGGCACCTTGGACGGCGTCGTTCCGAGGGTTCCGAACAATCCGTCGTTAATCGTCGGTCCAGTCGTCGAAATCGGTGTTGACTGTTTAGGAGTGCTGTCGATGTCGTCGCGATACATCTTGTCCGAGTCGAGCAGCAGCCAATCGGGATTGAGCCGGGGAAACCTCCGGAGAATCTTTTGTAGCATATCGAAGCTCGGCTTGTTGCGTTCTGCAAGAATATGGGAGATTCCGGCCGGTTTGATTCCGAGCATCTCTGCGAGCTGACTCGGCTTCAAACCTTCACTTTTCATCAAATCGAGCATTTTCTCCTTCATTGGCGTATTTTTTTACAAATATAAAGTTTTTTCTTTTGTAAAACAAGTAAAATCTACATCTGTAAAATGTTAATAACTGTGGATAAAGTTTACAAGTGTAAATAAAGCAATATGGTTAAATATGCCCTTAGTTAATATATTAATGTATTGCTTTATATAATCTGATTTAATCTACTGGTTTATATGGTATTATTGTGTACATTATCACTGCATTTTTTTGTATACCTCACAATAATCTATACAGATGTCAATAGCTATATCGATACTTTAGTTGTTTTTTGCAAATATCTGATATTTAGCATATGTCATCATACTCGTTTAATGCTTTAACTAGCATCAGATACCCTTTAAGGAAGGGTTTACGAGCCATAAGAGTGTTTATTACAAATGTAACTATTAACAGATGTAACGACAATTGACACTTTACAAATGTAATAACAAGTGTGAAATGGAAGCGGTTTTGAGATTTACATTTGTAAACTATCTACCCTATTCTGTGAAATTTGATGCATTTTTGACGTATTTCCGAATCCTTATCAGGTAAATTATTAACAACGATAGATTTCGAATATATTATGTTAAATAAAAGAAAGCCGGATAGTGTTAATAACCCACTACCCGGCTTAAATTCAGCCTGTTATATACTTGTTAACAACTTCCTATTTCGAGAGCTTATCGGCGATTTCCCGGAACTCTTCCGGCGTCAATTTGAGCTTTTCACGGTGGAAATCCACGTCATTTTCGCTCTGAATCGGGATCAAATGGATGTGTGCATGGGGTACTTCGAGCCCTAAAACGACCACTGCGACCCTTGCGCACGCTATTTCACGCTTGATTTTGGCCGCAACCTCTTTGGCGAAGAGCATCATGCCTGCCAACGTCGGGTCGTCAAGGTCGAAAATATAGTCTACCTCCTTTTTGGGAACGACCAGCGTGTGACCTTTCGTCAGCGGATTGATGTCGAGAAATGCGTAGTAGTCCTCATTTTCGGCTACTTTGTACGAAGGGATTTCCCCCGCAATGATACGTGAAAAAATGGTTGCCATATCCTTTTGTTTTTGGTTTTACATTATTCGACTGTATTGTCGTTATCCCCGGTTTCAGCCGGGTTATTGCCTGCAACGATCCGTTTGTTGCGGATAAGCTCCCTGACGGCGTAGAATCCGTTGATAACGATCGTCATCAAGAATAAGCTGTCCGTAAGCGAGAATTTCTTGTTCGGTTCCGAAAACAGGATCACCAGCCAGACGATTGCAAACACGCCCCAGAATAGGAGGGCCCTGTAAAGTCCTTTGATACGTTTCCGGGCTTCCCTGCGATTGTGTTCGGCCAACCATTTTGTTTCGTCAGGTGTCATATTTACCGCTTTTTAGGTGGGTGACCTAAAGATTTAAATATCGCCCCACGGCCGTTTGCCGCTCAGTATACGTTTGTTATTGACAATTCCGAGTATCGTACTGGTCAGGCTCATCAGCCCCAGGGCTATGATGAAGAACCAATCCGATGTCGAAAAGCCCGTGCATACCAGATACAGCGTCCATCCGATAATCAATGCGACGCAGCATCCGAGCAGGATATATTGCAGTTTCAGATTGCGCCACGCCTTTTCGGGATCGTACGCACCTGCACGCCATCGTAATTCCTCGGGTGTCATGGCCGTAGGATTTAAAGCTGCTCGTCGAATTTGGGTTTCAGTATTTCCGAGTAGATAACTGCCTGCCGCAGGTTGAATTCTTCTGCCAGGCCTGATGCTGCCGTTTCCGGCGTGTTGTTCGTCAGGGAATGGGCTGCAATTTCGTCGGTCTCGGCTTCGTGCCTGAGCCGATTGACGCTCTGGTGTTGGAAATGCCCTGTAATCGAGGCTTTTTGCTCCGTATACTCAGGGATGTACTCCTGAACGGGAATCTCCTCCAGACTCTGGCATTCGTCCGGAAAAGCGGGCGTAACGGGCTGGAGTTCCGGACGGGACGCCGATTCGGGCGCCTGGGTTGTGGATGAAGGCCAGGCCTCGCTGTGCTGGGGTGCATGACTACCCTTTTCGCGGGCTTTGCGCGATTGCGATACGACGTTGAATATCATCGCTCCTACGATGATTACGATCCATATGACAGATGCAAAATCCTCCATAACCGTTTAGCTTAATGTTCGTTTGACACTCTCTATACCCTTTATTTTGCGCACCTTGTCCATTACGGCATGAAGACCCTCGGTGTCCTTCACGTAGAGGCTTACGCTGCCTTCGAAAATGCCGTCGTGGCTGTGGATGTTCACTTCGCGGATATTGATGTTAAAATCGGCGCTCACGAGTTTTGCGAGGTCCAGCAGGATACCCTGCCGGTCGATACCGCGCAACTCCATGGTTACCAGATAGGACATCGCCTTGTGCTGTGACCATTTGATTTCCTCCTTGACGATGTTGCGGCCGAATTGCGTCGCAAGGCGGTTTAACTCGTCGCACGTGGCCTTGTGGACGACAATATTCCCCGTCGCCGGGTCGCGATACCCTACCACTTTATCGCCCGGAATAGGCTTACAGCACTCTGCGATCTCGAATTGGGGATCTGTGGCCGGGGCCTCCTCCACTGGGGCGATTTCGCCCGGAATGGAGATGTCGTCCGCCTCTTCCTCCTCCTTTTTGGGGATGAAAAGGGTCCAGAACTTAAGTATCTTGCTCTTGGAGTTGACTTTGAGGGCTTTGTCCAAGTTGTCGAGCGAGACGATCTCCGCGCCGATCTTGCTGTACAGCTCCTCCTTGTTCTTGCTGTCGTAGATAGGGATGATCTTACGCAAGACACGGCCGCTGAGCTTGATATTCAGCGACTTCATCTTCTCGTCGAGCATCTGCATACCCCGCTCGATGTTGTTCTGCCGCTCGCGCTTCAGGAAACTTTTGATGGACTGCTTGGCCTTGGCCGTGGTTACTGTTTCGAGCCATTCGGGTTTGGGCCGGGCGTTGTCCGCCGTGATGATCTCGATCTGGTCGCCGCTGTTGATTCGCGTGGTGATCGGTTCGAGTTTGTGGTTGATCTTGGCGCTGATGGCACTGTTGCCGATCTTCGAGTGAATGTCGTACGCAAAGTCCAGCGCGGTGGCGCCGAACGGCATTTTTCGGGCTTCTCCCTTTGGCGTAAACACCACTATTTCTGATGTATATAGCGATAACTTAAAGTTGTCCAGGAAGTCTACGGCATTCTCCGTCGGGCTGTTCAGCGCTGCGCGAATCTGTTTCAGCCATTTGTCGAACTCGTCCTCATCCTGCGAAATGGTCGCATGTTTGTATTTCCAGTGGGCGGCGAATCCGCGTTCGGCGATGTCCTCCATGCGCTGCGTGCGGATTTGCACCTCGACCCAGACCCCGTCGGGGCCCATTACGGTCGAATGCAGTGCCTCGTAGCCATTGGCCTTGGGCATCGAAATCCAGTCCCTCAGCCGGTCGGGCTTGGGGGTGTAAATATCGGTAATCGTGGAGTAAATCTGCCAGCACTGGGTCTTCTCCGAGGGGAATGGCAGCGACTTGAAGACGATGCGGATGGCGAACAGGTCGTAAATCTCCTCGAAGGTGATCTGTTTGCGCTGCATCTTGCTCCAGATCGAGTAGACGCTCTTCACGCGTCCTGAAATCTCGTAGTTGATGTTGTCGCGGTTGAGCGACGCGATGATCGGGGCGTTGAACTTGTCGATGAACTCCCGGCGCGAGGCCTCGCTTTCGCGCAGTTTCTGCGTTATTTCGGCATATTGCTGCGGGAAACGGTACTTCATGCAGAGGTCCTCCAGCTCGCTTTTGATCGAATAGAGGCCCAACCGATACGCCAGCGGAGCGAAGAGGTAAATGGTTTCGCCCGTGATCTTGATCTGCTTGTTCATCGGCATCGCGCCCAGCGTGCGCATGTTGTGCAGGCGGTCGGCGATCTTTATCAGGATAACCCGCACGTCGTCGGAGAGCGTGAGGAGTACCTTGCGGAAATATTCGGCCTGCTCCGAAGTGTCGGCGTTGAACACGCCTGACATCTTGGTTAGTCCGTCGACCATCGAGGCGATTTTCGGGCCGAAGATGCGTTCCATGTCCTCCACGGAGTATTCCGTGTCCTCCACTACGTCGTGCAGCAGCGCCGCCACGACCGATTTCACACCCAGCCCGATCTCGTCGATGACGATTTTGGCTACTGCAATAGGATGCAGGAGGTATGGCTCGCCGGAGCGGCGCCTTACCCCCTCATGTGCCTCCTTGGCCAGGAAAAATGCGCGTTTAATGAAGTTCCAGTCCTCGTCGTTCTTGCATATCTTGGTGCACGACAGCAGTAGGTCCTCCCATTTTTCCTTTATAAGTACTTCATCCTCGGCAGTATACCCCATACATTACTCTTTTTTGTTCTTCATGGCTTCGCGGACCTTCGTCTCGATCTCGTTGCGAAGAGCCTCGTCGGTCCTGAACAACTCCTTGACGGCGTCGCGACCCTGTCCGATCTTGCGGTCGCCGTAGGAGAACCACGAACCGGCCTTCTTGATCACGCCGTAATCGACGCCCAGGTCGACGATCTCGCCGATCTTCGAAATACCCTCGCCGAACATGATGTCGAACTCCGCGCGTTTGAACGGGGGCGCCACCTTGTTCTTCACGACCTTGACTTTCGTACGGGTTCCCAGCTGGTCCTCGCCATCCTTGATGACCGACATGCGGCGGATGTCGATACGCACCGAGGCGTAGAATTTCAACGCGTTACCGCCCGTCGTGGTCTCGGGATTGCCGTATACCACGCCGATCTTGTCGCGCAGCTGGTTGATGAAAATGCAGACGGTCTTGGTCTTCGAAATGCTCGACGTGAGTTTACGCAGCGCCTGCGACATCAGTCGGGCCTGAAGACCCATTTTCGAATCGCCCATCTCGCCTTCGATCTCGGCTTTCGGCGTCAGCGCCGCTACGGAGTCGATGACGATGATGTCGATGGCGCTCGAACGGATCAGCGAATCAGCGATTTCGAGCGCCTGCTCGCCGTTGTCGGGCTGCGAAATCAGCAGGTTGTCGACATCCACTCCGAGTTTCTGTGCATAGAAACTATCGAAGGCATGCTCTGCGTCGATGAAAGCCGCGATGCCGCCGGCCTTCTGCGCTTCGGCGATGGCGTGGATCGCCAGCGTGGTCTTACCCGACGACTCGGGACCGTAAATCTCCACCACGCGGCCTTTGGGGTAGCCGCCTACGCCGAGCGCCATGTCGAGCGTGATCGAGCCCGTGGGAATGACCGGAATGTCGTTCACCTCGGTGCTGTTCATGCGCATGATCGAGCCTTTGCCGAAGTCTTTTTCTATTTTCTGCATCACTGCGTCCAAGACTTTGAGCTTGTCCGCATTTACCTGTACTTTTTCTGCCATATTGCGTTTTTGTTTTTTGCTATTTATAGGAATCGATAATTTGCTGGTAATGGTTGGCGGTGTCCACCTTGGTGAAAATCTTCTCGATGCGGCCCTCGGCATCGATCACGAACGTCGTGCGCAGTACGCCCATGTATTTGCGTCCGTACATCGACTTCTCGGCCCACACGCCGTATGCCTCGCAAACCGAATGGTCGGTGTCGGAGAGCAGCGTGAAATTCAGCTCGTGCTTGTCGCAGAAGTTCCGGTGCGACTTTTCGCTGTCGGGGCTTACACCGATGATCCTGAATCCCATCCGCGCCAATTCGGCTTTGCCGTCGCGCAGGCTTTTGGCTTCGAGCGTACAGCCCGAGGTGTTGTCCTTGGGGTAGAAATAGAGTATCGTGCGCTGTCCGCGGAGGTCGGCAAGCGTCAGTGCTTCACCGTCTTGGGTCGTGGACTTGAAATCGGGGGCCATCTCCCCTACCTGTAGCTGTGTCATAGCGTTTTTTGGAAAAGGAATTATTTTTTCAAAGATAGGAAATTTCCGGCGATTTCCATGCTTCCCGGGCGACTTTTTTGCGGCCTAATCCCACTGGTAAGTCACCTCGATCTGCTCGTTGAACTCCTCCTGCGTGGCGTTGAGCCGGTGCAGGCAGGCCGGACACCGGATGGCGGTTTCGGTCTCGACGTATTCACCGCATCCGACGCACATCGGCAGCAGGCCGTATCCCGGCTGCATGGAGTGCTCGAACTGCGCTCCGCAGTGTTTGCACCTGATTTTGTAAGCTGTTCCCATTGTTGTTTTGTTTTTGGTTCACGCTACAAAGGAACGGCTTGCGTGTGTCAGGTTATGACACAATACGGAAAAAATGTAAAATAAACCCGCCATCGGTCGACGGCGGGTCTTGTTCAGAGTGTTTTGATCATTTCGAATTGCTTTCCCCGGAGCGGGATGTTGCTGTTTTCCAGGAACCGGGTGATCGCGACGCAATCGGTGTCTGTATTGACGACCTTCAGTGTGCCACTCCGGCTCAGCCCGGCCATTTCCCGGAGCAGCGCTGAGCCGATGCCCTGCCTCCTCAGCTTTCTGTCAACCCCTATCTGGGTAACATCCCCCGAATCGGGCTCGAAGATGCAATACCCCGCCAGCGCCTCTCCGGCGAATGCTCCGAGGCTGATCAAGTCGCCCGACGCCCTTGCGACGGATTCGGGACTGTTCTGCCACGAGGGGCGGAAATCCCAGAATCCGGCCATCGACCCGTATTGGGTGAGGTCGATGCGGCGAATGGAGTACGGGAAGTCCGGCCGCGCCGCCCGGCAGTCGATCCGGGCTGTTTCCTGCGAAAAATAGTTGAATTCGCGCGTGACTTCGAAACCCAGTTTCCGGTATACGGAGACGGCTTTCGTGTTGTGTTGCAGGACTTCCAGCAGGTAGCGGCTGACGTTCGCCCGTTTCAGGTACGGGATCGAATGTTCGAAAACCCGCGTCGCCAGTCTTTGTCCGCGGTAGGCTTCGATCGTCCCGGTTCCCGTGTCGTAAGCCGTCGGAATACCGTCGTAATTCCCAATGCCGTTCAGGGTGAATGCCACGATCCGCCCTTCTCCAAAGGCCGCGAACGACAGTTCCGGCACGAAGCCGCGCCGAAGCAGCATTCGCCGGAGCTGCGGCCCGTTGATCTGGACTTCGTAATCGGCAAAAGCCTCCGCAAAAGCCTCGGACAGGGTTTCAAAGCTGGTTTCGGTCAGGGATTTCAGCTCCATCGGCTGCGGTTTAGTGGTGGTGTTCGGCCTCCATGGCCTCCTGCTGGGTCTTGTGAACCGTTCCGTGGGGATGTTCCGCCGGGGCGTATATCGAATAGATTTTCAGCGGTTTGTCGCCTTTGTTGACGATGTTGTGCCACTTTCCGGCCGGAACGAAGATCGCATAATCGTCCGAGACCTCCCGCACGAAGTCGAGATTGTCCTTGCTGTCGCCCATCATCACCTGGGCCGTACCCTCTTCCACGCGCAGGAACTGGTCGATGTCGTGGTGTTGTTCCAGGCCTACGTCGCCGCCCGCCGGAATCGCCATCAGCGTCACCTGCAGGTTGCTGCCGGTCCACAGTGCGGTCCGGAAATTCTCGTTCGAGAGCGTGTAAGTTTCGATGTTCAACACAGTGGGTTCGGCTCCGTAATCTTTCAGGGAGACGGGTTCCGCAGGGGCTTTTTCCTGCGGCGCCGGGGCTTGCCGGCAACAGGATGCGGCCGTGAGTGCGAGGCACAGCATGCCGGCCGCCAGAAGATAATTTTGTTTCATGTCGTTTGCTGTTAATGTTGTGCGTGTTAAAGATAGTAAAAAATTTACGTTTGCGGTGTGTTCGCCGCGATATATTCGCGGATATAGCTCTTCAACTCCGGGGAATCGACGATGCGAATGTCGTCCAGCAGTCCCACGACGAAGCGTCCCACTCCGGCCATTCCGGCTACCTCCGTGTCGAGCGTCCAGCGGCCTCGTCCCGACGGTTTCAGGTCGCGCTCGGCCAGTGGATACTCTTCGCACAACAGGTTGTAGGCCAGCATTCCCAATTCCAGCCGCACGCGGTGACGCGCCCCGCCGTGCATGCGGAAGGCGTCGATGAATCCTTCGCTGTGCTCCCCGTCGTGCTCCCACGTGGCTTTGGCCAACTCCACCGATCCGATGCGCGAGGTCTTGAAGAGTTTGTTGCTGTGGTCTTCCAGGTCGTAACACCACACCTGCACGTAATTGGTCGTGAAGGCGAAAGGCTCTACGATGCGATCGCGAACCTCCCCGCCGTGCGCCGACTGGTAGCCGTGCAGTACCGCCTGGCGCCGCTCTTCGATGGCCTCGATCAACCGCCGGATGTTCGGGGCGTTCTTGCCCCGCACGACCGTGTCGGCCAGCGTTTTGTTGTCGTAGACCGAGTAGAGCTTGCGTTTGAGATTCTGTTTGAGCATGTTGGTGTCGTCGATGTTCTCGATGGCATTTTTCAGGATCACGGCCTCCTCCTCGGTGAAGTGTACCAGCTGCGAAATGTCGCGGAAGTGCGGCGACTCCTTGTCGAGGCGGATGCAGTCGCCCGATTTCTTGATGACGAACCCTGCTTCGCGGAAGGTGTCGATGTAACGGTAGATCGTGCGGCGCGACATGTCGAGCCGTTCGGCCAGTTGGTCGACGTTGTAGGTAGTGTTTGCCGTCAGCAGCTTCATCAGCCGCAGCAGGCGTTCCAGTTTGGGTTGGTCCATCTTAACGGTATTTGCTGTGATAGGTTTCGAGCGTCTGCAACAGTTGCTTTTTCGGATAATCGAGTGATGCGGGCACGATGCTGTACGGGGCTCCGCAGTAGCGGATGTTGAATTCCAGCATCTTACGGCGTACGGGACTGCTCTCGGCCTCCACGACCGCCTCCGCATCGTGCACAACCACCGTGATAAACCGCTGTTGCACGACCCTGCACTCCCCGAATCCTGCGATCCGTTCCCAGCCTACGGTCGTCTCGCCTTTCCGCACGTCGAAAAAGGTGATTCCCTGCTCGTCGAGCCGGAGCAGCGGCTGGCGGCGGGTGTAGTGCCGAAAGAGCAGCCATGCGATACACAGCGCCGCACCGCCGCCGAAGAGAATCCCCAGCCATGCGGCAATCGCCTGCTTAGCGGTCAGGTCTCCGTGCGAGAGCATCCAGATGCCGCCCGCCAGGAAGACGAGGCTTCCGGCGAACGCCCCAAGCTGGTTGCGGACGGAGGGATAGATATTCAGTGAGTCCATCTGCCAAATATACGAAAAAAAGTCGTGACAGTATCTGTCACGACCCTCTGTTTGTATCGACGGTATGTGTACCCTATTGGGCGAGCACTTTCTTTTCGATCTCTTCGACCTGGCGGCGGAATGCCTTGTCGGTCTCGATGAGGTTTGACACGGCCTTGCACGAGTGAAGCACCGTGGCGTGGTTGCGGCCTCCGATCGACGACCCGATCGTCGTGAGCGGCGCTTTGGTGTGCTGCTTGGCCAGATACATGGCGATCTGCCGGGCCTGGGCGATTTCGCGCGTGCGCTCCGTAGAGTTGAAGCGCGCGAAGTCCAGATTGAGGTATTCGCATACGACCTCGATGATGTGGTCGATGGTGATCTCCTTCTGATAGAGTTTCACGTAAACCTTCAGGATCTCCTTGGCCAGCGACGTGGTGATCTTGCGCCCGAGGAACGAGGCGTTCGCCACCAGCGACGAGAGCGCCCCTTCGATTTCACGCACATTCGCCGAGATATTGTCCGCGAGGTATGCCACCACGTCGTCCGTGATCTGCGCCCCGAGTTTCTGCGCTTTGGCGCGGATGATCTTGAGTTTCGTGTCGTAGTCCGGCGTGTTGAGCTGGGCCGACAACCCCCACTTGAAGCGGGTCAGCAGTCGCTGCTCGATGTCCTTCAACTCCACGGGCGGTTTATCCGACGTGAGGATCAACTGTTTGCCTGCGAGTTGCAGGTGGTTGAAGATGTTGAAGAAGGCATTCTGCGTACCCGTCTTTCCCGTCAGCTCCTGGATGTCGTCGATGATCAGCACGTCGATCATCTGGTAGAAGTGGATGAAGTCGGGAATCTCGCCGTTCTTGTAAGCCGTCTGGAACTGCGCCTGGAACTTGTTCATCGAGACGTACAGCACCTGCAACTCCGGATGGCGCTGGCGCACCTCGTGGCCGATCGACTGCACGATGTGGGTCTTGCCCAACCCCGAATCGCCATATATATATAGGGGGTTGAAGGGATTGTTACCCGGATTTACCGCAACGGACATACCCGCCGAACGGGCCAGCCGGTTGCACTCGCCCTCGATGAAGGTCGCGAACGTGAGGTTCGGATTCAGCTGCGGGTCGATAATTATCTTCTTGAGTCCCGGAATTACGAAGGGATTCTTTATATTTGCAGTGTTGGTCTGCGTGTTGAAGCGCGAGATGGCCGTCGTGTCCGAATCGGCTGCCACGGGGACTGCCGCCGGGGCCGTCGTACGGGGCACGGCGTAGTGGAGGCGGGTCTGCTGTCCGTAGAGCTGCGAAATGATCGGCTTGAGGAACGGGATGTAGTTCTTCTCGATCTGGCGGACGTAACTTTCATTGGGAACCCTCAGACGAAGCGTCGTTCCGTCGAATTCGAGCGGAACGATGGGCTGAAACCACTTTTCGAACTCCTCGGCGGAGGTCCGGGCCTTGATTTGGTCCAAGCAGTTTTGCCACATATCGCTATATGTCCGTGTGTTGTTTAACATGATCAGGGTTGCACTATTTTTGATGTGACAAAGTTGTGAATAATTTTGCAAAAAGATTTTGGTTTTTGTGTTGCATATATCCTTTTTTTATATATAGAAAAACAACGGTTTCCGAGGTCTCAATTTTAACTCCCTGATAGTGAATTATCGAATTTTATTTTGTACATTTGCATATAAAATTTTTGGGACACCCGAAGTCAAACTATAAATAAAACTAATAAAACTTATGGCAAACGAACTGGAACAATTGGTTCTCAAAAAAGCGCAGAGCTGGCTGGACGGCCACTATGACGAAGCGACTAAGAAGCAGGTTAAATACCTGATGGATAACGATATGAAAGAGCTTGTGGAGAGTTTCTACAAAGACCTCGAATTCGGTACGGGCGGCCTGCGCGGCATTATGGGCGTGGGTTCCAACCGCATGAACGTCTACACGGTAGGCGCCGCGACGCAGGGTCTTTCGAACTACCTCAAGAAGAATTTTGCGGGCGAGCAGGTACGCGTGGCCGTGGGCCATGACAGCCGCAATAATTCGCGCATGTTCGCCGAGCGCGTGGCTGATATTTTCGCCTCCAACGGCTTCACTGTTTTCCTCTTCGACGCACTGCGTCCGACGCCCGAACTGAGCTTCGCAATCCGTGAGTTGAAGTGCCATTCAGGTGTGGTCGTTACGGCCTCGCACAACCCCAAGGAGTACAACGGTTACAAGGCTTATTGGACCGACGGATCGCAGGTTACCGAGCCGCACGACAAGAACATCATCGCCGAGGTTGCGAAGATCACGGACGTGAATATGATCGAGACGGGCAAGCATCCGGAGAACATCACCATCCTGGACGAGAAGTTCGATGAAATCTATTTAAATAAGGTGCACGAGTTGTCGCTCTCGCCCGAAAGCGTGAAGAAGCACCACGACATGAAGATCGTCTATTCGCCGATGCACGGTGCCGGTGTTCGTCTGGTTCCCGCATCGCTGAAGAAATTCGGCTTCACGAACGTGATCATGGTGAAGGAGCAGGCCGTTATCGACGGCAACTTCCCCACTGTCGAATCCCCTAACCCCGAGGAGCGCAAGACCATGTCGATGGCTATTGACCTCGCTGCACGGGAGGGCGCCGACCTGGTGCTGGCTACGGACCCCGACTCGGACCGTATCGGCGTCGCGCTGCGCAACAAGAAGGGCGAATACGTACTGCTGAATGGCAACCAGACCCTCGTGCTGCTGCTGAGCTACCAGCTGACCCGCTGGGCCGAGCGCGGTGAACTGGACGGTAACCAGTACGTCGTGAAGACCATCGTAACCTCGCAGATGGCCAATGCCGTAGCCGACTACTTTAAGGTGAAGTGCTACGACTGCCTGACGGGTTTCAAATATATTGCTAAGATCATCCGCGAGAACGAGGGCAAAGCCAAGTACATCGGTGGCGGCGAAGAGTCGTTCGGCTACCTCGCCGGCGACTACGTGCGCGATAAGGATGCCGTGTCGGCCTGCTCGCTGGCTGCCGAGGCTGCCGCATGGGCTATGGATACGATGGGCCTGACGCTCTACGAGTGGCTGCAGGAACTCTATGTGAAATACGGTTTCTACCGCGAGGGCCTCGTTTCGGTGGTCCGCAAGGGCAAGGAAGGCGCCGAACTGATTCAGAAGATGATGGTCGACTTCCGCCAGAACCCGCCCAAGACGATCCTGGGCTCTCCCGTGGTGAAGATCAACGACTTTCAGTCGCTCGAAACGCTCGACGTGAAGACCGGGGCGAAAACCCCCATCGACCAGGATCGCAGCAACGTGCTGCAATGGTTCACCGAGGACGGCACGACCGTTTCGGTGCGTCCTTCGGGCACGGAGCCTAAGATCAAGTTCTACTTCGGCGTGAAGGAGCCGCTGGCTTCGGTTGCTGACTTCGACGAAGTCCTCGCTGAACTCGACGCCAAGATCGAAGGCATCAAGAAAGATCTCAAGCTGGAGTAATTCTCGCTCTACCCTATTTTAACCCCGTCCCGGACTGTATAGTCCGGGACGGGGTTGTTGTTAGTCTGGCTTTTCCCCGACATGGGTTTCCAGGGATGGCCGATAATTCTGCCTCGGTTTCTTCAAGCTGGTCTTATGGCGCTGTAAGGCCTATTATGCAAATATTTTTACTCAAATCATTAGTTAACTAATAATTTAGTTGTGTAATTAAAATATTAGTTGTATGTTTGTTTTCAGATAAACTAAAATTATAGTTATGGTAGAAATCGTGAAAAACCGTCCGCAGGAACTGACACGTGCCGAGTTGGAAATCATGCAGGTGCTGTGGAGCAAGGGAGCCGCGGTCGTACATGGGATCCTCGACGAGATGGAGGAACCCAAACCGGCCTATAACACTGTATCGACGATTGTCCGCATATTGGAAAAGAAAGGGTTTGTCGGTCACAAGGCCTATGGCAAAACCCATGAATATTATCCGCTCATCTCCAAAGACGCCTATGCGCGCCGTTATATGGACACTGTGCTGAGTAACTTTTTCGGAGGTTCCGTGAGTCGGATGGTTTCGTTCTTCTCGGAGAACAAGGCGATTTCGGTCGAGGAGACCGATGCCATCCTTGAGATGCTGCGCGAACGCAAATAATTCCGGCCATGAAATCCCCGTTGCTTTACATTGTCGAGATGCTCTTTTGCAGCGGACTGCTGTTGGCGTTTTATCGCCTGTTGCTGGTTCGTAAGGTTTCGTTTGCGGCGTGCCGTCGTTACCTGGTCGTTGCGATGCTCCTTTCGGCGATCATTCCGGCGCTCGACATTCCGCTCTACCCTGCCCGGACTCCGGTCTATCCGCTGCCTCTGATCGTTCCGGCAGCGCCCGAAACTGTCACGGCACCTGCCGGCGAGACCGTTTCCGCCGCTGTGCCCGTCGTAACTGCGTCCGATTGGCGGCATGTGTTCTGGTTGGCCGCAGCCGGGTTGTATGCGGCGGTCGTGTTTCTGTTGCTGGGATTCTTGGCATTTCGCATCGCTGCGATTCGTCGCTTGCGGCGCCATGCCCGCCTGACCGACTGCGGAGCATATACCCTTGCAGAGCATCCGCAGGTCGCCACGCCCTTTTCGTTCCTGCGTACGGTGTTTCTGGGTGAAGTCGGCGAAGGGTTTCGGCGGGAGATCGTCCTCTGCCACGAGGCGAGCCATGTCCGTCACCGCCATTCGGCGGAGCGTATTGCCGTCGAACTGTTCCGTTGCCTTTTCTGGTTCAATCCGTTTATCTGGATTGCCGGACGTTGGTTACAGGAGGCGCACGAATGGGAGGCCGACCGCGACGTGCTCGATGCCGGTTATGATCTCACCGAATACAGAACGGTTATTTTCTATCAGCTCTTCGGTTATAATCCGGATATAGCCTGCGGGTTGAATCATTCACTCACTAAAAACCGATTTGCCATGATGACTCAATTCAGAAAACGCCGTTTCGCCGTGTTGCGGTTCGGCGCTGCCGTGCCCGTAGTGGCCGGGATGATGTTGCTTTGCAGTTTTACTGTCCGGAGCGCCGAATCTCCCGAATCTTCCAACCGTCCGACCGTGACCGTGCATATCGGCCCCGAGGGTAAGATCGTTTTCAACGGCCGTCCCGCGACCGTCGGGGAACTGGAACAACTGGTTGCCACCGAGCGCGAGAAACTCGCCGAGGCTGACCGTGCGGTGATGGAGGTGGTGTTGCGTGCCGATCCGAATAGCCCGATGGCCGGTGTCGACGATGCGAAAACGGCTTTGCGTCATGCCAATGCGCTGCGGGTTCGGTATAGTCCCGACGCATCGGACTCTGAGGTGTTGCGCATGCTGCCGCCCGATCCGTCGTGCCTGCCTGCCGATGGTAAGGTGAAAGTGCTCGTGCCCGGTCAGTCGGGAAGCCCTGTGACGCTGCAAATCAAGGATCGCAACCTGTTTGTGGTTCGGGTCGATGATTCCGGTGCGATCGTGGCCGGGCAACCCGGCAGGCAGCAGCCTGTTCCAGCCCAAAAACTCCCCGGACTGGTAAAAGCCTTTATCCTCAATGTGGCCGACGATCCGGATATGCCGGAAAAACAGGTGACGGAGATCACGCTGCTTAACGGCAAGACGAAGAGCTACCCGGTCAGCGAGGGAATTGTATCGTTGCAGGTTTCGCGCAATGCACCGTTCGGTACATATGTTGAGGTGCAGCAACTGGTTGCGCAAGGTTTTGGAGAGATTCGCGACGAGATTGCCCGGTTGCAGTTCGGTAAGGATTATGTTCTGTTGGACGATGCCGCCCGGCAGGTCGTTGTGCGTGCCGTGCCGCTGAAGATTACCGAACCCCTTCCGTAAATGGGATAAGCCTCGTCGTGAAACACATGAAGGGCTAATTACTAACAAACCGTCCCGGGCCTTACAGTCCGGGACGGTTTGTTTTTATAACTTCGGATTGTCGTGGTGGCGGTCCTTGTCGCGGGCTGTTTTCTTGGCGAAATTGGCTTCGAGGGCAGCCGTGAGGTCCACGCCCGTCTGGTTGGCGAGACATACCAGCACCCACAGCACGTCGGCCATTTCGTCGGCGAGGTTCTCCTTTTCGCCCGCTTTGAACGACTGGTCGCCGTATTTGCGGGCCATCACGCGGGCCAACTCCCCCACCTCCTCGGTCAGGCAGGCCATATTGGTCAATTCCGAGAAATAGCGTACGCCGTACTCTTTGATCCAGGCGTCTACACGCTCCTGTAACTCTTTGATTTCCATATTATCGGATACGAATTAAGTTCAGTCCGTCGCGCAGCGGGAGAATGACGTTCGCAACGCGCAGATCATCGGTGACGATACGGTTGAATTCGACGAGCGCCTGCGTATGGCGGTCGTTGTGGGCCACGGGCTGCACGACCTTCCCCGACCAGAGGATGTTGTCGGCGATCAGCACCGACCCGCTGTGAACCAGCGGTTTGCCGCCGTCGTCGCCCATCAGCATCCGGTAATAGGCCGGGTATTCGCGCTTGTCGCCGTCGATGAACACGAGGTCGAACTCCCCACCCAGTTTCGGGGCGATTTCCAATGCCGAACCGATGTGCAGGCGGATTTTGTGCCCGTGCTCGCTGCGGTCGAAATACGAACGGATGAACTCTTCCAGTTCGTCGTCCACCTCGATGGTGTGCAGTTCAGCCCCTTCCTCCAGCCCTGCAGCCATCGAAAGCGCCGAGTAGCCCGTGAAGGTCCCGATTTCGAGCATCCGCTGCGGGCGAAGCATCCGCACGAGCAGCTCCAGCAGGCGCCCCTGAATGTGCCCCGAGATCATCCGCGGCGCAATGGCCCGCAGGTTGGTCTCGCGGTCGAGTTCGTGGAGCAGCGCCTCCTCGGGCTCCGAAAAATCGTGTATGTAGCGTTCGAGCGGGTCCATTACTCCCTGTAAAATCCGTGTTTGTTGAATTCGTACGACGCGGCGATTACCTCCGGGGTGTCGGCTTCGAGCCACAGCAGGCATTCGCGCGTGAATTCGAGATAACCCATGCCGTTGGCCGTCACGATGTTGCCGTCGCGGACCGCTTGTCGTTCCTCGTAGAGGGCCTCGCCCGTGTAACGGTCGCCGCTCCATTTTTTGAGCATTTCGAGGGTGTTGCCTGTGTGACGCACATCGTTCAGGAACCCATGCGCCGCGAGAAATGATGCGGCGTTGCAGATCGCACCGACGAGTATGCCGCGTGCGAGTGCCGCCTCGACGATCGGAACGACCCGTTGAGCCTCCTCCGACTGCCATGCCATACCTCCCACGAGGATCAGGGCCGCATAATCTTCGGGCATGGTCGCGGCCGTGTAGTCGACCGTGACGACCAGCCCGCCTATCGAACGCACCTGTTTTTGGGTGAGCGTCAGCGTACGTGACGTGTAGGGCGTTCCGCCGCCCGCCATTGTCAGGCCGGTGTTGAGTCCCGTGGCGAGAAACGCGCCTTCCCAATCGGCAAAGTCGTCCAAGAGCAGGAATAAAACTTCTTTTTTCATCTTATTTGTAGATTAGTCTCGACATTCCCGAAAAGACCTCTTCCGCCACTTCGGTCAACTGCGTTGCCGTCAGGGCGCGGACCTTGGCATACACCTGCTCCATCGTGTCGATGCCGTCGTGGGTCAGCAGGCTCTTGCCCGCTCCGAGCATGTAACTCTCGTTGCTCTCGCTCGATATGGCCAGCTGGGCGATGAATTGCTTCTTGGCCATCGACAACTGGCGCGCAGTCAGCGGCGTAGTCCGCAGTTTATGCAACTGCTCTTCGATCAGCGAGATGCATTGCTCCGCATTGCTGTGGTCCGAACTGAAATAGATGGCCACGATGCCTGTGTCGCCATAGGGCGTGTAGTTCGCCTCGATGTTGTACGAAAGCCCGTTCTTCTCGCGCACCACGACGTTCAGCAGCGAATTGGCGCACGGTCCCCCGAGGATGTTGACCACGAGGGCCAGCGGCAGCCGCCGCTCCTCGCCGATGCCGAAGGCCCGGTTGCCGATGATGCAGTGGGTCTGGTGCGTGTGCTTCGTGACCGTTTTTTCGAACGGGGTGTACGGTGCGGGCGCTACCCTTTCGAATCCGCGCTGTGAGGCGGGCTGGCCGGCGAAGTAGCGCGTCGCGATGGCCTCGGCGGTCTTGGCCGAGAAGTTGCCGATCGACGAGAAGACCATTTTGTCCGTCGTGTGCGTGCGCGCCGTAAAGGCCCGGATCGCATCGCCGTCGTAACGCATCAGCGCCGCTTTGCGGCCCAGAATGTTGTGTCCCAACTCCGACCCTTCGAACAGCATGTCCTCGAAGGTGTCGTAGATCAGGTCGGCGGGCGAATCCTTGTAGGTGTTTATCTCATCCACGATCACCTCCTTTTCGCGCTCCAGCTCCCGGTCGGGGAAGGTCGAGCGGAAGGCGATGTCGGCGATCAGCTCTACGGCTTTCGTGAAATCGCCCTTCAGCGTCGTGGCGTGAATCGTCGTATCCTCCTTGGTGGTGAATGCGTTGAGCTCCCCGCCGAGGTTTTCCAGCCGGCAGTTGACCTGCCATGCCTTGCGGCGCTCGGTCCCCTTGAAAAAGGCGTGCTCCGCGAAATGCGCCAGCCCGTACTGGTCGGGGTGTTCGTCGCGGCTCCCGGCGTCGATCACCAGCGCACAGTGCGCGACGGTGTTGCGCACCTGGCGGTGAATCCCGCGGATGCCGTTGGGGAGTGTATAGGTGAAAAATTCCATGCTATGATTCAAATCGTCCTATAATTTTGTGCGCAGGCGCAGGAATTCGCCCGTATGGCTTTCGGGACACTGTTCCAGCCCGCGGGGCGTGCCTTCGAACACGACCTGTCCGCCTGCCGTGCCCGCTTCGGGCCCGAGGTCCACGACCCAGTCGGCACATTTGATGATGTCCATGTTGTGCTCCACGATCACGATCGTGTGGCCGCGTGCGATCAGGGCGTTGAACGCCGCCAGCAGTTTCGAAATGTCGTGGAAATGCAGTCCGGTCGTCGGTTCGTCGAAGATGAACATCACGCCGCCCTGGGCGCTGTCTTTCGTGAGGAACGAGGCGAGTTTCACGCGCTGGCTCTCGCCGCCCGAAAGGGTCGACGACGACTGTCCCAGCTTGATATAACCCAGCCCCACGTCCTGCAACGGTTGCAGCCGTTCGACGATGCGCTTGCAGGTGGAACTCTTGCACTCTTCGCCGAAGAAGGCGATGGCGTCGTCCACGGTCATCTCCAGCACGTCGTAGATCGACTTGCCGCGGTATTTCACCTCCAGTATCTCGTCGCGGAAACGCTTGCCGCCGCACGCCTCGCATACCAGTTCCACGTCGGCCATGAACTGCATCGACACCTTGATCACGCCCTCGCCCTGGCACTCCTCGCAGCGCCCTCCGGCGATGTTGAACGAGAAAGCCGAAGCTCCCACGCCCGTGTGCTGTGCATAGGGCTGGTCGGCGTAGAGTTTCCGGATTTCGTCGTAGGCCTTGATGTAGGTCACCGGGTTCGACCGCGACGATTTGCCGATGGGGTTCTGGTCGACCATCTCGACCGATTTCAGCATCTGGACATCGCCCGTCAGGCCGTCGAAATCGCCGGGTTTCACGCCCGTATCGTACAGCAGACGCCGCAATGCCGGATAGAGGATTCCTTTTGCCAGCGACGATTTTCCCGAACCGCTGACGCCCGTGATGCAGGTCATCACCGCCAGCGGAATCCGCACGTCGATGTTGCGGAGGTTGTTCTCCCGCGCGCCTTTGATGGTTATCGAGTTGCTCCACCCGCGGGCAGTCGCTGGAACGGCTATTTCGCGTCTCCCCGTGAGGTAGTCGGCCGTGAGGCTCTTTTTGCTTTTCAGCAGTTGGGGCAACGAGCCGCTGAAGACCACTTCGCCGCCGTTGTAACCTGCCTTGGGGCCGATGTCGACGATCCAGTCCGCTGCGCGGATCACCTCCTCCTCGTGCTCCACGACGATCACCGTGTTACCCAGGTCGCGCAACTGTTTCAGCACGCCGATCAAACGGTTCGTGTCGCGCGGATGCAGACCGATCGACGGCTCGTCGAGGATGTAGAGCGAACCGGTGAGGTTGCTGCCCAGCGAGGTCGAAAGGTTGATGCGCTGGCTCTCGCCGCCCGAAAGGGTCGACGACAACCGGTCGAGCGTCAGGTAGCCCAACCCCACGTCAGCGAGGTATTGCAGGCGGTTGCGAATCTCCACGAGGATGCGCGACGCGGTCTTCGTGTCGTGCTCGTCCAGTTCGATGGCGTTGAAAAAGACGATCAGTTCGTCCACGGGCATCGTCACCAGGTCGGCGATCGTCTTGCCGCCGACACGGACATACTGCGCCTCTTTGCGCAGCCGCGAACCGCCGCACTCGGGGCAGGTGGTCTTGCCCGTGTAGCGGGCCTTCATCACGCGGAACTGAATCTTGCGCCGCTCCGAGTCGATGTAGGCGAAGAAGTCGTCCAGTCCGTGGAAATAGTCGTTGCCGCGCCACAGCAGGCGTTTCTGCTCCTGCGTCAGTTCGTGGAACGGCGTGTGGATCGGGAAATCGAATTTATAGGCGTTCTCGACAAGTTTCTGCTTCCATTTGCGCATCGTCTCGCCGCGCCAGCAGGCCACGGCGTCCTCATAAATCGTTTTGCTCTTGTCCGGGATCACCAGATCTTCGTCGATGCCGATCACCTTGCCGTAACCCTCGCAGCGGGGGCAGGCGCCCAGCGGGTTGTTGAAACTGAACAGGTGCTCCGAGGGCTGCTCGAACTCGATGCCGTCGGCCTCGAAGCGCGATGAAAACTCCCTGACGCCTTCGTCCGTCACGATCTCGCAGATGCCGTCGCCGTAGGAAAAGGCGCGGGCTACCGAGTCGCGGATGCGGGTCTGCGAATCTTCGTCCGTGGCGACACGCATACGGTCGACCACGATCCGGATGTCGTCGGCTTTGGTGTCGGGCCCGATTCCGGGCAATACCTCCTCGATCAGCCGCACTTCGTCGTCCATGTAGACCCTCATCAGGCCCTCCGAGAGCAGCAGCGTCAGCTTTTCGATGATGCCCTGCCCTTCGCCCAATACCAGCGGCGCGCCGATAGCCACCCGCTCCTCGTCATGGCCGAGGATGTAGGCCGCCACGTCGTCCACGCTGAAACAGCGCACCTCCTGCCCCGAAACGGGCGAAAAAGTGTGCCCCGTGCGGGCGAACAGCAGTTTGAGGTAATCGTAGATTTCGGTCGTCGTGCCTACGGTCGAACGGGGATTGCGCGTGTTGACCTTCTGTTCGATGGCGATGGCCGGCGCGATGCCCGTGATGATGTCCACGTCGGGTTTGTTGATCTTCCCGAGGAACTGGCGGGCATAGGCCGAAAGGCTCTCGACATAGCGGCGCTGCCCCTCGGCGAAAATCGTGTCGAAGGCCAGCGTCGATTTGCCCGAGCCCGAGAGGCCCGTGATGACGACGAGTTTGTTGTGCGGAATTTCAACCTCGATGTTGCGGAGGTTGTGGACCCGCGCGCCCTTGATATAGATTGTGTTTTCGTGTGCCATTTTTGTATAACTAATTGTCGGCGACGCTCCCTCCGGCTTTGCCTAACTTCTCGATGAGCGCCGCTGCGCGGCTTTCGCGGATCGTGAGCCGCATCGTGCAGAGGTTGTCGAAAGTCTGCTCCGCGATACGCGGCTGCTCCTCCTTGATGACCCGCATGATGTCGTTCATCGCAATATAAGGGAAATCTACCTGCACCGTGCGGTCTACCGTCAGCTCCACGATTTCGGCTGCTGCGATAGCCTCGGCCGCCGACTCTTTGTAAGCTGCGATCAGCCCCGGAACTCCCAGTTTCGTGCCGCCGAAGTAGCGGACCACGACCACGAGGCAGTTCGTGATGTCGTTCGAGAGCATTTGCCCGAGAATTGGCTTTCCGGCTGTTCCCGACGGTTCCCCGTCGTCGTTCGAGCGGAACGTTTCGCCGCGGGGACCCAGCCGCCAGGCGTAGCAATGGTGCGTGGCGTCGTAATATTTTTTACGCAGGGTGTCGAGACGTTCGCGAATCTCCTCCTCGGTCTGCACCGGGTAGATGTAGGAGAGGAACTTGCTGCTCCGCTCCCTGCATGCGGCTTCTGCCGGGGCCGCGACGGTTCGGTAACTGTCGTCGGCCACGTCTATCGTACCTTTCTGAAGAGCCGCTCCCAGCGGATGTTCGAGGGGAAACTCTTTTTCGCATCGAGCGACAGCCAGACGAACGACGCCTTACCCACGATGTGGTCCTCGGGCACGAAGCCCCAGAAACGCGAGTCGGCCGAATTGTGGCGGTTGTCGCCCATCATCCAGTAGTAATTCATTCCGAAGGTGTACTCCGTGGCCTCCTTGCCGTCGATCAGGATCACGCCGTCGCGCTCTTCGAGCGTGTGGTTTTCATACGCTTCGATAATACGGCGGTAGAGCGGGAGGTTCTCGGCGGTGAGCTGCACGGTGTCGCCCTTCTTCGGAATCCAGATCGGACCATAGTTGTCCTGGCTCCAGCGGGGAACGCCCCAATTCGGGAATACCTCGTCGTTGGGGGTATAGATGTAACGGTTGACCGAAATGACGTTGCTCAGGCCCCGGACCTTTTCGGCAGTTTCGTCCGTGATGTTCATGTAGTAGCCCGAGCCGTAGCCGCTGTAATCCGAGATGCCGAGGTTGTCGAGGGCATACTGCGTGAAGGGCGACGAGGTCTGCACGACGTAGTTGTATTGCAGGCCGGAGATCGGCTCCTGCGGTTCCCCGTTGACCCACACCTGCCCGTTGCGGACTTCGAGCGAGTCGCCCGGGATTCCCACGCAGCGCTTGATGTAGTTCTCGCGTTTATCCACCGGACGGCTGATCACCGTGTATTTTTCGTTGAGGCGTTTGTGCCCTTCGACTTTGCCGAACGACTGTTCGAAACTGCGCAGCATGTCGTAATAGGTTGCGTTCTGGTTTTCGAGCATCACCGTGTCGCCTGCCGGGAAGTTGAAGACCACCACGTCGTTGCGCTGGATCGATTTGAGACCCTTGAGGCGGTGATACGGCCACTTGATCGCTTCGGAGAACGATTTTTTGGTTTGCGAGAAGGGCATCGTGTGGTGTACGAAGGGGAACGAGAGCGGCGTGTTGGGCATCTGCGGCCCGTAAGTCACCTTGCTCACGTAGAGGTAGTCGCCGACCAGCAGCGTCCGTTCCATCGACGGGGAGGGGATGACGTACATCTGAAAGATGAAAATATGTACCAGCGTCGCCACGACCGTCGCGAAGATGATGGCGTTGACCCATTCGTAAACCGTTTTGTAGGTTTTGCTCCGCTGGCACATCTTTACGTTGTGGCTCCACACGTAGCGGTAGAAGAACTTCGTGATGTAGAGGTCGAAGATGATCGGCAGTCCCAGCAGCATCCAGAGGTTGCCCGTCCAGACTACAAACCAGAGCGTATAAAGCAAAGCGGCCAGCGTGAAGCCGACCCATTTGTTGTGAAGTAAATCTTTGATCTTACCCATTTTATATCGGTTATTTCAATTATTTCAGCAGGTCGTCCATCGAATAGACGCCTTGTTTGCCACAGAGGAATTCGGCTGCCACGACGGCGCCCATCGCCAGCGTGCGGCGGTTCTTGATCGTGTGTTTCAGTTCCAGCACGTCGTCTTCCGATTCGTAGGTCACGGTGTGGATGCCCGGAATTGCGCCTTCGCGCACGGAACGGATTTCGATCCGGTCGGCCGGAGCCTCCCCGCTGTGTTCGATGCGGTTCGTAGCCTGCTCGATGCCGGGGGCCAGGTTGACCCAGCCCTGCTTGCCACCGAGGTTCTCGATGACGCCTTCGGCCAGGGTGATGGCCGTGCCGCTCGGTGCATCCTTCTTCTGCGTGTGGTGCACCTCCTCGATGCGTACGTCGTAACCGCCCACGCGGTCGATCATCGCCGCCAGCTGTCGGTTGAGTTGGAACATCAGGTTGACGCCCAGGCAGTAGTTCGATGCGTAGAACAACGCTCCACCCCGCTCGTGGCACAACTTCTGCAACTCCCTGAGGCGGTCGGTCCAGCCCGTCGTGCCGCTCACCACTGCCGTGCCGCATTCGATGCAGGTGCGGATGTTGCCGTATGCCGTTTCGGGCATCGTGAACTCCAGCGCCACGTCGATGTCCGCCAGATGTGCGGCGTCCAATTCGTGCGCATTGTCCGTGTCGATGATCAAAGCCACTTTGTGACCCCGTTCCGTGAGGATTCGTTCGATTTCACGGCCCATTTTGCCGTATCCTATGATTGCTGCTTTCATGGTTGTCTTATTTTGAGCGTTCCGCAAAGATACGAATTTATTTGAAATCTAAACGCGGCGGCGGGTATTATCGTATGCCCGAATCGGGAAAGATGCCGGGAAGTTATACCGGAGGAAATTTTTCGTATATTTGTGAGCAGAAATCTTTACCACATGCGTTATTTCCTCGAACTCCGGTACAACGGAGCCGCCTATTTCGGTTGGCAGCGTCAGCCCGACATGCCCACCGTGCAGCAGACGCTCGAACGGGCGCTTGCTACCCTGCTGCGCGAACCCGTCTCCCTGACGGGCGCCGGGCGTACCGATACGGGGGTCAATGCGGCCTATTACGTGGCGCACTTCGACTGCGGACAGGTTGTCGACGATCCGGTGCAGTTGGTCTACAAACTCAATTTCCTGCTGCCGGGCGACATTTCCGTGGGCAGCATGACGCCCGTTGCTGAGGATGCCCACGCCCGCTATCACGCCCGCGAACGGGAGTACCGCTACTTTATCGAGCCGCGCAAGAATCCCTTCACGCGGGACCTGACGTGGCAGTATTACGTGCCGCTCGACATGGAGCGGATGAACGAGGCGGCGGCAATGCTACTTGAATATGAGGATTTTACCTCCTTCGCCAAGCTCAATTCGAACAATAAGACCAATATCTGCCATGTGAAACAGGCCGTCTGGACAGTAGACAACCGCGGAACGATGTGTTTCACGATCCGTGCGGACCGGTTTTTGCGCAATATGGTACGGTCGCTGGTCGGCACGCTGGTCGACGTGGGCCGTGGACGCTATACGCCCGAAGAGTTCCGCGCGATCGTCGGGAGCCGCGACCTGTCGCGGTCGAGCGGCGGCGCTCCGGCCCAGGGGTTGTTCCTGAGCGACGTGGTTTATCCGGCCGAGATATTTGAACATCAATGTTTTTCTAAATATAAATTGTTATGATAGGAACGATTATTTGGCTGATCGGCCTCGTGTGCGCCATCTGGTGCGTGCTTGACATTTTCAAAAAGAACATCTCCACGGCAGGCAAGGTCATTGCGTCGATCGTGGTGCTGCTCACCAGCTGGGTAGGCCTTGCGGTCTACTACTTCTACGGCCGCGACCACCTGCATGAGTGGTTTAAGTAGCAAATAGAGAGGTTCAAATTTTGGAACCTCTCTTTTTTTGCCTACTTTTGAAAACCAAATCCCTGCTTATGAATAAATTGCTGTGGGTGCTGTTTTGCGTCGGCTGTACAGCCTCGGCATCCGCATTTCCCAAAGACCGGTTGATCGACTCGCTCAAAGGCGCGTATGCCGCTGAGGGCGATACCCGTAAACGGGTGGACATCCTGCTCAACCTCAAGGACCTCACCGATTCCTCCGGGGACGAAATGCTCTATACGCGCAAGTTGTTTTCCGAAGCCCGTGCTGCAGGCGATCCCTTCGCCGTCGGAGCCTCGCTCGGGTCGCTGGCCGCCTACTACATAGCCCGTCCTGAGGCCGTTGATTCGCTCGAAATGATGCTCCGGGAGGTCGAGCCGCTGTTGGAGGGCAGTACGATGGACGGATTGCCGGCCTATTACCGCATGGTGGACATCGCGCGCCGGATTCAGGTTGCGGGGACCGAGGAGTCCGTGCGGCTCAGCCAGAATTACGTCGATTCGATCCGCAACTGCCCGCCGCGTACGGTCTACGAAGAGGCTTCGCAACTCTTCCTGAAAGGAATTGCCGCTTATAAGCTGGGTTCGGCCGAAGGCATGATGCATATCGAACGCGGACTCCCCTATTGGATCGACGAAATTGCCCTGCTGCCGAAGATGAAGCCTACCGCCCGGCGGAATTTCCACGCCAACCTGATCACCTGCCTGATCTCTTCTTACAGTTCGGTCGGCGACCGCAGCGGGCTGATCCGTACTGCCGACAACTACCTGGCGATGCTCGACGGTTATTACCTCGATCCGGAGGTTGTGCAGCGCCGTCCCTACATCCCCAAGGAGATGTCCTACCTGACGTGCTACTACACGATGTGCACTTCGCCGCTGATCGGGCGCCAGCAGGCTCAGTTCTATTACGACCGTTACCGCCGTTTCATGGAGGATTCGTGGTCAGAAGATAATATGCTGGTCGATAAATACTGGTTTTACCTGATCAGTACTTCCTACTACGAACATTGGGGCGATTACGATAAGGCGATGGGTTATAACGATTCGCTGATCCGGATTTCGCGGCCCAACGGCCTGTCAGCGCAGTTGGGGGACATGTATGCCCGCCGGGCGCAACTTTTCGAGCGCATGGGACGCTACAAGGAGGCTTGCGGAGCGTATAACGACGTTATCTCCGTGCGCGATTCCCTTTCCGCGCAGCAATATGCCCAGCGCGTCGGTGAACTGGAGGTGCAGTACGGGCTGGACAAAGCCGAACGCGACCGGGCGTTGCTGCTGGCCCAGAAACGCCGGAATATGCTGTGGTTCATCGCCGTCATTCTTGCGTTCGCCATTATCGCCGTTGTTTACCTGTGGCGCAACCTCGCACATATCAAGCGTTTGCAGCACAACCTGCGCATCGAGTCGCACCGGGCGCAGGAGAGCGACCGCCTCAAACGCGACTTTATGGGTTCGATGAGCCACGAGATACGTACGCCGCTGAACGCCATCAACGGCTTTGCCGAACTGATCGCCGAGGGCGGCCTTTCGAAGGAGGAGAATATCGAATTTGCCCGCATCATCCGCGACAATACTCAACTGTTCACGGCGCTGATCAACGACATGCTCGAAGTCTCGCAGTTGGACAACACCCTTGAACAGCTGCCCAGGACCCCGATGGATATTTGCCAGATTATCCGTACCGAGGTCGAGCACCTCCCGCAGAAAGAGGGAGTCGAATACCGGATGGAATTTGCGGAGCCGGAGATTGTCATTCCGCTCCACCGCGGTTATGTGACGGAACTGATCCGCGAACTGCTCAAGAACGCCGTAAAGTTTACCCGGGAAGGGTCGGTGACGGTTACGTGCGGCCGTGTGGAAAACGGTACGCTGACCTTCTCGGTGACCGATACCGGCTGCGGCATCAACCAGGAGGATGCGGAGCGGGTGTTTGAACGCTTCTACAAGGTCGATTCCTTTGCGCAGGGTCTCGGCCTGGGCCTGAGCCTCTGCCGGCTGATCGCCGAGAAGTCGGGCGGCGAAATCCACCTTGACACTTCTTACAGGCAGGGCGCCCGCTTCGTCGTGACGCTGGCCGTGTAAATTGAAAGGTCCCGGACGATTCCGGGACCTTTTCTTATTCCAGCGGCAGGATGACCACCATGCGGGTTCCGTCGGTATAGTCCGGGTCGATGTAAATAGACCCCGAGAGCCTGCGGACGATGATCTTACTCAAGTAGAGGCCCAGGCCGCCGCCCTTCTTGTAAATGTCGAGTTTGGTGAAGCGGTCGAAGACCATCTGGTGGTTTTCGGCCGGAATGCCCGGGCCGGTGTCGGCTACCGATAACTCCACCTGTCCATTCTTCTGTTTGCATGCGACCGTGATCGACCCGTTCTCGGTGAATTTGATGGCATTGTCGAGCAGGCTGTCCAGCACGAGCGTCAGGTAACGATGGTTCGTCGCGGCGATCAGCCCTTTTTCGGGCATTTGCATCGTTATGGTGAGGTTCGGATTGCGGTTTTCGTTGATATAGGGCGTGCAGACCTCGTTGCACAACTGGGCCAGGTCGGTCGGGAGGCAAGGCAGTTTTTCGTCCGATACGTCCAGGTTCGCCACTTCCAGCATGCTGTCGACGAGCGTTACGAGCTGGTCGGTGTTGTTCCGTACCTCGTCGTAGAACGATTCCCGCTCTTCCGCGTCGATCGTTGGGTCGGTAAGCAACTGGGCGAATCCCGTGATGCCGTTCAGCGGGGTGCGTATCTCGTGGCAGATCGAATTGATGAACGCCGTTTTGAGTTTTTCGCTCTCCTCAGCCTGCAACTTGAGTTGCTGCATGCGGATCTTCGTTTTCTGCGCCCGTCGCAGGTGGATGTAGAGGTAGGTGCACAGGATGAACGAAAGCAGCAGTACGGCCAACGTCCCGATAAGCATGATCTGCTTGTTCCGTACTTCGAGCTGCGATTTCTCGTAGTTGAGGCGGTTTACGTCGTATTCCACGCGCAGTTTGTCGTATTGGACCTGCGCCTGGCTGCTCCGGATCGAATCCTGGATCTGGTAGGATGTCCGCAAATTGTTCAGCGCCTCCTTGTTCTCGCCGAAGAGTTCGTGCAGTTGGGATTTGATGTAATAGACATTGGGCAGGTTGTAGGGGGCTACGATGCGTGCGTAGCGGATCAGGCTGTCGTTGTAAACCAACGCTTCGCGGAAATTTTTCCGGTAGACGCTGTATTTCGCCAGCGTCATGAAGCAGCTGTATTTCAAGGAGGGATTTGTGGCTTTGCGGCCCATCTCCTCCAGCCTTTGGAGATAGAACCGGATTTCGTCTTTCGTCAGAATCTCGATGTTCAGTATCATCGAGGCGTAGTTGGTGATATAGAAATCGTCGATCGGATAATAGGGCCTTTCGGGCTTCTCGTAGAGGTTGTAATAGCGCTCCTTGGTCTCAATCGCTTTTTTACAGAACTCGACGGATTTTTTCTGGTCGTTCAGTAAGCTGTAGGCTTTGGTGAGCTGGCGGAGGATCAGCAGTTGGTAGTTGCCGCCGTCCTGAAAGGGAAGCTGCCGCGCAAGGTCGAGGGCCCGCAATAGGTACGGCAGCGACTCTTCGTTGTTTTTGTCGTAGAGCGCCGCCCCGAGCGTATACTCGGCCAAAATCTGTTTGTAGGTATTCTCTTTGTCCGGGTTCCGGTTTTTGAATGCTTCGATCTTCTCGTCGAGCGCCTGCTGCGCATCGGGGCTGATCATCTCGGCGACGAACATGCGCATTTCAAGCAGGCAGCACCACTGGTCCTGCTGGCCCTTGGGGGCATATTTTTCGGCTAAGGTTATGTAATAGCGCGCCGAGTCGAGCTGGTCGAAAAACATGTGGTTGATCGCCACCTCCGTCAGGGCCTCCATCATCGGACGCGTCTGGCCGCAGTTCCTTGCCGTTTCGATCAGCGACATCAGGTAACCGCACGACTCCTGTGTTTCGGTCGTGAGGTCGGCCATGTCGCGGTAGATACGGATTCGCTCCTTCGGGTCGGAGACCCCGTTGAGAACGTTCTTGAGACTATCGAGAGGTGTTTCTGCAGCGAACCCGGTTTGCAGCAGAGTCAGCAAAAAGATGGCTGACAGAATGATGTGACGCATTTGTTTGTAGTAGTAGCCTGATATTGCATGTAAAGATACTGTTTTTTTGGGTCGCAAAACAAAAAAAGGAGAATTTCAACAGAAATTCTCCTTTTGACTTTCCGGGACGAGTTTCTAAAGATGAATCGCCGCGCCCAGGGCCGCTTCGGCAGCCTCCATGACGCCTTCGTGCATCGTCGGATGGGCGTGGATCGTGCGGGCTATCTGGTGGGCTGTGGCGCCCAACGTGCGGGCCAGTGTCGGTTCGGCCAGCATTTCGGTCACCGATGCGCCGACCATGTGTGCGCCCAGCAGGCGGTCCTCGTCGTCGAAGAGCAGTTTGACGAATCCGTCGCGGTCGCCCGCTGCCGTGGCCTTGCCCGATGCGGTGAAGGGGAAGCGTCCGGCCTTGTACGTGATACCGCGCTCCTGCGCCTGCTGCTCGGTCATGCCGACCGATGCCACTTCGGGCGAGGTGAAGATGCACGACGGGATGGTCGAATAGTCCACCGGGGCCGGGTTGAGGCCGCAGATGGCTTCCACGCAGCAGATAGCCTCGGCCGAAGCCACATGCGCCAGCGCCGGACCCGGAACGATGTCGCCGATGGCGTAGACGCCCGGAACATTGGTGCGGTAGAACGCGTCGACGAGCACTTTGTCGCGTTCCGTGGCGACACCGGTTTCTTCGAGCCCGATGCCTTCGATATTGGACTTGATACCCACGGCCGACAAAACAATCTCCGCCGTCAGCGTCTCCGCGCCCTTTTTGCCTTCGACCTCCACTTCGCACAGCCCTTCGGCGTTGACCTTCACCGACTTCACCGTGGTTGCCGTGAGCACCTGCGCGCGCAGTTTGCGGAACGAGCGTTCCATGGTCTTCGACACCTCCTCGTCTTCGAGCGGCATCATGCGGGGCATGTACTCGACGATGGTGACCCGCACGCCCAGCGCGGCGTAGAACCACGCGAATTCGCTGCCGATGGCTCCCGAGCCGACGACGATCATCGATTCGGGCAGACGGTTGAGCGTCAGCGCCTGCCGCGAGGAGATCACACGCTCGCCGTCGATGGGCATGAATGGCATTTCGCGAGGCCGTGCCCCTGTGGCGAGGATGATGTGGTCGGCCTCGTATTCCGTCCCGTCCACGTCGAGTTTTCCGGGGGCGGTGAGGCGTCCGAATCCGGCGATCAGGTCGATCCCGTTCTTTTTCAGCAGGAACTGCACGCCTTTCGACATGGTCTCGGCCACGCCGCGCGAACGTGCCACAATGGCTTCGAGGTTGGGTTTCGCCTCCCCTGCGAGTTCCAGCCCGTAGTGCTCCGCGTTTTTGCAGTATCCGTACACCTGTGCGCTTTTGAGCAGTGCCTTGGTCGGGATGCAGCCCCAGTTGAGGCAGACGCCTCCCGGTTCGGCGCGCTCCACGAGCGCTGCTTTCCGGCCCAGTTGTGCGGCGCGTATTGCCGCCACATAACCGCCGGGGCCGCTACCCACGATGATAATGTCGTATTTCATTATTTCATTACCTTTAAAATCTCTCCGTTATCCTTCGCTACGGCGCGCTTCCATTTCTCGTTGTAGCCCGGGAACTGGATTTTGCCGGGAATCTGCTTGCCGTTGCCGTTGTCCACGAAGTGCGCCGGGCCGCCCTCGCCGTCGAGGAACGACAGCACATCGCCGTGCTCGCTCTTCACATTGCCGTCGACGTATTTCACCAGCAGATAACCGTTGAGCTTCTGCCAGCGGTCGAAAAGCTGCTGCGCCGTCGAAACGCTCAGCTCCGTGAGGTAGTTCCGCCGCACGGCAGGCGACATTCGGCCCACTTTGGCATTGACATGCTGTACGTTCTCCAGCATCTCGTTTTCCCACTTGTCCACGACTTTGCGGATGTCGGCCGCGATCATGTCGTAACGCATGTAGGCGAAGTTGGTCGTGCGGTTGAAGAGCCAGAACGCCGACGTGGGCGAATATTCGAGCATCGAGCCGTTGCCCTCCCGGAAACACTCGGGAACCTCCTGCGCCGAGCAGAAGATCGGCGTCAGGCACGAGGTCGCCGCGTCGTCCACGCCGAACCAGAGGATGCCCATGTCGTCCGTCACATTGGGACGGGCCTGCGCCACGAACCAGAATCCGGTCTGCTGGGTGGCCGTCGCACGCTCGTTGACGTACTTCACGCCGTCCACTTCGAACTCCATCGGTCGCCAGCGGTAAGGGCAGTTGTGGCCTCCGGCGCCGATGTCGGTGGTCATGTCCATCGGGGTTCCTTCGTAGTGGTCGCGCATACAGTCGAAGACCGTCTTGGGCGATACCTTTGCGCGGGGCTTCACCCACAGCGGCATGCGGTTTTCCTTGTTGTGGCCCATTGCATAGTCGGTGTATTGGTCCATGTCGTCGGCCACCGTGCGGAAGAAGGCCCATACGCGGGCTTCGCAGGCACGCAGCGCGCCGAAATCGAGCGGAGCATAGGCGTCGCAGAAACTGAAGTCCTCGTCCGTGCCGTTGTAATAGCCCATCTCACGGGCGAACGAAATCACGTCCGGGGAGTAGAGGCAGTTTTCGGGATCGTTCTTCGGGAAGGTTGTGATGCGGGCCTGATTGGCGTGTGCCGAAACATAACCGTCGGGAATGCGACGTGCCACCCAGACAATGCCCTTACGGGTGTTTTTACCCTGCGCGTCGAGCTTGCAGCCCTTGCCGATCAGTTCCATGATCCACGCTTCGTTCGGGTCGGCGATCGAGAACGATTCGCCGCTCGATGCGTAGCCGTGGGTGTTGGCCAGGTCGGCGATCACGCCGATGGCCTCGCGGGCGGTCCTGGCGCGCTGGAGCGTGATGTAGATCAGCGAACCGTAGTCCATGCGGCCCGTCGAGTCTTCCAGTTCGCCACGGCCTCCGTAGGTCGTTTCGCCGATGATGAGCGAGTGTTCGTTCATATTGCCGATGGTCGAATAGGTCTCTTTGACCTGCGGAATGTCCGTCAGGTAGCGGCCCGTGTCCCATTCGTAGACGGGCAGCATCGCCCCGGCCTTGTATTTGCCGCCGGGCGTGTGGTAAAGTGCGCCATAGAGCGCGTGGGAGTCCGCCGCATAGGTGACCATCACCGAACCGTCGGTCGAAGCTCCTTTGGTGACGATGAAATTGGTGCAGGCCGATGCCGCGCCGTATGCCAGCACGGCTGTCGCTGCAAGAATCAATCGGAATTTTTTCATAATGCCTTTTGGAATTTTGTTAACAAAGATAGAAAACAATTCCAATAACGGCAAAAATCCGCTATATTTGTGTCGGAGCGCCCTCTGTGTATCCCGGAAATACCC
>JAEZTA010000005.1 GCA_023443765.1 Bacteroidota bacterium | reverse complement strand
TTGATGAAGCCCACGCCCTCGACGGTCTGGAATTCGACCAGCGTACGGCTTACCTTACCCCGCTCGGTCTTGATCATCAGCACACCGTTGCTGCCGAGCGAACCGTAAGGCATCGCGTCGGCTCCCTTCAGGAAGGTGATCTGCTCGATGTTATTCAGGTTGGCAGGTTCCAGCAGGTCGGCCGAAAAACCGTTGATGATGTTCGAAACGTTCTGGTCCGAGAGGTAGGGAACCCCGTCGATAACCAGCAGCGGCGTATTCTGGCCCAGCAGAGTACGGTTACCGCGCAGGTTGAAGAACGAGCCCTCGCCCGGCATACCGCCCTTGGAACTCACACGCATACCGGTAAAGCGGCCCGCAAGCACGTCGCTGACCGAGAAATAGCCCCGGTTGATATCCTTGACATCCACCGCCTCGGCCGTACTGATTTTATCGTACCTCGAAGCGGTTCCGTCGGGCGTGGAATAATGGTCGACGGCCATCGTCTTGTCCGTCTGCAACAGGTAGACCACCACGCTGTCGCGGCCGAGCAGGTTGACACGGGCCGTATAATAGCCCTCCTTCGCCACGTTGAGCACAGCCCGGTCGGAGTAAGTTTTCACCCGGAAAATACCCTTCGGGCCGCTCACCACCGATCTGGCGAGTTCGGAGGAGCTGACCTGTGCTGCCGCGAGCGGCTTCCGGGTATCGGCATCCAGCACGAGACCCACGATCGGACGGCTTTCCGCCGGATCACGGTATTGCTGCGCCGTCGTTCGTCCCCCAGCAAAGAGCACGGACAGGAACAAAATGTATTTGATAGAATTACGCATTTTTCACTCTTTTTAGGGGTTAGTAATTATCGGTCGGGGTCAGGACGATCCGGCCCACGCAGATGCGGCGCTTTTCGCCCATGGTATATTTGCCGGGAATGACCACCCGCAGTTCGAGCTGCCCGTATTTGCCGGTGACTTCGTATTCATCGGTCAGCAGACCGATCACGCTGTTGCCGGTGGCCTGTCCGTCGTCGAACGCATTGGCCACGATACCTTCCGCACGTCCGATCAGGGTCATATCATTTTCGCCGTGAACCTGATAGATGTCCAGAATATCGGTCTGGTTGGCATTGTTAAATTTATAGCTGACCAGATGACACTGAATCTTATACTTGCCCGGCATGACATTGAGCGGGATATTCGTCAGCAACTCCTCGTCGTAATAGCAACTCTTGAACTGGTAATAGTTATCCTCGAAGTTGGTCGTATACTGGAAGAAGGCCGCCAGTTTATCGGGAACCAACCGGCTGTTGACGTTGTTGATCGTGCTTTTGTAAGAGTCGTAAGTTCCGGGATTCTTGGTAAAGTTGCCTCCCCCGTCGATAATCTCCTTCCGCAGATAATAGGGATTAAACCAGATATTCTCGAAATAGACGCTGCGCGGAACATAGCATTTGCTCATCGGATAGATGCGGCCGTTGCTCATCTCCACAGGATCGAGTACGGTCTGATAGTCGGTACGAACCTCCTTGCCGAGAACCGACTTCAGGGTGTTCTGCGGCTCGAAATTCACCACTCCCTTGTGGAGCGACGCCTGCATCATCCAGGTCACCCACCTGACGGTATCCTCCTGCGTCACTTCACGCTCGATGCTTTTCAGGTATTCCGTCTTTTCGCGGAACATCGCTTCGAAAGCGGCATTGTCCGGGGCCAGAAGCGTATAGCGCACGCTCTCGTCGTTGAGGTCGAGGTCGCTCAGCAGGTCGTTCTTCACGATCCACACCGAGTCGTAGATGATGCGGCCGTTCTCGTCCACGCCAAGGATCGGGCTGTTCTCCTTGTCGAAGGTCCTCACGTTGTGAACCAGAAGCGTATCGCGGAAGCGGGAATAGTCGTCACCGACCTCTTCGAGCCACTGGTAGAGGTTCTTGCGCGGAAGCAGCCACTCCGAGGTCCGGTGTACGACGCCGTTCTGGAACACCCGGTCCATTTCAGTAAGTTGTACGCCATCGATCGTGTAGGCTTCCGACGAGTGGTCTACGGTCAGGTATTTGCCGGCCATCGTGCCCACGGTCGAAAGGCGGGCGAGGTTGCGGCTGAAGATCGTCGTGATCGAGATGTGGTTGCGCACGAGGCGCAGTTTCTCGGCAGCGCTCATCGCAGCCACCTCCGCAGGCAGCTGGGAATTGGCCGGGGCCCACACCGTCACGAGGTCCTTGCCCGAGAGAATCTCGGTCAGGCCGGTTTCGCCAATGAGTTTCACGAACTCGGAACAGTCGGGTATCGTCTCCAGGTATTCGAGGACAGTTCCTTCGCCGGTGGCCGTTTCGCCGCCGGTGTAATAGTCGTCCACGGCATTGGTGCAGGCCGCAGCCGCCAGGACCGCCAGGCAACCCAATGCTTTAATGATCGTATTCTTAGGAATATACATATCTCTTCATTTTTTTGATTCAGGCACAGGAACTTATTCCACCGGAACAAACGTGATGCGGTCGAATCCGCAGATTCCGCCGTTGGAGCCGACGATGAAGCGCACGGTATGGGGTTCTTCGCTGGTCAACGTACGGTTGCCCCAGGTTCCCACGGCGTCGCCGTTGACGAAGTTACGGTCGTTGCCCATGCTCACGTCGTCCCACATGATGTTGCACTTGCCGCCGTAGTTGGCGTCGTTCGACTTCTCGATCGTGAACGTATAGGTTCCGACGGGAAGCACCGGAATGTCGACTTCGAGCCAGCCGATGTCGCCCATGTTCCAGTAGAGGGCGTCGCTGTTGAGGTAGCGTCCGTTGCCCACATATTCGCTGTGATACCATACTTCGGCTTTGGTCTCGGGAATCGCCTCCCAGCGGATGCCGGGAACGTCGAGATTATTGTCGATCAGGCTGTATTTCTGTACCTGACTGCCGGCGCCCTTCTCCACGCGGTAGAAAGGCACGGCCTGGAATTCAACCTTGTCGGTAGGCTCCCAGACCACGACGTAGTGGGCCATCGACACCGGGAGTACGCCCAGGTTGTCGATCTCGTGGATATAGCCGTTCTTGGCCGGGATGTCGCGCCGGTTCCCGATGATGCGGAAACTCTCTTCGGCAACCTGCGGGTTAAACGTGATGGCGCTGCCCGTATCGAGCACCGAAAGTCCCTTCACCTCAGAGCAGGTGTAAAGGGTCATCGACTTGTAGCCCGAAGGGAAAGTCGTCAGTTCGGCATAGCCGTTCAGCTTGTCCATCATGTGATAGATCATATATTGGTAGAAATCCGACTCCTCGTCGGCAGGGTCGCCGCCGAAACGGGCTTTCAGGTCCTCCAGGCTGTTGATGCCATGGCTATGGAACACCTCGTCCGATACGACCAGCACGGTCTTGTTTTCGCGGATGGTGGTCTCCCCGATGGTCCGGTAGGTGTTATGAAGCCATTCGTCGAGCCCGCAGGCCTGAACCGCCGCCGCAAAGATCGAATAGGACGCATTGTCGGAAATGTTGTCCCATACGCTCACGGTCAGCGGCTCCAGCAGCTTATCCAGCGAGTGAATCACGCCGTTGGCCATCGGGATGTCCTTGCGGACGAGGTATGAACGCTCCTTGCCCTCGCCGTTGTCGATATAGCGTTTCTGCGTGGCAGTCTCCACACCGGCCGTGAGGTAATCGCCGGTAAGGGCGGGCAGCGGGAGTTTCAGCATCAGGTTGGCGCTGGCGATCTTGGCGCCGTTGATGATGTGGTAGCGCAGCAGGAAATCGAGTACGTCGGCAGTTATTTCGTCGATCGACTTGTAATCGTTCTTTTGCAGGTAGGCCTCCACGGCGGCGTTATCCGCCACGAAGCACGTAAACTGGTTAGCTCCGAGGTTCAACGCATTGTATATGTTGGCTTTTTTGAGCATGGCGACCCACATCGAGTATTCGGGCTGGTCGGCAAGCCATTCGCCGACAGCCTGCTCATCGGAGGTGCGGAACGCCTGGTTCTTGAACGGGTCGGTACAGCTGCCCAGCAGCAGGACGCCCGCTATGATTGCTATGATTTTACGCATAAGGTCCGTTATTGTCGGTTAGGTTATAAGTAGTAGGGATTCTGCACCAGGATACCGCCGCTGGCCGCCATGTCGTCCTCGTTGATCGGCAGGTAGTAACCGTAGGTGTTTTGCAGTTTGGCCTCGTACAACGGGCGGTCTTTGGCCGCAACGTTCTGGAGCAGCAGCGTCACGAGCTTGCTCTTGTACTCTCCGTCGTTGCGCACGGCCACGCGCACCAGGTCGAACCAGCGCTTGCCTTCGAAGCAGAGTTCGCGCAGGCGCTCGTCCAGTACCAGGTCGATCGCATCGGACAGGTTGTCGGGCATCGGCGGATGCTGGATATATCCGGCACGTTCGCGGATTTGGGTAATGATGGCGTAGGCGGCATCCTTGTCCCCTTCGCCGCCCCGCATAACGAGAGCCTCGGCCTTCATCAGCAGTACGTCGGCCAATCGGTAGATAATCCAGTTGGCATCGCGCTGGCCCGATTCGCGGAGGTTGTCGACACCCGTCGCCGTTCCGGCATATTTCCAGATCTTGCGGCTCGTATCAATATAACTGCCTCCCGTGCCGCGAATGTCCGTCTCATCGGCATATTCGTTGAATTTGGCGACAGCACCGTCCGAAATAGCGTAGTTATTCGTGTTACTCTCGTTGTAGAACCAGGCGAAAAGATTGTTGGTCTGAAGCAGCGCCGCACTCCACTGCAACTCGAAGATGCTCTCGTCGGAGTTGCCCGGGTTGTAGAGCTGATACCAGTTTTCATTAGGAAGCAGCGTGTAAAGGCCCGACTTTTCGATATTCCCGCACATGGCGATCGTCTCGTCGTACTCGCCGAGCCACAGGTAAATGTCGGCCAGCAGGGCGTAGAGCGCCCAGACCGTTGCGCGGCCCTTGTTCTCCCACGAACCGGGGCTGTAAGCCACCGGAATCTGCTGTGCACAGGCGCGCAGGTCGGCGGCAACAGCCCGGAGCACATCCATGCCGTCGCTCTTGGGAATGCGGAACTCCTGACTGTCGTTCAGGTAGGGTTCGGTAATGTAGGGAACGTCGCGGAACGTGCGGACCAGGTAGAAATAGCAGAGGGCGCGGACCCACTTCGCCTCGGCGATGTAGGCGTCGCAGGCCTTCTGCGTGAAGGTCCGGTCGCGCGCAATAACACCCTCCGCATACATGATCACGGCATTGCAGCGATTGATGGCATTGTAAAACTGCTGCCACTTGCAAATCGGGTTGTCAGCCTTGATGTCGAGAGCCTTCACGGCAAGCATATTCTCGTTGGAGGTCAGGCCCGGGCCGAGAATCGTCGCATCGCCACGCAATTCGCCCCATCTTACCAGGTATTCGAGGTTGTTGCGGAGTTGCTGGTAGGCGCTCATCATGACAGCGTCGACCTCCTCTTTGTTATTCCAGAACTCATCGTTGGGCTGCTCGTTCTCGGGTTTCACGTCGAGCCAGTTGTTACATCCCGCCGTACTTGACACCAGCAGGAACAGCAGCAATGCTTTCAGGCTATTGAAAAAATATCTCTTATTCATACTCTCAGGTTTTAGAACGTGAACGATAAGCTGACGGCGACACGGCGGGCGGGCGGCGTACGGCTTCTGTCGATCGCCAGGCCGTAGGCTCCGTTTTCAACACCCACCTCGGGGTCCTGTCCCGTATAATCCGTGAAAGTGAACAGGTTGTAGGTCGTAATACCGACCAACGCACTCGACAGGCCGATCTTCGCGCAGACTCGCTGGGGAATCCGGTAGTTCAGCGAAATATCCTTGATTTTGAAGAACGATCCGTCCTCGACGAATTTGCTGCTGCCCATCGAGTTGTAGTTCGTACCCCACAAGGCGCGGGGCACATCGGTATCGTCGCCCTCGAACCGCCAGCGGCGCAGCGCATTCTTCGACTGGTTATTACCGTTATTCATCTTTTCGAGGTCGTGCCGCACCATATTGATGATGCTGTGCCCGAGGCGGAAGTGCAGCGACGTACGCAACTGCCACGATTTGTAGTTCAGGACCAGCGCACCGCCGCCGGTAATCGTCGGGAAAGACGATCCGAGGTAGACGATGTCGCGTTCGTCGATCACACCGTCGTGGTTCACGTCCCTGTACTTGGCGTCGCCGGGATGCATGCGGGTCGTTCCGGCAACGCGGATGGGAACCGTATTACCGTCGATGTCGCGGATCAGTTCACCGTTGGCATCGCGGGCCAGCGTCTCGTCGTAGTTCTGGTAGATACCCTCGAAGATATAACCATAGATCGAACCCATCGGCTTGCCTTCCATAATCTTGCGGGCATAGTTTCCGTTGCCGATCGTATATTTCTCGGCAATCATGTTCACCGGCAGCGAGGTAATCTCGTTGACGTTACGCGAAAGGTTGATGTTCGAGAGGCTGAGCCGGAAATTGCCGACTTTCACGATGTTGTTCAGGCTCACCGACAATTCCCAGCCGTGGTTGCGGATATTGCCGCCGTTATACCTGCGGACCGAGCCGTAACCCGTCGTCGACTGAATGGCCATGTCCGTCATTATCAGGTCGGAAGTCCGCTTGTCGTAATAGTCGAAATTGACCCGGATCATATTGTTTTTCAAAGCTGATTCGAAACCCAGGTTGTACGAGGTCACGATCTCGGGCTTGAGGTTGTCGAGCTGCATCTGGTTGGGCTTGATCGAAGGACGGTCCATATAGGCATCCTCGTTGGCAAACGTACCCGTCGTGAAACTGGACGCAGGCACGCGCTCGCTCTGGCCCCAACTGGCTCTCACGCGCATCTCGTCGATCCATTTTATCCCCTTCATGAACTTCTCGTTGTTCAGACGCCACACGGCCGACAGAGAGGGACGGATGGACGACCAACGGTTGTTGCGTCCCGTGTTGGAATTGGCGTTTATGCGGCCTGCGATGTTGATGGCATAACGCTCGTCGTACACATAGTTGAAACTTCCGGTGATTCCGACCGTACGGCGTTTTGCCCAGGCCGAATTCATCTTGATGATCTTGCCTTCCGAAGAGGGCGAACTAACCTCCTCGGCGCCGCTGCCGGAGGTAGTGATGCTGTAACTGTTGTTGTTGGTAGCCTCGATCTGGTCGCCGAGCGTAAGCAGGATGTCGTGCTTATGATTGAGCAGCGCATGGTAGTTGACCTTGATGTCGCCGTAAGTCACGGTTTTGTTGGCCTGCGCCTCCACGCCCTGATTGTAGTTCTGGTTGGCCCACTTCACATTCAGCACCGATGCCGGCAGGAAGGCGTTGTTGCGCATCGCCGAAAGCGTATAGGCAATGTTGGCTTTGATCTCCAGTCCCGGAAGCGGATTGTACACAAAGGCGAAATTCGCATTGACGGAACGCAGTTTATTCCGGTTGGTCGATTCGTTCACATGTGCCAGCGGGTTCGGGAAGATACCCTGCAATGAACTCTCGGGAGCGCTGAAATACTCGTCGGTACGGTTACCGTACTGGTCCAGCACCCAGGGGCTCATGTTGGGCATCTTGATCATGGCCGTATTTCGCACCGGCCTACGGACCTGATCATTGACGGCATAAACCGAGTTGGCCTCGTTGACCGCATTTTCGGTGGCGCCGATAGCCAGTTCATTGGTCGTGGAGCCGAAGGGCTGGTTA
>JAEZTA010000002.1 GCA_023443765.1 Bacteroidota bacterium | reverse complement strand
TCCCACGACAATACTACAACAATTATAAAACAATGAGCGAAGTCATCAACATCAAAGAACTAAACGAGCGTATCGAGCGCGAATCGGTTTTCGTCGATACGCTCCGGAACGAAATGGGAAAGGTCATCGTAGGTCAGAGCCACCTGGTGGACACCCTGCTGATCGGCCTGCTGTCCAACGGACACATTCTGCTCGAAGGCGTGCCGGGCCTGGCGAAGACGCTGGCCATCACGACACTTGCCAAAGCCGTCGACGCGGGTTTCTCGCGTATCCAGTTCACCCCCGACCTGCTGCCCGCCGACCTGATCGGTACGCTGATTTACTCGCAGAAAAGCGAAGACTTCGTCGTTCGCAGGGGTCCGATCTTCGCCAACTTCGTGCTGGCGGACGAAATCAACCGCTCCCCGGCCAAGGTGCAGTCGGCGCTCTTGGAAGCCATGCAGGAGCGTCAGGTGACCATCGGCGACAACACCTATCCCCTGCCGCAGCCCTTCCTCGTGCTGGCCACACAGAACCCCCTGGAGCAGGAGGGAACCTACCCGCTGCCCGAGGCGCAGGTCGACCGTTTCATGCTCAAAGCCAAAATCTCCTACCCCAAGAAGCAGGAGGAACGCGACATCGTGCGCATGAACCTCTCCGGCGCCGGCATGCCCAAGGTGAACAAGGTCATCACGCCCGACGACATTGTCAAGGCCCGCAAGGTGGTCGAGGATGTCTACATGGACGAGAAGATCGAGAAATACATCATCGACATCATCTTCGCCACGCGTGAGCCTGCGGAGTACAACCTCCAGAAGTTGCAGAACCTGATCTCCTACGGCGGTTCGCCCCGTGCGTCGATCTCGCTGGCCAAGGCCGCCCGCGCCTACGCCTTCATCCGCCGCCGCGGCTACGTAATTCCCGAGGACGTACGCGCCGTCTGCCACGACGTGCTGCGCCACCGTATCGGCCTGACCTACGAAGCCGAAGCCGAGAACATCACCACCGAAGAGATCATCACCGATATCCTTAACAACGTAATCGTACCTTAACGATGCAGGAGACCGAGAACGATATTCTCAGACGCGTCCGTAAGATCGAGATCAAGACCCGCGGTCTTTCGAACGAGATCTTCGCCGGAAAGTACCATACGGCTTTCCGCGGGCGGGGTATGTCGTTTTCCGAGGTGCGGGAATACCGTGCGGGCGACGACGTGCGGGACATCGACTGGAACGTCACGGCCCGCTCGCGCAAACCCCACATCAAGGTCTACGAGGAGGAACGCGAGCTGACGATGATGTTGCTGGTCGACGTGTCGGCCTCGCGCATGTTCGGTTCGACCGACCGCCTGAAGAAGAATATCATCACCGAAATCGCCGCTGTGCTGGCGTTCTCCGCCGCGCAGAACAACGACAAGGTGGGCTGCATCTTCTTCTCGGACCGGGTCGAAAAGTTCATCCCCCCGAAGAAGGGCCGCAGCCATATCCTGATGATCATCCGCGAACTGATCGGGTTCCGGCCCGAATCGGCGGGCACGAAGCTCTCCGAGCCGGTGCGCTTCCTGACGAACGTCAACAAAAAACGCTGCACGACCTTCATCCTCTCGGACTTCATGGATTCGACCGGCGACAAATCGGCGCTGGACGATGCGCTGAAGATCGCCGGAAGCAAGCACGACCTGGTAGGCATCCGCGTCTTCGACCCCCGCGAAACGGAACTTCCCGACGTGGGGATCGTCGAACTGCGCGACGCCGAGACAGGCCGCAAGGTCTGGGTCGACACCTCCTCGCGCGCCGTGCGCGACCACTATGCCGCCTCGTGGCAGCAGCGCAGCGGCGAAATCGAATCCACGCTCAAGCACAACCGCATCGACACGGCCATGATCTCGACCGACGGCGACTATGTAGCCGAACTAATAAAACTGTTCAAACAGCGATGAAACGACTCTTTGCAATAGCGCTTCTTTTCGCCGGACTCGCGGCCCGGGCACAGGAGACGCCCACGGTCACGGCGCGCGTCGAACCCGACAGCATTATGATCGGCGACCGCTTCGATTACATCATCGACGTGGAGAAGGACCTGGTGCAGGTGGTGGAGTTCCCCGAATTCGATAACAAGGAGGGCAAACTCGAACTGGTCAAAAGCTATCCGGTCGACACGCTCGAACGCGACGGCCGCCACCTGAAACTGCGCAAACGCTACCAACTGGCCGCCTTCGACGAAGGCAAATACAACCTCGGCGCAGCGCAGGTGCTCTACGCCGACAAGAACATCCTCGACACGCTCCGCAGCACCGATTCGGTCTACCTGGAGGTGACTACCTTCCAGATCGACTCCACATCGCAGTCGATCTACGACCTGAAAGGCCAGAAGAACCTGCCGTTCCGTTTCCGCGAGATGAGCGGCTACGTCAAATGGGCCGTGTTCTTCCTCCTGGCGCTGCTGATCGCCGGTTATGCGCTCAAGCGCTACCTCGCCAGCCGCGGCAAGGGCTTCGGCGATCTGTTCAAACCCGCTCCGCCGCTGCCGCCGCACGTTGCCGCGATACAGGCCCTCGAAGCGCTCCACAACCAGAAGTTGTGGCAGAACAACAAGCATAAGCTCTACTATTCGGGACTGACGGACATCCTGCGTACCTACATCGCCGGTCGCTGGAACATCAGCGCGATGGAGATGACCTCCGACGAGATCATCGAGACGATGCGCACGGAAGAGCTGCCCGACAAAGCCCGGATGGACCTGACGGCGATCCTGCGCGATGCCGACCTGGTGAAATTCGCCAAGGCGACGCCCGAGGCCGAGCAGAACGAGGCCGACTACCTGAAGGCATACTACTTCGTCGAGGAAACCAAACCCGTCGGAGAGGAGACTCCCGATGAGGAAGAGGCTCCGAAGGAAAACTAAACGCAACAACGATGTACAAGTTACTCTATATCATTCTGTTTCTCTTTGTCGCCGCCGGGGCGCAAGCCCAGGAGCTGCCCGAGCGTTCGCTGGTGCGCAAGGGCAACCGGCAGTACAACAAGGGCAACTACGAGCAGGCCATCGGCCGCTACGAGCAGGCCCTGCAGGCAGTTGCGGGACAGTTCGAGGCGACCTATAACCTCGGCAACGCCCTCTACAAGGCCGAACGGTTCGACCGCGCCGAGCAGACCATGCAGCAGGCTGCGGCCGACTCGCTGCGTGCGGACACGGAGCGCGCCGAGGCGTTCTACAACCTCGGCAACGCCCAGTTCAAGCAACAGAAGTATAAGGAGGCCCTCGAAAGCTACAAGCAGTCGCTGCGCCTGAACCCCTCGGACATGGAGGCCAAGTACAACTACGCCTACACCAAACGGCTGCTCGACCAGAACAAGGACGGCGGCGGTGGCGGAGGCGGCGACGACAAGAAGGATCAGGACAAAGACCAGAACAAGGACCAGAACGACAAGGGCCAGCAAAACCCCGATCAGAAGGGCGACCAGAAGGACCAGAAAGGCAATCCGAACGACCAGAAGGGTGACCAGGACCAGCAGCAGAACCCCTCGCAGGGCGACAAGGAGGGCAAAGGCGACCAGCAGGGCCAGCCGACGCCTTCGGGCATCTCGCCGCAGGAACAGCAACAGATGCTCGACGCCATCCAGGGTCAGGAGGACAAGACCCAGGAGAAACTCAAGGAAAAACAGGGCGTCGTGGTCCGCGGAAAGAAAAACTGGTAGTTTTCCAATTCAGAATTCAGAATTCAAAATTCAGAATTGATGAAAACAGATAATATCGTACAAAGCAAAAGCCTGTCGTTTGCCATCCGTATTGTCCGGTTATATCAATATCTGGTCAAAGAAAGGCTGGAGTTCGTTCTTTCCAAACAGTTGCTCAAAAGCGGCACAAGCGTCGGAGCAAATATCCGGGAAGCATTGCGAGGCCAAACCCGGCAGGATTTTATTGCCAAGATGAACATTTCACTCAAAGAGATTTATGAAACAGAATATTGGCTGGAACTTTTATATAAAACGGATTACATTACCGACAAAGAATTCGAAAGCATCTTCGCCGATTGCAGAGAATTGACCAAACTCTTGATGAGCATTGTCAAAACGACAAAGGACAATTCCCAATTATGAATTCTGAATTTTGAATTATGAATTACATTTATGCACTTTAACTCACCATATTACCTCTGGCTGCTGACGCTGCTCGTGCCGATGATCGGCTACTACGTCTGGCGTGCGTTGCAGGGCGGGGCTTCGATCCAGATTTCGAGCGTCGCCGGCGTCGTGCGCGCGCCCCGGACCGTGCGCTACTACCTGCGCCACCTGCCTTTCGTGCTGCGCGCAGCGGCTTTCGCACTGCTCGTCGTGGCGCTGGCGCGTCCGCAGGATGTCGAACAGAACGTCCGTTCGAACGCCGAAGGCATCGACATCATGCTGGCCATCGACGTTTCGGGCTCGATGCTGGCCCGCGACTTCAAGCCCGACCGCATCACGGCGGCCAAGGAGGTCGCCGGATCGTTCATCGCCGACCGCTACGGCGACCGCATCGGCCTGGTGGCGTTCGCCGGCGAGGCTTTCACGCAAAGCCCCCTGACCACCGACCAAAGTACGCTCCAAACCCTTCTGGCCCGCATCCGCAGCGGCCTGATCGAGGACGGCACGGCCATCGGCAACGGCCTCGCGACGGCCATCAACCGCCTGCGCGAGAGCGATGCCAAATCGAAGGTCATCATCCTCTTGACCGACGGCGTGAATAACCAGGGCCAGATCGCTCCGATAACCGCCGCCGAAATCGCCAAGGCGCAGGGCATCCGCGTCTACACGATCGGCGTGGGAACCGAGGGCATGGCCCCCTACCCGGCCATCGACATGTTCGGCAACCTCACGTTCGTCAACCAGAAGGTCGAAATCGACGAGAAGGTGCTGCAAGCCATCTCCGACATGACCGGCGGTCGTTACTTCCGGGCCACGGACAAAGACAAGCTGAAAGCCGTTTACGAGGAGATCAACCAACTCGAAAAGAGCAAGATCGAAGTGACCGAGCACATCTCCTACCACGAGCTGTTCCTCGTCTGGGCGCTCGCCGCGCTGGGATTGCTGCTCGCCGAATTCCTGCTCTCGAACCTCGTTCTCAAACGCATTCCGTAAAAAGAAATTTCCCATGTTCCGTTTCGCAAATCCACAATATCTCTGGCTCCTGCTGGCCGTTCCGGCGCTCATCGCGCTCTACTGGCTGGCGGCACGCAACCGCCGCAAACGGCTTGCGCGTTTCGGCCATCCTGGCATCCTGGAGGAGCTGATGCCCGAAGTCTCGACCGGGCGCGTCGCCTTCCGGTTCATCCTTTTCTGCTGCGCCGTGACGCTGGTCGTGCTGGCCGCAGCACGCCCGCAGTTCGGCTCGAAACTCCGCGAAGAGAAGGCTCAGGGCATCGAAATGATGCTCACGGTCGATGTTTCGAACTCGATGCTGGCCGAGGACTTCCAGCCCAACCGCCTCGAACGGACCAAATACGCCATCGGCAAACTCTTCGAAGGCCTGCAGCAGGACCGCGTGGGACTGGTCGTCTTCGCAGGCGAACCCAAAGTCCAGCTGCCGATCACCTCGGACTACCGCATGGCGCGGGCCTTCGCGCGGCGGATCGACCCGTCGCTGGTCTCGGTGCAGGGCACGGCCATCGGCAAGGCGCTGGAACAGGCCCTGCTGTCCTTCTCGGGCGACACGGAGCAAAGCCACGGCCGCGTGATCATCCTGATCACCGACGGTGAGAACCACGACGACGACGCCATCACCGTCGCCGAACGCGCCGCCCAGATGGGTGTCAAAATCTTCACCATCGGCATCGGTACGCCCGAAGGCGCCCCGATTCAGATCGGCGGCGAATTCATCAAGGACGAAAACGGCGAAATGGTCGTCTCGAAACTCAACGAGGAGATGCTGGCCAAGATCGCCGACATCACGGGCGGGGTTTACGTCCGCTCGTCGAAACAGTCGATCGGCCTCGAAGAGGTCGTCAAGGCGATCAACGAGATGGAGCAGACTGAGCTTTCGATGGTCCGCTTCGAGGAGTTCAACGAACAGTATCAATACCTGCTCATCGCTGCACTGGTCCTGTTACTCCTGGAATTCGTCGTACTCGACCGCCGCAACCCGTTGCTGGCGCACCTCAACATTTTCCGCGAGAAATAACCCGCCGCCACACCGCGCCACGGAGTGTGGCAGCGGCTTTGCAACGGTTCGGCAAAGCCCGGACAACCGGAGTCCGGCAGGACGCAATCTACGGATTATCCGACCGCTGCGTTTGCCGGATTCACGTTATACACATGCCTATGCCCCTCGAAAACACCCCTGCCGCACGCATTGCAACCCTTGCAGCGGCCCAGAAAGCCTATTTCCGCTCGGGAGCGACACTTCCCGAAGCGTTCCGCCGCACGATGCTCCGGCGTTTCGAGGCGGCCCTCACCAACTGGGAAAAACGCCTCTGCGACGCCCTGTGGCTCGACCTGCGGAAATCCCCCGAGGAGGCTTACCTCACCGAAATCAGCATCGTCCGGGGCGAAGTCCGCAACCACCTGCGCCACCTGCAAACGTGGATGCGCCCCGAACCGCACCCCACGCCGCTCAAACTTTGGCCGTCGAAAAGCCGGATCGTCTCCGAACCGCTCGGGCAGGCGCTCATCGTCGCCCCGTGGAACTACCCGGTGCAACTGCTGCTGAACCCGCTGGTCGGAGCCATCTCCTCGGGCTGCACGGCTCTGCTGAAACCCTCGCCCTATACGCCCCATGTCGCAAAAACCATCGAAGGACTGATCACCGAGATTTTCGACGAACAGTACGTCGCCGTCGTGCAGGGCGACCGGGATGTCAACACCCAACTGTTCGACCTGCGCTGGGACGTGATCTTCTTCACGGGAAGCCCCGCGCTGGGACGCACCGTGATGGCCGCCGCAGCCCGCAACCTGACGCCCGTCGTACTGGAACTGGGCGGCAAAAGCCCCTGCATCGTCGACCGCGGGGCCGACATCGCGACCGCCGCACGCCGCATCGCCTGGGGCAAAACCCTCAACGCCGGACAAACCTGCATCGCCCCCGACTACCTGCTGATCCACCGTTCGTTGCAGGAACCCTTCACCGAGGCTTTCGCCCGCGCCCTGCGGGAACTCCACGGCGACGACGCGCAGCAAAGCCCCTGCTACGTCCGGCTGGTCAACGACCGCGCCTTCGAACGCGTCGCGGGCTACCTCGCCCAGGGGAAAATCCGCATCGGCGGCCGCACGGACGCCGCCGACCGCTACATCGAACCGACATTGCTCACCGACGTGGACCCCGCATCGCCCGTGATGCAGGAGGAGATTTTCGGTCCCGTGCTGCCGATGCTTCCCTTCGACGACACCGACCAGGCCGTGGCCTTCGTCAACGACCGCGAAAAACCGCTGGCGCTCTACTACTTCGGGCCGGAAGAGACAGGCCGCAAAGTCCTGTTGCACACCTCCTCGGGCGGAGCGTGCCTCAACGACGTAATCATGCACATCGCCAACGACAACCTGCCCTTCGGCGGCGTGGGCAACTCGGGCATGGGCCGCTACCACGGCCGCGACAGCTTCGATGCCTTCTCCCACCGCCGGGCCGTCGTCTCGTCCCCGATGCGCTTCGACCTGCCGTTCCGCTACCCGCCCTACAAAGGTTTCCGGTGGGTGAAGAAGATATTGTAAAAATTTGCGTACCTTTGCCCCGCAGGTCCGCTCTGTCGCTGCCGGCCACAAGCCGGGAGAGGAAAGTCCGGGCAACACAGAGCACCACGCAGGCTAACGACCTGACAGCCGTGAGGTTGTGGTAGCGTAACAGAAAACGACCGCCCGCCGGAAACGACGGGTAAGGGTGAAAAGGCGGGGTAAGAGCCCACCGCGGAGGCAGCAATGTCGTCCGGCCGTACGTCCCGTGGGTTGCAAGACCGTGTATACCGGCAATTAAGGGTTGCTCGCCCGATGCCGGGGGGTAGGTTGCTTGAGACGGCAGGAGACTGCCGCCCTAGATAAATGACAGGGACCCGGGGTTCGCCCCGGAGACAGAACCCGGCTTACAGGACCTGCAAAACAAAAGCACCTCCCAAAAGGAGGTGCTTTTTAGTGTCAGCCCGGTCAGCCGTCAATTCCCGCAAACGATGACTTTGGCATCCGGATCAATATCATCATTCATAGACCCGCTTTCTCCTAAGACACGCGTTATCTCGATAACGATCTGCTCGTCGGCCTTCAGCGCTTCGAACAACTCCAATTGAATCCGGCCGCTCTTCGCCCCGGCAGAGAATATCGCGAATTTCTGCTTGATGCTAAAACTGCCGGCACTCATCGTCGTTGCCGAAGACACATCCACATACACAAGTATATCCTCTTCATAACCAGACGTTTCAATCGCAATATCGTATACACCCGGAGCAGCCACGCCCGTCAGCGTCGTAGCGGCGAACCGCACGAAAGAATCGGTGTTGCGGATGGTTACCCGACAGGTTTGCGTGTCGTCGTAGAGAATCTTCCCGGGCGTGGAGGCTCCTGCCGTCGAATTGACCTTCAGGACCAGCACGGCATCCCGAAGGGCTGCACTCTTATTAGCCCGGAGCACGAAGGACGAAGCATCCCCCTGCGCCGCGATATCGTCATAGCTTGCCGGCAGGGTATACAAATCGGGGGTGGCCGTGGTCTGGTCGGCTACGACCTCGATCCGGATGGGCACGTTCGACCGGGCGCCACCGCCTTTCAGCATCGTGGAAAGATTGACCGACGAACCCTCGTCGACCTCATAGGCGGCCTGCGCAAATCCCAGAATCCGCTCGTCGTCCTTGATCCGGATGACGTCATCACTGGCCAGCCGTACCCACACCAGATCCTGAAGATCGAGGCGGAAACTCCAGTCCCCGAACGTCTCGTTATCCCTCAGGCGCACCTTTACTTTGAGAGTTTCGTTTCCGGCCGTTTCGAACGAGGTGGTTTCGAGCGTCACATCGTCCTGCGTACATCCTACCAAATCCTTGACGGCGATCTTTCCGGAAATCATTCGCTCTTCCCATTTCCCGCCTTCGAAGATCAGCGGAATCTCGATCGTCCCGGCCTCCTCGGCCCAGGTTCCGTCGCCGGCGGGTTGTCCGATACGGACCGTACGATCTATATCCTCGTCTTCGATGGTCACCTTACAAATACTGTCCAACCCTCGCTGCGCGCCGTCCACCTGCCTGATAGCCAGGTCAAAATAGACGTTTCCATCGCAGTAATCATTGTCGATGATCTGCAGGTCCACCGTTCCTGTCCGGGTTCCCCGGGGCAGGACGATGCGGTTCTTCCCGTCCGGAAAATCGAAGTGCCATCCCTGCTTCGCAGTCTGCCGGTCGTCGGTCCCTTGAGCGAAGGTCACGGCCACATCGCCTGCCAGGGCTTTGTTCATGTGGAACGGTACGGTCAGCACCCCGCCGTTTTCTTTGATGACAGCAGTCGGATTGTCGAACGTCACCAGCGCATCCGAGGTATCGGTGTCGAGCACCGTCACCTGGCAAACATCCTCAAAACCGCCTTCCAAGGTAGTTACCGTGATCGTCGCATCGCCGATGGCCTTTGCCGTCACAACGCCTTCGTCGGAAACTTCGGCCACGGCTTTGTCCGAACTCGCCCACGTTACGACGCGGTTTTCGGCATCCTCCGGAGCTACCGTCGCGACGAGCGCCGCAGTCTCGCCCTTGCCCAGAAGCAACGTTTTGTGGTCAAGCGTCACCCCGGCAACCGGCACGGAGGGATTTGTGTCGTCCTCGTTGCACGAGGCCAGGACGACGGCTGCACAGAGCAGCACAAAAAGAATTGATTTTTTCATTTGCATTTTTTAATTAAGCCCAATATATCAACCAAAAAATTCCGTAACACGGCTCCTGAAAGTCGTATTACGGAAGATAGGATCGACGGATAAACTAGTCTAACTGCGGGGGGGGGAAATGTGCAATACCGGAAAGAATTACGGATTCTCCCCGGGGATTTGTAAATTCTGATTTCCTGCACCTGTTCATGCGGCAAATATAGATATAATTCCACTCAATTTCCAAACTCCCGCCCATTTTTATCCCGTTCCGTTGCAGCCGGATACCGACGGCATCCCACAGCCGGCCGAACAGACGGATGAAAACCGGGCTGCCGGACAAAATGGCACTTTTTTTGAGCCCGCCACGCCGGATGACATCTCTCGGCGAACATATCCGGCAAAGCAGCAGCTACAAATGGTGGATTCTGGGCATGATCATGCTCGGAACCTTCATGGCCGTGCTCGACGTTACGGTGGTCAACGTCGGGCTTCCGGCCATCATGTCGGCCTTCCACATCGGCATCTCCTCGGCCGAATGGGTTGTCACGGCCTACATGATCACCATGACCGTCATGCTGCCCTCGGCGGGTTGGTTTGCCGACCGTTTCGGCAACAAACGCGTCTACATCCTCGGAATGGTGCTCTTCACGCTGGGCTCGTGGCTCTGCGGAAAAGCCCCCACCGATTCGTTCCTCATCGCCTCGCGGGCCTTGCAGGGGTTGGGCAGCGGCATCATCCAGGCGCTGGGCCTGGCCATCGTCACCCGCGAATTCAAGCCCGAGGAGCGGGGCCTCGCGCTGGGCCTCTGGTCGATGGCCGCAGCGGCTTCGATCTCGTTCGGCCCCCTGCTGGGCGGCTATCTGGTCGACGATTACAGCTGGCACCGGATTTTCGACGTGAACGTTCCGGTGGGACTGCTGGCCATCCTGCTCTCGGTGTTCATTCAGAAAGAGTGGCGGGGCGGCGTACGCCACCCCTTCGACTGGAAAGGATTTGCGGCTATCGTGCTGTTCATGCCGCTGACGATCTATGCCCTCGCCCGCGGCAATTCGCCCACCAACCACGACGGCTGGGCGGCCCCCGAAGTCGTAGCCTGTTTTGCCGTGGCGGCCGCAGCGTTCGTGTTCTTCATCGTCACGGAACTGCGCAACCCGGCGCCCCTGCTGCAAATCCGGCTGCTGGCCGAACGGAATTTCGGTGTCTCGATGGCCGTGCTGACGCTTTTCGCCGTCGGGATGCTCGGGGGAACCTACCTGCTGCCGCTCTACATGCAGCGCGGACTGGGCTACACGGCGCTGATGGCCGGAAGCGTCTTCCTCCCCGTAGGGCTTATCCAGGGTGTGCTTTCCACCGCCTCGGGCTACCTGACGCGCTACGTCAAACCCCTGCTGCTGGTCATTGCGGGCATCCTGATCATGGCCCTGAGCTTCTGGCTCGCAAGCCGCTTCACGCTAGACACCACGCACCGCCACATCCTGTTCGTCCTCTACCTGCGCGGCTTCGGCATGGGCCTCACCTTCGCGCCCCTGAACCTCTTTTCGCTCAAAAACCTCACCCAGCAGGACATGGCCGCAGCGGCGGGCATCTCGAACAGCATCAAGCAACTCGCGGGCAGCTTCGGCATCGCCGTACTCACGGCCATCCTCGCGACCCGCACGGCCTACCACACGGCACACGAAACGCTCCCGGCGGCCCAGACTTATGTCGAAGGGGTCACCGACGCGCTCTCGGTCGTGGTGTGGCTCACCCTCGCATCGGCCGTGCCGCTGGTGTGGGTGCTCCTGAAACGAAAAAACGGGTAAAAAACTGACCCGGGCCGCTACATCAGCCCCATGCGCTTGCGGGCGAACTGCATGACCCACGCCGGGGACTGCTCACGCGCCAGCATGTCGCGCATGTACTCCATGTAGGGTTCCGAATGGCGGAACCAATGCTGCAAACCCTCGCAGAGCGAGTTTTTGCGGCATCCGTCCGAACCGGTCTCGAAGCGGTGCTTCGGGCACTCGCCCCGGCAGGCGAAATAGTATTTGCAGCGCAGGCATTCGCCCGGCAGGGCGTTGCGCTTGGCCAGCCCGAAGTCACGGCGCTTTTTGGTCCGGTAAATCTCCGTCAGCGAGTTTTCGGCAATGTTGCCCAACTTGTATTCGGGATAGACGAAGTGGTCGCACGAATAAACGTCGCCGTTGTGTTCCACGACCAGCGCGTCGCCGCACGTCTCGCCCATCGAGCAGACGCCCGGGGGCACTCCGCACCACTGGGCCAGCGTCGCGTCGAACATCTGCACGAAGCAGCGCCCCACGTCGCTCACCACCCACACGTCGAACACGTCGCACAGGAACTGCCCGTACCCCTTGGCTGTTACCGACCATTCGGCCAGCCGCGCCCCCTCGCGGTCGGGCGAGACGATCAGCGGACGGTGGAAGCCCGGTTTGTCGATGACATGCTCCACGGCGGGCAGGAACTGCATGTACCTGCTGTGCACCGTGTCGCGGAAGAAACGGTAAATCTCTCCGCCGCGGCCTTCGCACAACTTGTTCACAACGCTCAGCGTATTGTACTCCACGCCGCTGCGCTGGAACATTCCGATCGTCTGCATCACACGGTCAAAGGTGGGTTTACCGCCCTTCGTCAGGCGGAACGTGTCGTGAATGTCCTGCGGCCCGTCGAGCGAAATCCCCACCAGGAAGTTGTTCCCGGCGAACAGGTCGCACCACGCTTCGTCGACCAGCGTACCGTTGGTCTGGAGGATGTTCTCGATCTTCTTGCCGTCGGCGTATTTCTCCTGAAAGGCCATCGCCCGGCGGTAGAAATCCACGCCCAGCAGCAGCGGTTCGCCGCCGTGCCAGCAGAACTGCACCGTCGGAACCTCGTTGGCCTCGATGTATTGTTTGACGTAAAGTTCCAGCAACTCGTCGCTCATCACAGCCTGCTTACCACCGTACTGGACGGCTTTGTCCAGGTAATAGCAGTAGTGGCAGTCGAGGTTGCAGGCCGAACCGGCGGGTTTGAGCATCGTCGAGAAGGCCACGGGGCCTGCCTGCTTCTCCGCGTCGCGGAATGTAAATATATCCTTGTTTTTCATGTGAGGTTCCCGGTTTACGGACAAAACGAACGCCGTCCGCTATTATTTCGACAAATATAGTGAAAGACGGAGGTAATCGGCAATATTTTTTGATCAAAAACAGTCGACACAGATCCCATTATGCTAAAATATCCAAAAAAAGGGTATATGAAAGGCACAAAACCATTATCTTTATCCGTCGAATTCTCTTCACCCGATGAACCCGAGAAAAGCATTGCTGTTTCCACTGCTGCTGTTCTGCGCCGCAACTGCCGCGGCACAGTCCCCGGACGTGCGTTTCCGCGTCGCCGACCGCGTGACGCGCGAAGCGGTCGTGGGGGCCGTGGCCGAACTGCGCAGCCGTACGGACACCGCAGCCACGCCCTTCTACACCACCTCGGACATCGAAGGCCGCGGCACGTTCCCCCGCATCCCGCGCGGCGACTACCGCCTTACGATCACCTCGCTGGGCTACGACTCGCTGCGCACCGACCTGCAGGTCGGCACGGCGGCCCTCCTCCTCGACTCGCTGTGGCTCACGCCCCGCGCCGAGGCTATCGACCAGGTGACCGTCGAAGCCCCTGCGTTACGCTCGTCTGTACGCGGCGACACGCTCTCCTACCGCGCCTCGGCCTACAAAGTTTCGTTCGGGTCCGACGCCGAGTCGCTGATCTCGAAGATGCCCGGCCTGGAGGTTGCCGACGGCGGCATCGAGGCGCAGGGACGCACCGTGCGGCGGGTCTACGTCGACGGACGCGAATTTTTCGGCAACGACGTGATGTCGGCCATCCGCAACATCCCGGCCGACATGATCGAGAGCATCGACATCTACAACTCGCAGAGCGACCAGTCGGAATTCACGGGCGTGGACACCGGCGAAGGGCATACGTCGCTCAACATCGTGACGCTCCCCGACAAGCGGCGGGGCGCTTTCGGCCGCCTCTACGGGGCTTACGGCATCCCCGACAAGTACATCGGCGGCGGCAACGTCAACATTTTCGACAACGACCGCCGCATCTCGGTGGTCGGACTGGTCAACAACATCAACCGCCAGAACTTCTCGTTCGAGGACATCCTCGGTACAACCGACCAGTCGGGCAAGTCGTCCGGCAATAATTTCATGGTACGCCCCTTGGACGGCATCTCCACCGTGCAGGCCGTCGGCGTCAATTACAGCGACGACTGGGGCGCGAAGGGCAAGGTCACGGCCAGCTATTTCTTCAACCGCACCGACAACCACAACACCAGCCTGAGCGACCGCCAGACCTTCACGTCGACCGACAAACTGGTGCTCTACAACGACCGCAACGACTCGAAGACGCTCAACCTCAACCACCGCTTCAACTCGCGCATCGACTACAAATTCTCCGACCGCCATTCGATGATGATGCGCACCTCGTTCAGCCTGCAGGACAACAACTACCGCAACGAACTCCTGAGCCGCACCGACAACAGGTTCTCCGACGACGACATCCGCTTCGTCAACCGCCGCCGCAACTTCGGCCACAACAACAGCGACGGATACAACGTCTCGAACTACCTGCTCTACCGCTACCGTCTGCCGGGCAAAATGTCGCACAACCTCACCGTCGGCATCGGGGGCACCTACCGCAGTTACGACCAACTGAGCCGCCCGCGGCAGTACACCTTCCGCGACCCCGACAACATCGAGTGCGACACGACGGACTACTCCTCGCGCAACATCTCGCGCACTGACCGCGACCAGCCGGGCTACGACGTGAACGGCAACATGAGCTATACCCGTTCGCTCTCGAAACGCTCGCGCCTGAGCCTCGAATACCGCATCAACTACACCGACAACAGCGTCGGCCGCAACACCTTCATCTTCGACAACAAGACCGAAGCGTTCCGGCCCGAGCGCGACCCGAAGCAGTCCACCGAGTACGATTACGCCTACCTGACCCACCGCGTCGGCAGCACCTACCAGTACTATTTCAAAAAGACGAAGGTCGCGGCGACACTCTACTACCAGCACGCCGGATTCAGCAGCGACTACGTCTTCCCCTACGGACGGAAGACCGAAACGTCGTTCGACAACCTCACCTACAGCGTCGTTGCGAACATCAACATCAACCGCAACAACACCTTGAAGTTCAACGCTTCGGGACGCACGTCGAATCCCCGGGCCACCGACCTGCAGGACATCGTCAACACCACCAACCGCCAGAACGTCTTCGCCGGAAACCCCGGCCTCGACCCGGTCTATACCCACCGTCTTTCGGGCCAGTACATCCGGGCCAATCCGGCCAAAGGGCGCACCTTCACCGTCTCGGCGGAGGCGACGGTCAGCCCCAACACCATCACCGACTCGCTGGTGATCGACTCCCCGGATTTCGTGATCGACGACGAAGGGACGCTGCTCGGCGAAGGTAACCAGTACACCAAGCCGGTCAACCTCCGGGGACTCTGGAGCCTGCGCGCCAGCGTCAACTACGGCATGCCGGTTCCCTGGCTGCGCTCGAACCTCAACTTCCGGGCGGGCGTCTCGACGGGCCGTATCCCGAGCATTATCAACGGCGAACGCAACGAACTGAACAACAACGTCTACAATGCCGGACTGACGCTCGGGAGCAACATCTCCGAATCGGTGGATTTCCGCCTGAGCTACACGGGTCGTTACAACGTGAGCAAAAGTTCGTCGCAGGTGCGCACGCTTGACAACACCTATTTCAGCCAGACGGCGAAAGCCGAAACGACGTTCGTCATCTGGAAACGCCTCGTCGTGCGCGCCAATGCCGACTATAACTATTACAAGGGAATCACGGACACGTTCCTCGAAGAGCGCCTGATCTGCAACGCGATGCTCGGCGTCAAACTCTTCCGCAACGGCCTCGGCGAAGCGAGCGTCGGGGTGAACGACATCCTCGACCAGAACGGCACCACCTTCCGCCGCACGGTGACGGGCACCACGCTGCGCAACGTCACGAACCTCGGCATCGGCCGTTACGTCTCGTTCCAACTCACTTACAACCTGCGTTTTTTCCGCCGCCAGCGCAACGCCGTGCTGGATGCGCTGAAAGGAAAGTAGTCCCTTTTTTTCCGGAAAAGACCGGTTATTCGCGGTTTTTTCACTATTTTCGTACCCAAACCCAATAACTCATTATGAAAAAACTACTTCTGACACTCCTTCTATTCAGTGCCGGGACCGGAATTTCCGCAGCCAAGACCTACGAACTGACCTCCCCCGACGGGAAAATCGCCGTTCGCGTAGAGGCTGGCGCGGACGCCGTCACCTACTCTGTTTCCCGCGACGGCAAAGAGCTGATCGCTCCCTCGCAGCTCTCGCTGACGCTCTCCGACGGGCGCGTCCTCGGCCAGAAAGCCGTCGTGCGCAAAGCATCGACGAAAAGCGTCGACGAAACCATCGAGGCTCCCTTCTACAAGCGCAGCACGGTCAAGGACCGCTACAACGCCCTGACGCTCGCCTTCAAAGGCGACTACGAAATAGCTTTCCGCGCCTATGACGACGGCGTGGCTTACCGGTTCCAAACCTCCATGAAGGGTGAAATCACCGTCGCCGACGAGTTGGTGGATATCCGTTTTCCGGAAGACTTCACGACGCTGGTTCCCTACGCCCGCGACGGCAAGAAGGAGCCGGGGCTGGCCCGCTACTACTTCAACAGCTTCGAGAACACCTATTCCACCCAGCCCGTCTCCAAAGTCGCCGACGACCACCTGGCTTTCCTGCCCGTGCTCATCGACGCCGGACAGGCCAAGGTCGTCATCACCGAGGCCGACCTGGAGGACTACCCGGGCATGTACGTCTACAACCCCACGGGTGAAAAGGCGCTGCGCGGCAACTTTGCGCCCTACCCCGCCAAAGAGGTGCAGGGCGGCCACAACGAGCTGCAGCTGCTGGTGACCGAGCGGGAGGACTTCATCGCCCGCACCAAGGGAACCCGCACCTTCCCGTGGCGTGTCTTCGCCATCGCCGGACAGGACATCCAGCTGGCCGACAACGACCTGGTTTACCGCCTCGCATCGCCTTCGCGCGTGGAGGACATCTCGTGGATCAAACCCGGCAAGGTGGCCTGGGACTGGTGGAACACCTGGAACCTCTACGACGTTGACTTCGAGTCGGGCATCAACAACGAGACCTACAAATACTACATCGACTTCGCCGCCGACCACGGCATCGAATACGTCATCCTCGACGAAGGCTGGGCTGTAAACAAGAAGGCCGACCTTTTCCAGGTCGTTCCCGAGATCAACCTGCCCGAACTGGTCGCCTACGGTAAGGAGCGCGGCGTGGGCATCGTCCTCTGGGCCGGATTCTATGCTACGGAACGCGACCTCGAACGCGTCTGCAAGCACTATTCGGAGATGGGCATCAAGGGCTTCAAGGTCGACTTCCTCGACCGCGACGACCAGAAGATCGCCGATTTCACCTATCGCCTCGCGGAAACGGCCGCCAAATACCACCTGTTCCTCGACATGCACGGCTACCACAAGCCCGCGGGAATCCAGCGCACCTACCCCAACGTGCTCAACTTCGAAGGGGTCTTCGGCCTGGAGCAGATGAAGTGGACCAGCGAAAAGACCGACATGGTGACCTACGACGTGACGATCCCCTTCATCCGCATGCTCGCCGGACCGATGGACTACACGCAGGGTGCCATGCGCAACGCCACGCGCCGGAACTTCCGCGCCGTAGGCTCCGAGGCGATGAGCCAGGGTACGCGCTGCCGCCAGCTGGCCGAGTACGTGATTTTCGAATCGCCGTTCAACATGCTGTGCGACTCGCCGTCGAACTACATGCGCGAGCCGGAATGCACGGAATTCATCGCCAACATCCCGACGACGTGGGATGAGACCGTAGGCCTCGACGGCCGTGTCGGCGAATACGTCTCCATCGCACGCCGCAAGGGCGACACGTGGTACGTCGGCGGCATGACCGACTGGAATGCCCGCGAACTGACCATCGACCTCGGCTTCCTGGGCGACGGCGCCTACACCGCCGAACTGTTCCGCGACGGCGTCAACGCCGACAAGGCCGCCCGCGACTACAAACGCGAAGCGGTCGAAATCCCTGCCAACCGGAAGATGACGGTGAAGATGGCCCCCGGAGGTGGCTTCGCCCTGAAGATCACGCGCAAATAGCGCTGCGACATATGCACGAAAAACCCGGGCGGCCTCGATGGTCGCCCGGGTTTCGTTTCGGTGCGTGTGTTACTCCTGCGTGAAAACCGCCGTATAGCGGTTGCCCTGCGCGAGAATCTCACGCGTGAGGCGGCGCACCTCGTCGGGCGTCACGGCTGTAAAGACCGCCTCGTTGTCCTTATCCAGATCGACACCGTCGAAATACTCCGCCCGCATCTTGTTGAGCCAGTAGGAGGTGGATTTCAGGTTCTTCGACTTGCGTTCGGCGTTGACTTTCTTAAAGTAAAGCATCGCTTCGTTCACCTCCTGCTCCGAGGGAGCTTCCGCGGCCAACTGCTCGATGCCCTTCTGCACCTCGCCCAGCAGCATTTCGCGCAGTTTGGGATCGGTCTCGAAGCTCACCACCAGGTGGCAGTAACCGCGGGGACGGGCTCCGACCTCGTCGTGCACGCCGATGTAATAGGTTCCGCCCTTCTCCTCGCGCACGGTCGTCAGGTAACGGGCCCCGAGGATGTAGGAAACGTAACGCAGCGCAGCGTAATTCGCCGGCGTATAGTCGAACTTCCCGTGGTAGATGCGCTCGATCGTCGATTTGGGGGTCACGGCGCCGGGGAAAACCGCGTCGTACTCCGTCGTACCGGGTACGATCTCCAAATCCTCCCGCTTGAATTTCTGCTTCGGGGCCGCGGGCAGCGAACCGATGTATTTCTCGATGAGCGGCCGCGCCTCGTCGGCAGGCATCTCGCCCGCGAAGAAGAAGACGAAGTCGGCGACATTGCCGAAGAGTTTGTCGTAGAGTTTGCGGGCCGCCTCCCGGTCGAAGCGGTCGAGCGTTGCGGGCATCGCGCGCTGCAACCACCTATGGCCGCCGTATTTCGCGCTGTCGGCACGCTCGGCGAAAAGCGCCTTGGGCGACTTCTCCTTCCCGAGCGACGTGCGGGCCAGACCGATATAATCGCCGTAGGCCTGTTCCGAGAAATTGGGTTCGGTGATATAGAGGTGCAGCAGTTGCAACAACAGTTCGAAATCGGCCGCGCCCGCCGATCCTGAGAAGACGCCCGCATCGCGCCCCAGCGTCGCCATCAGGCTGGCGTCGTGGGCCGAAAGCAGGTCGCGCATCCCGCTGCGGTCGAGGTTCTTCACCCCCATCGTGCGGACATAGTTCTGGAGCAGGAACATGCCTTCGACATCGTTGTCGCGGGCAAACCCGCCCTCGTTAACCGCCGCCACGCCGATCTTGCGCGCACCGATCACCTCGGGAACCGTCCGCCAGAAGACCTTCACGCCGTTCGAAAGCGTCCACTCCTCGGTCCCGAAGGCCGCCTTGCGGGTTTTGACCACCTTCCCGGGCTTCACCTCCGCCGTGAAAAGCGGACCTGCGGCTTTTCCACTGCGCTCGGGACGGGCTATCTTCGCCCGCTTCACCGAGTCGATCAGCCCGAAAGCGTCCGCCTCCGCGGGAACCTTGTCCAGATACTCCTCGGGCGACGACACCAGCACGAGCATCCCCTTGGGCGAGGTCATGGCGACGCGCAGGCGGTTCACCGCCTCGGGCGTCAGGGCTTCGAGCTGCTCCCCGACGATCCGGGCCCGGTCGTCGGGCGTCACATAAGGTACGTTGCGCGTGAAATGCTCCACATACCTTCCCGCCAGTTCGGTGTTCGTAGCGAGCCGGTATTTCTCCTGCGCACTCTTCTCGGCCCTGGCGACCTTGGCTTTGGCCGCCTCGAACTCCTCGTTGCTGAATCCGTAGCGGCGCATCTGCTCCACATCGGTCAGGATGCCCGCCAGCGCTTCGCGCATGTTCTGCTCTTTGGGCAGGGCCGTCAGCATGAAGTTGTTGCGGCATGTGGCGAGGCTCCCGGTAACGGCCACGACGCGCTTGTAACGCGCATCGGGACGCTTCTCCGCCTCCGCCAGCCGGGTGCGGGCCATTTCGAGGAAGACTTTGCGCGCCAGGTCGTCGCGCACGACGCCCACCGTCGCACGCTCCTCAGCCGACGGGTAAGGCTGGTAAAAGATCAGTTTCACGGCCACGGCCTTGGTCTCGGGGTCGGTCACCACACCGTAGCGGGGCTTATCGCGCCAGGGAATGTCGTAAACCTCCTTCGGAGCCGGGTTTTCGGCCTTCGGGATCGACGACATCAGCGTGCGGATTTTCTGCTCCATGGCGTCCACATCCACGTCGCCCACGACGATCACCGCCTGCAAATCGGGACGGTACCACTTGTGGTAAAAGTCGATGAGCGTCTGCCGCTCGAAATTGTTGACGATGTCCATGTCGCCGATCACGTCGCGCCGGGCGTATTTCGATCCGTCGTATTCGACCTGCGCCGACTTGCGGACCATGCGCGAACGGGCGTCGTTGCCACGCCGCCACTCCTCGCGGATCACACCCCGCTCCGACTCGATTTCGGCAGGTTCACACGCGATATAGTAGGACCAGTCGTGGAGGATCAGCAGCAGCGAATCCACCAGCCCTTCGCGCACCAGCGGCACGTTCGAAACATTGTAGACCGTACGGTCGCGCGAGGTGTAGGCATTGACGTTGTAGCCGAAGCGCACGCCGCTGGCCGCCAGGTAGTTGAGAATTCCTTTCCCGGGAAAATGCTTCGTCCCGTTGAAGGCCATGTGTTCGAGGAAATGGGCCAGTCCGTTCTGGTTGTCCTCCTCCTGCAGGGCGCCGACATCGTGGGCGATAAAGAAGTCCGCCCGCTGTTTGGGATTGTCGTAATGACGGATGTAATAGGTCATTCCGTTGTCGAGTCGCCCGACGCGGACCTCGCTGTCGAGGGGCATCTTTTCCTGCGGGGCTGCGGGGACCTGCGCCGCAGCCGGAAGGGCCAGCAGACAAAACAGGACCGCACGGATCAAAACAGATTTTTTCATCGTGGATTCGCTTTATTACGTGGTGTAGTCTCACAAATATACGAAAAAGTCGCGTAGAAGGGTCTAAAAAAACGAACAATGCGTACTAATTACCCGTCAAAATAATTACCTTTGCGTTAACACACACCATTTACAACCCGAATAAATGAAAAGAAAAAGCAATTGGTTAAAGAATTTGCTGCAGTGGGGCACGCTCGCAGCAATCGTGGGATTCGTGGTCTACGGGCTCACCCTCGGGGAGAAACCCGCGGACGTGGAGGCCTACTGCCCGTTCGGCGGACTGCAGGCGCTGGGCAGTTACCTGGTACGCAACTCGCTGGCCTGTTCGATGTCCATGGTGCAGATCATGGTAGGCGTCATGCTCGTCGTGGGAGTCGTGCTTTTCAGCAAACTCTTCTGCGGCTACCTCTGCCCGCTGGGAACCGTCAGCGAATGGATGGGTAAAGGCGGTAAAAAGCTCAAAGTAAACGCCGAAATCCGCCCGGGAAGTGTCGCCGACCGCGCCTTGCGCATCATCAAATACGCGCTGCTGTTCTACGTCTTCTACATGTCGGTATCGAGCAGCGAACTTTTCTGCAAGAATTTCGACCCCTATTACGCCATTGCTACGGGATTCAAGGGTGAAATCACCGCCTGGATGACCATCGTTTCGATTACGGTGCTCTTCCTCGGCAGTTTCTTCATCAAAATGTTCTGGTGTAAATACATCTGCCCGCTGGGCGCGCTGAGCAACATCTTCAAGTTCACGATCACTTTCGTCGGCATCGTCATCCTGCTGTGGGTGCTCGGACTACTGAACGTAACTTTCGCCTGGATATGGGCGCTGGGCGCCGCCTGCGTCGTGGGTTACCTCTGGGAGATGATCTACCTCCGAAGCAAGGTCTTCCCGCTGCTGCACATCGTCCGCGACGAAGCTACGTGCACCAAGTGCGACGTTTGCCGCCGCAAATGCCCCTATTCGATCGACATCAAGAACCTCGACAAGGTCAAGCATATCGACTGTACACTCTGCGGAACCTGCGTCTCGGCTTGTCCCGAGGATTCGCTGCAGGTCGGCTGCAAGCGGTCGTTCCGCTGGCTGCCCGGCATCCTGGCCGTCGTGCTCTTCGGCGCGGCACTCTGGTTCGGCAGTCACTGGGAACTCCCGACCATCGACGAGAAGTGGGGCAATTACGAACAGGTCGAAGGCATGCAGACCTACGAGATCGAGGGCCTCACGTCGGTGAAATGCTTCGGCAGCTCGAAGGCCTTCTCGTCCAAGATGCAGAAAGTGCCGGGCGTCTACGGCGTGAAAACGTTCGTCAAACGCCATGCGGTAGTCATCAGCTACGACCCCGCGACCATCGACCAGACGGGTATCGACAAGGCGATCTTCGCGCCCACGACCATGAAGTTCTCTTCGCCCAAAGCCGGCGTCGATTCGCTTTCGATCGTCCGCATCGGCGTCGAGGGACTCCACGATAAGATGGACATGGTCTACTTCGGAGCCATCCTGCGCAACATCGACGGCATCTGCGGCTTCGACGCACAATACGACTGCCCGGTATCCGTTACGCTCTATGTCGATCCTTCGGCCTCGGTTCCCGAAACGATGCTCCGCGACTCGATCGAGGTCAAGGAGGCTCACATGCTGGCCCACGGCGGCAAGGTCCGGGTAATTCCGGTTCACTACCAGCTCAAGAGCTACGACCCCGCTGCCGGCAAAATCGCCCGCCGCGAGTTCCTCGACCTGATGTTCGAACAGACCCGCGACCTTTCGGCACCGTTCAAGCACAACACTGAGACCTACGGCGACGACGAGAAATATCCCAAGGGCGTTTACGAAGTCGAGTGCCGGGGCATCGAGAAGCCGCTCATCAAGCGCAGCTTCCCCTACTTCCGCGGGTTCCTCTCGCTCAAGGAGGGCATCACGCGCCTCGACGTAGCGCTGAACGAGGAGGAAGTTCCCGTACTGCGGATCGTCTATGTCAAGTCGATGTGGGACGATGCAAAGATCTGGAACGAACTGCTCAACGCCAAGGTCTGGCCCATCAAGTACAAGGACGGCTCGACCAAGGATGAAGAGCCGAAGTTCACCTTCAAGACCGAAGGGCGCACGCTCTGATGCAACATACTTACAGGGGGCTTGTGATACGCAAGCCCCTTTTTCGAATAAAACGAACCGACTATGAAAAAAGCGATTTTTTATTTACTGGTCTGCGCTTTGCTCCCCACCGCGGCATCTGCCGACGAAGGCATGTGGCTGGTCAGCACGTTCCAGAACATGATCTACCCCCAGATGAAGAAGGAGGGGCTGAAGCTGAAGCCCGGGGAGATTTATAACGAGGAGTCCCCGGCGCTGTGCAACGCCATCGTGGCCGTCGACGGCGGCATGGGTACGGGCAGCGTGATCTCCGACAAGGGACTTGTCATCACCAACCACCACGTGGCCTACGGCGACATCCACTCGCTGAGCACCCCCGCGAAAAACTACCTCGAAGAGGGTTTCTGGGCCCTCAAACAGCAGGATGAACTGCCGCTCAAAGGCAAAACCGTGACCTTCCTGCGCAAGGTCATCGACGTGACGGACGAAGCACTGGCCATCCGCGACTCACTCGAAAAGGCCAACAGCCTGGGAGTTTTCGGGACCCGCAAGGTCTACGGCATCCTCGAAAAGAAATACGGCAAGGACACGCCCTTCGAAGTCGAGTGCGCCTCGATGTGGAAAGGCAAGAAATACCTGCTTTTCTACTACGAGACCTATAAGGACGTACGCCTCGTGGGAGCGCCTCCCGTGAAGATCGGCGCTTTCGGCGGTGACCAGGACAACTGGGGCTGGCCCCAGCACAAGGGCGATTTCGCCCTCTACCGCGTCTATGGCGACAAGGAGGGCCGGCCGGCTGCCTATTCGAAGGAAAACCGACCCATCACGCCCCGCAAGGTGCTCAACGTCGCGACCGGCGGCATCCATGACAAGGATTACGCCATGGTGCTCGGTTTCCCGGGCCGCACCAACCGCTACATGTCGTCGTTCGCCGTGCGCGAGAAGGAATATGTGACCAACCCCATCGTGATCAAGGCGCGCCACGACCGCCTCGACATCATGCGCCGCCACATGGAGGCCGATCCGGACATCCGTCTGATGTATAGCGACAAGTATTTCGGCATCAGCAACTACGCCGACTATGCCAAGTGGGAAAATATCTGCCTGCGCCGTTACGACGTGATCGGCATCCGCGCTGCCGAGGAGCAGCGCCTCGCCGCCTGGATCGACGCCGACCCGGCCCGCAAAGCCGAATACGGCGACCTGCTCGCCAACCTGAAGAAGGGTTACGAGGCCCGTGCCGAAGCCGTACGTCAGAAATGTTATTTCCAGGAGACGTGGATTCGCCCGAGCGACGTGATGATGACGGCCAACCGCCTCGGCACGCTCGTCGACCGCATGCTGCGCGACAGCATCGCCACGGTAAAGGTCGGCGACAAGGATTTCGCAGGCGTGCAGGCCAACACCCGGCGGATGATGAAGGATTTCGACCTGGCCACCGACAAGGAGGTGCTGACCCGGATGGTGCAGAGCTTCACCGACAACGTTCCCCGCGAGATGTGGGGCGAGCAGTTGCCGCAGCTTTACGACCGCTTCAAGGGCGACGTTCCGGCACTGATCGACTACGCCTTCGAAAACACCTGCTGCACCAGCTACGAAAAGCTGTGCGCCTGGTTCGCCGAGCCCCGCACCGCCGAGGACATCCTCTCCGACCCGATGGCGGCGATGGCCAATTCGGTCAGCTCGCGGCGCTTCGCCGAGAACCTCAGGCAGGCCGAAGAGGCCTCCGGCATCGACACCGACGCCGAGGAACTGCGCTATGCCCACGCCATCTACGAGATGCGCGAATCGGAGGGCGTCCCCCAATATCCCGACGCCAACTCGACGATGCGCCTCACCTACGGAACCGTAGGCCCCGTTTCGCCCAAGGATGCCGTGCATTACGACTCCCGTTCGACGATTGACGGCTACCCGGAGAAATACAACCCCAACGACTATGAATTCCGCGTCGACGAGAAGATGTTCTCGCTCATCCGCAACAAGGACTGGGGCCGCTGGGGCGAAAACGGGCAGCTCTATGTCAATTTCCTCACCAACAACGACATCACGGGCGGCAACTCGGGTAGCCCGGTGCTCAACGCCAAAGGCGACGTGATCGGACTGGCATTCGACGGCAACCGCGAGTCGATGTCAGGCGACATCTACTTCCACCCGACCAATTTCAAGACCGTCTGCGTCGACATCCGCTTCGTGCTGTGGATCATGGACAAATACGCCGGCGCCGGATCGTTGATCGACGAAATGCGGCTGGTGAAATAACCCGCCCCATCTATACAACGGAACGGGCCCCATCGGGGTTCGTTCCTTTTTTACCGGCACCCCGTAACGAAAATCCCCGCAAGGCTTCGACAGCCCTGCGGGGATTTTATTCGGAAACCAACGGGTTAGAAATTCAGACCCACCGCTGCAAAGATGCCGCCACGGCGGCTGCCGTCCATCAGGCCGCTGCGACCCCATGCCGCACGACCTTTCAGGTCGACGTAGAGGCCCATTTTCTTCGCCGGGAAACAGTGCGTGTAACGCAGGCCGGCCTCGCCGTTCAGCCGGTCGTTGGTCAGGAAAGCATACTCCTGCGCCAGCAGGTCGGCACGGTAGTTCTCGTTTTCGATCTGTACGCCTTCGGGACAGGTCTTCTCCAGCTGGGTCCCGCCGCCGAAGGTATAGCCTCCGCGCACCGTCGCATCGAGCCAACTGCGGCCGCTGAACCTAAAGTTTTTGGTCACACCCAGCATCAGCTTCGAATAGTGCATGTCCTGGTTGTACCGCGCCGGAGCAATCGTATACTCCGATTCGGTCTTGTAGTAATTAAAGGCCGCATCGACGATCCACGAACTGCTCCACTCGTTGCGCTTGACATAGAGTTTGTAATCGGCATCGACCTTGCGCTGCTTCTGCGAGAATTTCAGAAAACGACCGTACTGCTTATAAGAGGTCTGGTTGCTTACGGGATCGACAGCCAACTCCTGAATATTGTTGTATTTCAGCAGGTCGCCGAACGACGCATCGACCGAAAACCGCTGATCCACACAATGCCCTGTAACGTTGAGCACACCCAGATAGCGATAGGTCAACCGGTCATTATCGCCCAGATGCTCATCCTTTTCCAACCGGTAACGCTCCATCTTGTTGTACATTGCCGAAAACTGGTTAAACAGACTCACCCGAGGAGAGAACTTCAGTTCGAACTGCGCAGCACCTCCATATTCCGAACCTTTATACTGGTAGGGATTGGAATTGCTGCCCAACGATGCCAACTGGTTCGTATAGAACCAAAGCCCCTCGAAGAGATAAACCTGAATAGCCTGTTCATTAGTTCCAAACGACTGATAATTGACAGTCTCGGTGGTACGCTCATAGGTGAAGTTCAGGCCTGCATCGACAACTTTCGAGGAGAACATTACACCGGGACGAATACTCAAATGCATGTACGTTGTCTTGTTACGTGCGTCGCGCCGCTTGGCTAAACTCTGATTCTCGTACTCGCCCTGCAAGCCAATCACCCAGTTCCCCATCTGATAGGCTACCCCGGCTTTCAGCGAATAAGTCTCATTGCGAGTATTGCCGGCAACCGAGTCACCCAGGTTCATCGGCGAAGTATAGAGTTTGGTGTTTCCCGCCCAGTTACGACCCGAACCGGCAGTATAGTCATAGCCCAACTTGCCATAGAACGAAAGGCGTTTCCAACGCTGATAGGACTCCGACTGCACACCCATTCTGTGCACCCGTTCGGCATCGCCGACATTGCGCAGACCTCCCTTTTCGAAATCGTAGCTGACATCGGCTGTCGAGAGCGAAGCGTGGTTAAAGATCAGTCCGGCAGCATTGTCCGAAACCAGCCAGCCGCTTTTGGAGCGGATACGCTCCATCGTATAGTATTTTTCGAGGTTCTTCTCCCGAACAGGCTGCGCCGATGCCGCCGTGCATACCGCAACGGCCGTCGCCAGGAGTCCCACATATATCGTATTCATTTTCATGATCTTTTCGTTTTGAGTTAGTTACCCTTGTAAAGCGTCGGCCGCGGGATCATCACCCAGTCCTGCGAAGAGTCGTTGGTATCCTGATAAACCGTATGTCCAGCCGCCGCGGTAGCCTCCTCGTCGACCTTACGGATGTAGGAGATACCTGAACCCTGCCCCGAAGTAATCAGCAGGGACTGTAAGCTGATTTCCGGGCAAAGGCGCGGAACTTCGCTCTCGGAGATGCGGAATTCAACTCCGTCATAAACCCACTCTTTGGGAATCATGATCGAATATATCTTACTGGTATATGTCGGAGGCGCGGAAATCATATGTCCGCCCGGCTCTCCGAGCGTAACCCCATCCTTTACATACTCCTCGGCACTTCCCTCGATACGGTAAATAATAAATGTCGGAGAGGTCCGGGAGATCGTATACATCGTTCCCATACCTTGCTCACAATAGGGATTCAGCCACCGATCCTGCGGAACTTCGGGAGTCTTTTGCAGTTTCAGCGCCGGCATCCACATAGCCCAGGTATTCTCCGTCGCCAGATTCAGGGGTACGGTCGTCATGGCACTCGTATGGTTGATAGCGCTCAGGGCAACTACCGCCTCTTCGCCAGGCTGGAGTGGATGCTCCGTCCCCTTGCCCGGGAAATTGAACCCAAAAGCACAGATGGGAACCGAGTCACGCGGATCAGTATTATCATCCCCCAGCCATGATTTCACGTAAATCCGTTTGGCATTCGAGTTATAGGTCGTATGCGTCCCCAGGCCGATGCCATCGAGATATTGTACTTTATCCGAGTTGTTGTAGAGGATAAAATATTGGTCGGAAGTGTAGTTGGCTCCACTGGGCGTTTTGGCCACGTGAAAATAGACCTCTTTCAGGATGATCGTTCCCTTGTTCGAAGCAGTCAGTTCGGCGGTCAGCTTTTCAACCGCCTTATCATTACGCGACAATACGATATTCTGCGAAAACGAGAGTATCTTGATGGCGCCTTCCACCTCGATCTGTTTACTTACGATCACGCTATACGTACCGTACTCAGTTTCCAGACGTGCTACACCTTGTGCATCGGTCAGAGTAGTCAGTACAACACCCGTCTTCGAATTACGCAATATGACCTTGAAATCGCTCTTAGCTTCGGCTTCCAGCGCTTCGGGGAGCGTAATACTCACTTCGACCTCTTTACTGCCTTCGAAGAGTTCGGTCTCTTTCATATCCTTGAGGCAACTGCTCAACAGGAGGGCGGCGGCCACCGGTAAAATATAGGTAAAAATCTTGTTCATCGTCTGCAGCATTTAGAATTTGAGTTTGAGTTCCGCACCGAAATAAATATCGGTATTGACCGTCGTATAAGTGCCCGTACTCTGCAACTTCATTTTGGGACGTGAGTTGGTAAAGTTATTGGCATAGAACGAAATCTGAGCGATATTGCCGATCTCTTTAGTGATACGGATATTCGCCATAAAGTAGGGTTTGAACGAGTTCTGCACAAACAGGCTCGAATTGGTCGACGTTGTTCGGTAGGTCATGAATGCGTTACGCAGATCACCCTCATACAACGAAGGATCGAACGGCAGCAGATTCCCGGCTGCATCCATGTACCAATCGGGATCTTTGTAAAGCGTTCCATTGACCTGGCCCTCGAAATCGTAAATTTTATTGCCTTCGGCATCCTCATAATAAACGCCACTGTTCTTGAGGTTACGGCTGCGGTCAAACCACACACACTGCACCGTTAGCGAGGTGATCAGACGCAACTTGGGAATATGAGTGATAAAGCTGAAATTGGAGTTCAGACGCTTGCGGACAGCTGCACCCTGCAGACTCTTTCCGCCATCATATCCGCCGTAGACCGGGTTGTAAACGTTCTGACCATTGATCTGTATTTTTCCCGACGTATAAGTGGCATCGAAAAGCTGCTTGGCTCCGACATCCGACAGATTTTTCATCTGCATATAAGCACCATTGACAATGATCGAGGTGCGGATCGCCCGGATCTGCCCGAAGTCCAACGTATATTCGACGCCCTGTTTGTCGTATTCATTGTTATTGCCGGGCTTTTTGATATTCTTAAACTTAGTCACCGTCTGGTAGTCGAGCGGCACTCCGCCTATACCCAGCACCTTCTGCCCCGGGTTCTTCGGATCGTCGATGTATACCGGGGTTTCCGTACCGGAATAGTCATACTCCCGGTAACTGTACACGCCGGGCATGTACAGCGTAGAGTAACCATTACGCATCTTCTCATTGTAGTAGGCGATGCTACCCTTAACACCAAACATTTCGAAATCAATGCCGACTTCGAAATTCTTGCTGTACTGCATCTTCAAGTCACGATTAGTCAACTCCTCAGCCGTCGTCACTTCGGTCGTCCAGGCCTCCGTAACAGGCCGCTCGCCGGCAGCGGGCAGTCGCAGCGAATAGTTGTCGATATATGAGGCAAACGGATAGAGTGCATAGAGGCCGGGTAGTGTGGTCTGAATACCCCAGCCACCACGGATACTGAGTTCGCGAACCTTCTTAGGAGCCCGGTTGTTAATAATGGTATATTTAGCATTAAAACGCGGATCGACAGCCCATTTTTCATTCAACTGATCAGTCGCCAGGTAGGTAAAACGGCCTCCGGCCTGTAACGTAAGCGAAGTTTTACCAATCGGCAGGGTCGCCTTCTCCTCAACGAAAACCGCCACCTGATTCATGAAGGGAATATCGCTGAACGGTTGGGCGCGGAACTGCATGGGACGCACACCTTCGTAATACTGACCCTTGCCCGTGTTACCCGAGTTGTTCCACTCAACGCCGACCATTGCCTTGTTGTAGACCTTGCCGTAGCGGCCCGAAAGTTCGGCCAGCAGTTTGGCATTGGTGTAATAAGCCATGCTCAAATTGCGGATATCGCTCAGATAATCGTCCGGCGTGAACTCCACGAACCCTTCCCCGGGCTCAGTAGCCCCGGGATTAGCGACACCAACATAAGTCGATAACGCTTTGTCGCGGGCATATTCACGCGTCATAGTATGACTCAGGACATATTTCAGCGAAGTAATCCACGACTTGTTGAGCAACCACGAACCGTTCAGGTTGATCGAAAGGCTCTTGTCGTCAAGGAACTTGCGTTCGTCCTGCGACAGGTCATCAGGATCGGGCTTGCTCGTGCCCTTCGAAAGATAACCGCTCACCTTCGCATTAAACTGAAACGGCGTGCGATCACGGTTGAACGTATTGCTGTACATGACCGAGAAGGTTCCGCGATCGTAAGCATCCTTCGACGTACGGATATCCTTCATGGCATTGGCATAATCGAGACCCACATTCAGGAAACCTTTATCGGGCCCCAGCGCGTAACCTTTGGTCAGCGCCACTGCCTTGGTGTTGGGAACCGCCTTGACACGCACCTCATAGGGTGTGCGGCCCTGCTTGGTCTTGACAATGACGGCACCGGCGCTCATATTGCCGTATTCGGCAGAAGCCACACCCCGGATCACCTCCACCGACTCGATATTGTCGGTCGAGATCGTACGCATGTCGATACCCTTATTCAGTGTCTGTCCGAAGCCCGAGGCCTTTCCTCCGACAAGCGAAGCATCGTTTTTGACAGATGCGCCATCCACATAAATGCCGACCGAACTGGAGTTAACGCCCACAGCCTCCACGGTAGTCCTGTTGGTATTCAGGTCGCGGATGCCGATAAAGTTGTAGGAACTGCTCGTCAGGTCGGGATTCGACGTTACGACACCCGGCAGCAGCTGCATCACGTCCTTGACGGAGGTGGCCTGCAGGTGGTCCATCGCCTGACGATCGATCGTCGAGGAGGTGTTGATGCTGCGGCCCCGCTGGGCCGTCACGGTCACGGTATTCAGCTGCAGGCTCGACTCCCTGAGGCGCAACGACAGCGTTCCGATCGAAGAGGTGATCGTCACCTTGTACGAAAGGGGCTCGTAGCCCAGGCAGGTCGTCTCGATGGTATAGCTGCCGGTAGTCACCGACGGCATCCGGAACCGGCCTTTGGCATCGGTCACCACCCACAGTTCGAGCGTCGGGATGGCAACCACGCAGCCCGCAACCGGCTCTTTCGTGTTATACTCCGTCACGGTTCCCTCGATGGAAACCTTCTTCGGAGCCTGGGCCTGCACACCCAACGGAATGCAGAAGCCCGCCAATAAAAGCACTAGTAAAAATTTCTTCACGGCAAACAGGGTTATGTGAATAGTATGAATGTTATTCGTTCTTGAGGGACAAAGATACGAGCCTGCAAAACGGGCGGCAATCCCGAATAATAGGGATTTTTAATCACTAAGGAACACAAAAATGCCCTTCGGCTGTTGCCCGGAGCAACGGTCGGATAGCTGAAAACACGCAACTGTCAACGGGGAATACGTCAGTTTCCGCGGGGGGGGGTGCCCAGGCAGGGAACCCGTCGGCACGGTCCGGAGCCCACATCCGGCCGGCCGCCGTATGGCGATCGAATCCTCTTTTCCTCATACCTGTCTCTTTAATTAATGATGGGTCTTGCGTTGCAAGATAAGAAAAAAACACCATTCAGAAGGCCTTTTCAGGGTACGAATTCACCTTTGGTTGCGATCCGGACGTATCCCGCGGGATATTCCTAAATAATTTAACTAAATCCCTCCGATCAGTTTCGATTCGCAATAGACCATCGGGGCCAAAAATTCTTTTCCACGGACCGATTGTACTATGGGCAGAAATTGCTACCTTGCAGCCAATAAATCGTTCACTCCCCGGTTTGACGCGTTACATACTACTGATTCTCGCCCTTTTCGGGTTTGTCGGCATGCCCTCCGCGCACCCGGCCCGAAGCGATGCGCCCCAGTCCCGCATGGTCTACGCGCAGTTCATGGGCAGCGGCAGATCGGCCCAGACGACCATTATCGTACTGGACAAAGAGACGAAAGACCCGCTGATCGGCGCCACGGTCTCGATCATCAGCAAAACCGACACCCTGCGGGGAACAACCGCCAAGGAGGATTCCTACCGCATCCTGGCCACCTACCGCTGCGACCGGATTTTCCGCGACTCGGTCGACCTGGAAGTCTCCTACGTCGGCTATAAACCCTTCAAAAAACGCTACGGCAAGAACGAATTCCGGGGCAGCATCGATGTCAAAATGGAATTCGACGAACAGTCGATCGCCCAGGTAGTGGTCGTCGGACAGCAGGTCGCCATGGTTTTCCGGGGCGACACGACGGTCTACAACGCCGGGGCATTCAAAACCATGGCCGACGACCGGTTCGCGGAACTGCTCAAACAACTCCCGGGGGTCGAGATCAAAGACAATAAGATTTACGCCGAAGGGCAGGAGGTCAAACGGGTGCTGATCGACGGTAAAAACCTCTTCGGCTCCAAAACCTCCTACGTCCTCTCCGACCTCGAAGCCTCGGATGTCAAAAGCGTGCGGGTCTACGAAGACCTGAGCCCCACGGCGAAGCGCATGGGCGACAACACGGCCGAAAAGGAGAAGGTGATGGATGTCGAAACCAAGTCGAAGCGCGGTTTCATCCAGGGCGGCAACCTGGAAGCCTCGCTCGGCGCGAGCCTCGAAAAAGACTACTCCGGGCGGCACGAAATCCGCCATTCCGAAGCCGGGACCTTCTACCGCAACAGCGAAAAAGGCAACATACGCCTCGAAGCCTCCAATTCGAAGGACCACATCCAGCAGGGCGACAATGCTTCATTCAATTCGAAAACCACCCCCTCGAAACAGACCGACGCCCGCGGGGAATACTCCCTTCGGCGAGGCGACTCGACCGACGTTATGACCACCGTCCGGTTCGGGCGCAACCGCCAGAGCAGCATAAACCGCTCGCAGACCGAATATTTCCCGACCGACGCCTATGCCCTGCGTAACGAGGAGAACACCAGTCAGTCGCTCTCGAAATCGCTCTCGACCGACGTGATGAACATCATCGGCATCCAGCGGAAAAAGAAGGTTTTCGGCGCCACGACCTCCTTTTCGTTCGACAATGGCTCCTACTCCGGCCACAGCCGCACACTACAGCAGATCGACGACGAGCATACCCGGACCGACCTCAACAGCAATTCCGACAAACGGAACATCCGGTTGAACCTCAACCTTTACTACCAAACAAGGATTTCCAAACGGTCAACCCTGACTTTCAGCGCCTCAGGCAAATACGACACCGGCAACCGCGACGGCTGGCGGATCGACACCGCCGCCTCGACACCCGGCCTGCAGGTCAAACTGCGCAACGACGGCAACAGCCTCAGCTATTCGTTCGGCGCGAACGTGGGCTACCGCTACAAACTGGGCAAAAAGGGTTCGTTCTCAGCCTCGTACAGCTTCAGCCGCGACTACGAGCGTTCGAAACAGCTGGCGGTCGATTTCCTCAGCGATCCGCGGGGCGTCATCGACACGGTCAACTCCTACAACTATACGACCGACACCTATACCCACAGCATACAAACCTATCTGCAATACCGGCACGAAGATGTCTGGATGTCGGTCGGGCTGGGCGGAATCCTCTACGACGTTGCCCGCAGCGAACGTTTTCCCGAAGACATGCGTTTTCCGCGGCAGTTCTTTGAGTTGAACCCGGCGATTTTTCTCTCGGTCGGCAAGTCCCGGCGGCGGTTCACGTTCAATCTCACCTCCTTTCCGCAGATGATTTCGCTCGAATCGCTGCGCTCGACGCTCGACGCCTCCAATCCCCTGGCGCTACAGGCCGGAAACCCCGACCTCAAACTGCAGAACAACCTCTCGGGATCGACCGGATTCCAGTTCACCGATGTCAAAAAAGCCCTCAGTTTCAGCGTGCGGCTCAACGGCAGCTATACCTTCAACTACATCGCCTCGCGGCGCACGCTCTTCCTCGAAGACACCTACCTGCCCCAGTACGACTACACGGCGCAGAAGGGCGCACAGCTCACCACGCAAGATAACGTCGGAGGCAATTACAGCATCGGAGGCTCGGTCTCCTACTCACAGCAGATCAATCCCCTGCGGTCGACCGTGAACGCCTCGGTCAACTACGGCTTCGACCAGACCCCCTACTTCACCGGCGACGAACTTTTCCATTCGGCCCGGCATTCGCTCCGCATCGGCTTCGGGTTCGACTCGGGCTTTTCGACCAAGGTCAAACTCTACATCCGCTCCAATACCTCGATGAGCTCCTACACCACCCAGCGGGAGACTTCGCAGGAGCTGCGCGAACAGGTCAACGCCCGCGTCGACCTGCGCTTCGGCAAGTATTTCGGATCGGTCGGCACGCTCTACGAGTTCTATTGCAATAGCCGTTCGCACACGCTCACGCGCCACAACGTGATCCTCAACGCCTCGGCCGGGCGCAAATTCGGCAAGGAAAACCGGCTGGGCTGCTCCGTAGGCTTCATCGACATCCTCAACCGCCCCGACTACGCCACCACCCGCTTCGAAACCGACTACATCCTGACCTCCTCGACCTCCTACCTGGGTCGCTACGGCTACCTGCGCGTCACCTATACATTCTGATCGGAACCCGTCGCATTACGGTATTATTTCGGTTCATTTCGGATCGTTTCGGATATTTTCGTATCTTTGGGCCAGAAACCCCAAAAACACCATGAAAAAACTACTGATTCCCCTGATCATCGCTTTTGCCGCGAACACCGTATCGGCCGCCGCGCCGCAGGTCATCGACATCAGCACCGACAATGTCTCGATGGTGCTCACCGCCACTCCCGGGGGTGAGGTCTATTTCCGCCACTTCGGCGGACGTATCGACGACACGGCGCCGCTGGCCGCCTACAAGAGCAACCGCCGCGGCGACCACGGAACCGAAGACCTGGCCTACTCGGCACAGGGAGGCCGCAACTTCCGCGAACCGGCCCTGCGCGTCACCCATGCCGACGGCGACATGAACACCGAACTGCGCTACGTATCGCACGCTTCGAAACAACTCTCCGACAAAAACGTAACGGAAACCGTCGTGAAGATGACCGACTGCTGCCAGGCGCTCGACGTGGAACTGGTCTTCACGGCCTACGCCAAAGAGAACGTCATCACTACGCACGCCGTGATCCGCAACCGCGAGAAAGGCCCCGTCACACTGCATAGCTTCTACTCCTCGTCGCTGCCCCTGAAGGCTGACAAATACCTCCTGACCCACCTCTACGGAGCCTGGGCCCGCGAGGCGCAGGTCGACCACACGCTGTTGACCCACGGTTCGAAAAGCATCGAGTCGATGCGTGAAGTGCGCACGACCCATACCGAGAATCCCACGTTCCTGCTTTCGCTGAACAGCGACACATTCAGCGAGACGTGCGGCGAGGTGATCGGGGGAGCGCTGGCTTGGAGCGGCAATTTCCGCCTCAACTTCGAGGTCGACGAATACGACGCGCTGACCATCCTCGCCGGCGCCAATCCCAACTCCTCGGCCTACAAACTCCGCCCGGGCGCGTCGTTCACCACACCCGAAATGATCTACACCCACTCGTTCTGCGGTGCGGGCGGCGCTTCGCGCAACCTCCACGACTGGGCGCGCAACTACGGCGTTTACCACGGCCACGAGGTCGTTCCGACGCTGCTCAACAGCTGGGAAGGCGCCTATTTCAAGTTCGACGCCAAGGTGCTCAAAGATATGATCGACGACGCAGCCTCGATGGGCCTGGAAATGTTCGTCCTCGACGACGGCTGGTTCGGCAACAAATACCCGCGCAACGACTCCCGGGCCGGACTGGGCGACTGGCAGGTCAACACCGCGAAACTGCCCGAAGGCATCGACCACATCGCCTCCTACGCCCATTCGAAGGGGCTGAAATTCGGCATCTGGATCGAGCCGGAGATGGTCAACCCCAAAAGCGAACTGGCCGAGAAACACCCCGACTGGATCGTCCGCCCCGCGAAGCGCGAAGCTCCGCAGACCCGCAACCAGTGGCTGCTCGACCTCTCGAACCCCAAGGTGCAGGATTTCGTTTTCGAGGTCTTCGACAACACCCTAAAACTCTCGGATAAGATCGACTACATCAAGTGGGACGCCAACCGCAACGCCAACAACGTGGGTTCGGCCTACCTTCCCGCCGACGAGCAGTCGCATTTCTGGATCGACTACACGCAGGGTTTCTACAAGGTGATGGAGCGCATCCGCGCCAAATACCCCGACGTGCTGATCCAGGCCTGCGCCTCGGGCGGCGGCCGTGTGGAATACGGCGCCCTGAAATACTTCGACGAGGTGTGGACCAGCGACAACACCGAGGCCCTCTCCCGTGCCCGCATCCAATATGGCACGAGCCTCTTCTACCCGGCCATCGTCATGGGTTCGCACGTCTCGGCCGTTCCCAACCACCAGACGGGCAACATCACGCCGATCAAGTTCCGCTTCGACATGGCCTGCGCCGGACGCCTCGGCATGGAGCTCCAGCCCAAGCAGATGACCGACGAAGAGCGGACGTTCGCCCGCCGGGCCATCGCCAGCTACAAGGAGTACCGCGACATCGTGATGCAGGGCGACCTCTACCGCATCGGCTCGCCCTACGACAACAGCGGCTGCTACGGCGTACTCTACGTCTCGAAGGATAAGAAACAGGCCGTGCTGTTCACCTACAGCCTGCAATACCAGGGTCGTTCGCTGATCCCGAAATTCCGCCTGCAGGGCCTCGACCCGAAGACGGGCTACACCATCCGCGAGCTGAACGTCGACAAACCCCGCAACTGGTTCGAAGGCAAGACCCTCAGCGGCGAAATGCTCTCGAACGCCGGCATCAACCCCTCGATGCCGAAGATTTACGACAGCGGCGTATTCCTGCTCAAAGCGGAATAACCCCGCCGTAATGCAAAAGTAAGGGAGGCTTCTTGAGAAGCCTCCCTTACTTTATGCCCAAAAAGAAGACGCACCGTTGCCGGCGCGTCTTCCCCTCCTCTGAAATAAAAAACCCAACTCTACTACCACATCAGGTTTACGGTGTAAGCCGTAATCCCGTTTGCAAGATTGTCGCTTGTAACGCCCGAAGGAGCCCAGAAACGCTCCTCGCAAACCATAAACAGGGTGTAACCGCTACCCTGCGCCAGGTTGTGCGCATGGAAGGTCGCATCGGTCGACTCCACGGTCGACTGCAGGGTGGAGAACAGCTCGTTCCGCACGGTTCCGATCATCAGCATGTTCATCTTCTCGCGCTTGAGCGTGTTCATCACACCGTTCTCGCCGCCGAAAGCCGAGATCTGGTCCGAGGTGTCGAAACGCGCCGTACGGAACTCGATGTTGAACGAAACGTCGACCGTTCCGGTCACATTCCCGTCTTCATCCTTGTCCGTGCGGGTTCCCTCCATTTTGGGCGACATGCCCGTGATGTAACAACCCTTGCCGCAGGCCTCCGACTTCACCAGCCGCGAAGGCTGGTTGAAGAAGAGCATGCTGCCCTCGTAGGTCGTCCTGTTCTTCAGCCGGTTGAACGCGAATGCGGTCCAGCGGTAAGCATTGAGCGAAACCGTCATCACCTTCGTCAGGTCCACGTTGTCCGTCCGGTCGAGGATCGTGAGCCACGCCCCCTCTTGTCCCTTGAGCGTATTGACCATATAATTGTTGATCGCCGTATAGTCCGCATCGCTCGTAACCAGCGGGGCGTCGTTCAGACGGCTCACCACCTGTATTTTGGCGTTGAACTTGTCCGAAGGACTGGCGCTGACCGATTTCAGCGAATAGGAGTCATCCTCGGTACATCCGGTGAATACCGGGGCCGCCAGGGCCAGGGTGAGGACGGCTGCAAGATATTTTTTCACACTTTTCATTTTTTCGACTTTGTGAGTTCAACAAACGGTTATTTAAGCGAAATAACACCGATGATCGGATCGTGGTCGGAGAGCTTGCCGCAATTGACGGAATTCGCGCTGACCTTCGTCCATGCGTCCTTCGGATAGGCGAAAATAAAGTCCACCCATGACGAGAAAATCAGGTCGCCCACATTGGAGATAGCCGGAATGCTGGATTGGTTGGATACGTTCATGTCACCCATCAGCACCGTGGGATAAGCCGGTTCGTTCAGGCCGATAAAATCCGCCACTTCCTGCGCCTGCTTGACCTTTCCGGAGGCATTGATCTGGTGGTCGAGGTGCGAGCAGACGATACGCACGATCTGCCCCTCGGAATCCGATGTCGGAACCAGGATGTCGGCATAGCCCACACTGCGCTGGTCGGCGCCGTAGGTTCTCGTATAGCTGTCGTTATTGAACTGGTAGTTGCCTTCACCCAGGTAGTGCTTGTACGAGATCAGCTTCGACCCCGTAGCGACGATGGGATATTTCGACAGGATGCCGTTTCCATAATAGCCCACGTCCTTCGGATAGGACATGATGTAATAGGGGAACATATTCAGGCGGGTAGCCAGTTCCACCAGCTTCTCCTTACCCATGCGGCTGGTACCGCTTTCGAGCTCGTTCAGGCAGAGGACATCGGGGTCCTGGGCCTTGATCAGGGCGACATACTGTTCGATGTCGAAGGTGATCTGATTGGATTTGTCGGTCATCTCGAACGAGAGCACGTTCCAGTCCATCACCTTGAGCTGCACCTTCTGGGCGCTTGCCGTCGCAGCCGAAAGGAACAGGCCGCACAGGGCGCTCACACGGACGATATTTTTTAACAGTTTCATATGCTGCTTATGGTATTATTTGGTTATTAATAGCCCTTGTTCTGTACCAGGTTCACCGAACCGTTGAATGCGGTAACCGGAATCGGGAACACCTGGTTGATTTCGGGATTGAACGTACGTCCGCTGTCGTAATTCGACGGAGCGTCGATCACGACCGTCTTCGTCGCGGCATCCCAGTGCGAATTTGCACGGCGGGTCGGTTTGGCATATTCGGTCTTCGCATCGCCCCAGCGAACCAGGTCGACGTGGCGCGAAGGCATGAACTCGAAGGCGAGTTCGCAGCGGCGCTGGTTCTTCAACTCGGCTTTCGTCGCGGCGCTGTTCTCCGGGAGGCGTGCACGCTTGCGGATGCGGTTGAGCAGCGTCTTGGCCTCAGCATTTCCCTCGCCGTGCTTCCAGATCAGGGCTTCGGCCTTCATCAGCAGGACATCGGCGAAACGGATCAGGCAGGTTCCGAGCGTATTGCTGGCGTTGTCGCCGTTGCTGTTCACCTCTTTGCCGATGCAGTCGGCGCCTTCCCACGGCGAGAGGAACTTACGGCAGGTCAGGCCCGTGTCGGACGAAATGTCGTAGTTGAAATTGCTGCCGTTCTTGAGTCCGTAGCCGCCGAAAATGACATCCTGCCCCACGAACTTGACATGCTGTCCGGGATAGAGGATCGTAGCATCGCGGCGAATGTCGCCCGATTCGAACGCCTCCCACAGGCCGAGGGTCGGCTGAAAATAGCCCCACGTGTTATAGAGTTTCCAACCGCCGTTCTGGAACAGCATGCCGTGGTATTTCGGGCCGTCGACCGCGCTTCCCAACAGCGAGAAAAGATATTCGCTGCCGAAGTTCTGCTCCCGGCGCCAGAGGTTCGCAAAGGCGTTGGGGGTTCCGTCGTCGAAGAGTTCGCGCTTGTCCTTGCCCGAGAGGGCCATCACCTTGTCGCACATCTCGATCACGACATCGTAGTACGAAGCGTCGTACTGGGCTGCATAAAGCGCCGCACGGGCGGCAAAAGCCCAGGCCGCAGCCTTGTGCGGATAACCGTACTGTTCAGCGGGCAGTTCCGATAAGAGCGGCAGGCGTTCGCCGGCTTCGCGCATATCCTTGATAATCTGTTCGTAGTTCATCACCACCGAAGCGGGACGCGGCGAGTCCATCGCAGCCGGCTCGGTCGTGTCGAGGATAATCGGAATACCGCCGTTGATGCCTCCGTCGCCGTAGTAAGGAGCGATCCAGAGCATGGCCAGTCCGCGGAAGAAATAGGCGATACCCGTGGCTTTGGTCTTGAAGGCGGGGCTCAGCTGATTCATCGTCGGAACGACCTTGATCAGGTTGTTGGCCTTGGCATTGGTCTCGTACATCTCCTTCCAGGTCGTTTTCACGTCACGGCCGTTGCTGGGGCTCATCTGGAAGTTGCGGATCTGCTCGGCTTCGGCCTGGGGGCGGCCCACCGTCATGTTGTCGCTGCAGCATTCGAACCACGCGATACCGCGTCCGGTGACACCCTCGGAGTTATTCGAGGTAAAGGAGTAGAGGGCTGCAATCGCCTTGGTGATGTCATCCTCCGTCTCCCATGTTTTCGCCTCGTGGTACTTCTTGACATCGAGAAAATCCGTACATCCCAATAACAGAAGTCCGCAGGCAAATATGCTGATCGTTGATAATATCCTTTTCATATCTGTGTAGTTATACATTGGTTAGAAGTTGATGTTTACACCGAAGTTGTAGAAACGGGATACCGGGTAGACACCGCTGTCGATACCGTAGTTGCCCACCTCGGGGTCGATACCGTCATAACCGGTGATCGTAAATGCGTTGTCGATACTTACATACAGACGGATCGAAGTGCTCGGCATGCCGATGGCGCGGCCGATGGACTTGGGAAGCGTATAACCCAGCGTGATGTTCTTCAGACGCAGGTAGTCGCCCTTCTCCAGGAAAATATCAGAGAACTTCGTGTAGTTGCCGTTACTGTCCTGCGTAAGGCCCAGGCGGGGATACTTGCTGTGCTCGGGGTTGAAATCCCAGGTATCGAGCACGGCAGTGCTCAGGTTGCCGTAGTCGTCGCGGGCGTTCATCGAGAGCTGCTTCGTACCGTTGTAAATCTTGTTGCCGGTCACGCCTTGGAACATGAAGCTGAAATCGAGTCCCTTCCAGTTGAGCGAACCTCCGAACGAGAAGGTGTTCTTCGGGGTATACGAGCCGGACAACACCTGGTCGGCATCGTTGATCACACCGTCGTTGTTGGTATCCACGAAGATCAGGTCGCCGACCTTTGCATCGGGCATCAGGAGCTTCGCCTCACCGGTCTCGGGGTTCTTGTAGATGTACTTGTCGATCTCGTCCTGCGAGCGGAAGATGCCGGCCGTACGGTATACCTGGAACGAGTACCAGGGGCTTCCCTTATCCGAATAGAGCAGCGGCGTACTGTTCAGGTTGGGATTTTTGTGCTGGACGGCGCCCTTGCGGATACCGTATTCGCGCACATAACCCTTGTTGGTCGAGAACATACCCCACACGTTGTAGTTGAGCTTGCCGTGGGCGGCCGTTCCGTTGTAATTGACCGAGAATTCCCATCCGCGGTTCAGCACGTTACCCATGTTGCCGTAGGGAGCGTCGTGCACACCGATCTGCTCGGGGGTCGGGATCACGTCGATCAGGTCCTTCGTCACCTTGTGGTAATAGTCCACACTCACCGACAGCGAGTTGTCGAACAACTCCATGTCGAGTCCGGCGCTGGTCTGCACGGTCGTCTCCCAACGGGCATTGAGGTTCGGAATCGTCGAAAGGTAGGTTCCGGCGATCGTCTGGTTGAGACCCTGACCGAAGATACCGGGCCAGTCATAGGTCAGCAGCTCGGCCGTTGCAGCGTTGTTCTTATACAACTCGACGTTACCCACTTTACCCCAGCCTGCGCGGAACTTCACCAGGTCGAACACCTTGTCGAGGCCGGCATTCTGGAAGAATTTTTCCGAAGAGAGTTTCCACGAACCGGAAACCGAAGGGAACCAGTCGTAGGGTTTCGAGATCGGCAGCTTCGACGAAGCGTCGCGACGAATGCTACCTACGAGGAAATAACGGTCGTCGAACGAATAACCCACACGGGCCAGGACGGAATACATCGTGTAGTCGTACTTGCGCTCCTGGGGTTTGATCGTCCAGTCGTTGGCGTCGTCCCACAGCAGGTCGTCCTTCTCCTCGGGATAGTCCTTCGAGAAGATGCTGCGGCGGTGTGTTTTCTTGGAATCGGCGGTGAAACCGGCCATGGCGCTGATGTGGTGCTTGCCGAAGAGCTCGGCCCAGCTTACGGTCGTCTCCGACAGCCAGTGGCGGTCGCGGTAGAAGAACTGCTCGCGGTTGCTCTTCGTACGCATCAGACCGGCCTCCTTCATGACGGGATAGAACTCGTCCTCCTCCTTCGTACGCAGGTCGGCGGTAAATTCGGACCGGATGGTCAGCGAAGAGATCGGCTTGATTTCCAGCGATGTAGTCGAGAAAATCTTGTTCTCCGGATACTTGCGGTGAAGCCGTTCGAGATAAGCCACCGGGTTGTAAATGTTGGGGGTTCCGGATACGCCGGCCCATTTGGGCGTGGTTCCGCCGAAATACTTGTTGCCCTTCTCGTCGAGTGCATAGCTTCCGTCCTCGTTCATCTCATAGACGGGAGCGAAAGTGGGATACCACATGGCGCCCATGATCGGACCCTGGTGGCCGGTGTCCACGTCGCCCTGGCCGTTCGAGGCGCTGAACGAAACGCGCTCCGAGAGTTTCAGCCATTTGGTCAGCTTGAAGTCCGTCTGCAGCTTACCGCCGAAGCTCTCGCTGTAAGTGTTGAGCAGCACGCCCTTGGTCTTGTCATAGGAGAGCGAAAGCACCGACTGGACCTTCTCGCTGCCTCCGGAGATCGAGGCTGCATAGTGCTGCTTCGAACCTGTCTTGAAAATCTCGTCCAGCCAGTTCGTGCGCGTCACGTTGCCGAACGGGAAAAGCTCGGGATTCATCGCCGAAGGAAGCGCCTTGCCGCCCGGGTTGTTGTCAACGGCTTTCTTCCATACCGTATTGAACTGCTCGGCATTCAGCAGGTCGGGAAGGCTCGAAACCTTCTCAACGCCGTACGAAACGTTGACATCCACGCGAACCTGGCCGCTCTTGGCCTTTTTCGTCGTGATCAGCACAACGCCGCTCGAACCTACCGAAGCGCCGTAGATAGCGGCTGAAGCGGCATCCTTGAGGATCGTCACCGTCTCGATGTCGTCCGTCATAAAAGGTGCGTTGGGCACACCGTCCACCACGAACAGTACGCCGTCGCCCGATGTCGGGCCGTCGTTACCGCGGTCCGAACCCTGGTCGTTACCCTTCGAACCGCGTCCGCGGATCGAGAACGAAGCCTTTTTCATCGGGTCGCCCGACTGCTGAATCGTAACGCCCGGCATGCGGCCCTGGAGGAGCGTAGCCAGGTCACCGGCGCGGCTCTTGGCCACATCGTCCAGTTTGACCGTCGTCACAGCCATCGAAAGGTCCTCCTTGCGCTGCGAGCCGTAACCGATGGCCACGACCTCGCCGATCATCATTGCATCGTCCTCCATAACCACGTCGATCTGTGTCCGGTTCATCACGGCCAGGCTCTGCGGTTTACAGCCTACGTAGGAGAAATCGAGGGTGGCAGTGCCCTTCACGGAAATCTGGTAGCGGCCGTCGGCATCGGTTGTCACGCCGTTGGTCGTACCTTTTTCTATGACCGAGACGCCGATAAGCGGCTCTTTGGAGGACCCCGTAACGCGTCCCGAGACCGAGACACGCTCCTGCGCCCACGCCGGGAAAATGAGTAAGCAGCACAGCAAACTCATCAGAAGAAAACGGGCCATGCCCCGATCCTTCTCCGAAGAAGTCAAATTCATTTTCATAGAGTTTAGGTTAAGTGAAATTATTTTGAGTGGAAAAAATTCAGCATTTTAAGGAACCTTATTTTTAAAACATTTTAAAAACACAATCCGCTTTTACCATATATTTAGAGCCACCCGTTTTTCGTTATTCAAAATTACGCACCGCACCGTCCTGAATGGGTGTTATTTGCGTATTTGAATCCTCACATCACGCATAATTCGCGCGGGGCTTCCCGAACACCCGAAATGTCACGGAAACGACTTATTATTAACACGGAAACGAGATTTGAAAGCAATACGGGGGCTGCACACGAACTTCGGGTCCCTGCGCGATCAAAGGTTATTTAAACCGGTTTCTACCTGAAAATATGACGGGCGTAATCGTACCCGCAAACGTCGTAAAGTTGCAACAAACGCCGCACGCGCCGCAGGTAATCGGGATAGTCTTTCCGGTCGAGGCTCCACCCCGTTTCCGCGAGCGCGCTCAGGCGCGGCAGCAACATGTATTCGGCCTGCGAAAAAGTCGGAATGTACTCCGTCCAGAGGTTTGCCTGCACCCCCAGGATACAGCGCCGCTGTTCGGGCGTCAGCCCGGCATAGGGGTCGAGGGCATAGGCTTTTTCGACGGAAACATAGCCTCCCCACGCAAGCGGTTCGGCCGCGCGGTCCTCCGACTGATAGTAGTCGAAATAGCAATACTCCGAGGGCGACATGATCGCCTGGTTTCCCTGCCGGGCAGCCCGCACGCCGCCTTCGGTCCCGCGCCACGACATGATGGTCGCCGTCGGGGTGACCTCCCCATCGAGGATTTCGTCCCAGCCGATCAGCCTTCGCCCGTGTGCATTGAGGAATTTCTCCACCCGCGCCGTAGCGTAGTTCTGCAACTGCCGCGGGCGCTTCAGCCCCTCGGCCTTCATCCGGGCCTTGCACGCCGGACATTGCTCCCACATCACCGTCGGGCATTCGTCGCCCCCGATATGGATATACTCCGAAGGGAACAGGCTGACGACCTCGGCGAGTACCTCCTCGATAAATTCGAACGTCGACTCCCTGCCGATGCAGAACACCCGGTCGTCGATGTCCCATGTCTGGCGCACCTCGTATTGCTCTCCCGTGCAGCCCAGCCACGGATAGGAAGCCAGCGCCGCCACCGCATGCCCCGGAAATTCGATCTCGGGAATCACCGTCACCGACCGCGCCGCGGCATACGCCACCACGTCCCGTATCTCGTCCTGCGTATAGTAACCGCCGTGCGGGGTTTCGTCGTAGCGGCACGACGCGTCGTATTCGCCCCCGGGGTCCTTGCCGATCAGCGTACGTTTACGCACCGAACCGATCTCGGTCAGCTTCGGGTATTTTTTGATCTCGATGCGCCATCCCTGGTCGTCCGTCAGGTGCCAGTGGAAAACGTTCAACTTATGCAGGGCCAGGATGTCGATCATCGTTTTGACCTCGTCGACCGTAAAGAAATGGCGGGCCACATCGAGCATCGCGCCCCGGTAAGCCAGACAGGGCTTGTCCGCAATCTCCACCGCCGGGATTTCGACCGCACGCACATTCTCCGCCCCATAGGCTCCCACCGGTATCAGCTGACGAAGCGTCTGCACGGCATAAAACACCCCATGCACGCTTCCGCCCGTGATGTCAATCCGCTCCGGCGTCACCGAGAGCCGGTAGGCCTCGGCGCCCATCCCGGGATCGCAGGCGATATTCACCGCGCCCGGACGGGCCTCCGCGGCAGTTTCCGCCGCCAGTCCACACCCGAAAACGGGCGTCAGCACCTCGTCGAGCGCCTGCTCCGCATCGTCCATTCCATCGGCAACCACGACCACAGGCGTCGAAGCCGTCAGCACGAACACCCCCTGCCCGGCCACGACCGATTCGGGACGGGGTATGACAGCTATTTCGCCGTCGCTCGCAATCCGTTTGCCGCAACCGCACAGGGCCGCGCACAGGGCAAGAACCGGAATCAGTTTCTTCATCGTCATCCCATTATTTATTCACATGCCGAGGCGCCGAGCAGGCCGCCGTTTTCAATGTTCGAGCAGCAGATGTGCAGCCGCTCGACGGTCTTTTCGTAGGGGAACTCCCGGAGCGTCTCGTACATCGCGTCCTTATAAAAATCGAACGCCTGCGCGATACTGCCCCCGAAGACGATCGCTTCGGGATCGTAAGCGTAGAGGATCATCATCACCAGCCGCCCGATATGGCCCCCGAACTCGTTCCACAGAGCGAGCGCTTCGGCATCGCCCTCCCGGGCGCGATCGGCGGCCTCCTTGCCGGTCGTGCCGTGGCCCACGAAGAAGCGGCTGCTGCAATAGTATTCGTAATCGCGGTCGAGGTAAGGAATGCTCCCGATCTCCCCGGCGCCCGTGTTGTGCCCGGCATGAAGTCGTCCGTCGATCACCACGCCCGCCCCGACGCCCGTTCCGAGCGCCACGCACACGACGTTGCGGTAACCGCTCGCCTCGCCGAACCGGCATACGCCCAGCGCAAAGCAGTTGCAGTCGTTGTCCACATGGACCGGCACGCCGAAACGCCGTTCGAGACGGTCCTTGAGGTGCACTTCGCGCCACGACGGAATCCCGACCACATTGTAGACGATTCCCCGCTGCGCATCGACCACCGAAGGCACGCCGATACCGATGCGCGACACCTCCGGCGTGATGAGCGACGCAATGAGCGACACAATGTGCTCCACGACCTCCCCCTCCGGACGGTCGGCCTTGCAGGGTTCCGAAAGCAACCGGACGATCTGTCCCTTGTCCACCAGTCCCACGCGCACGTTCGTGCCGCCCAGGTCTACACCAATTCTCATTGCATTATTATTTTTCGATTTTCCGTATCTCCCCGTTCCGGAACTCCACGTGGTCCACGATACGCCCGTCGCGCTCGTGAATCCAGCTCTCGAAACTCCGCTCCCCTTCCGGAAGCACCAGCAGACGCACCCCGGGCCGCAGGTTGTTGTAGGTCGTATTGTCGCCCGAGAACCGGCCGTAACCCAGCGCAATACCCTTCTCGGCCACGATGTAGTCGATGTCGTGGTCGTGTCCCACAAACATACCCATCACGTCGCCCGATTCCCGCATCGCCGCGAACATGCCCGTATTCAACTCCCCGGGACATTCGTCCTCGGCGGCCCGGCCGATATGCGTATTGGAAGGGTTGCGCCACGCAGCCACGTATTCGGGCAGCGCGATGTGGAAGAAAGCCAGCGCAGGCAACGGTTTACCCCCGTTGGCCGCCGTATAAGCCGCACTCCGCGTCCGGAACCAGTCGACCTGTTCGTGGGTGAACCATGCATAGCCGTCCAGCTCCTTTATGGGGGAATAGTCGTGCGAATCCATGCAGTAAAGCAGTGCGGCCGTTCCGTTTGCGCCGGTCACCTCAAGCGCCACATCGGCCAGTTCGCGGTTTGCACCGAGCGTATTGAGCGACTGCGGATAGGAAGTCACGATGGCGGCGATCTGTTCGCGCGTCAGGTCCTGCTCCGCATCGTGGTTGCCGAGTACGACACAGAAGGGCAATTTGCGCTCCGCCACAGGTGCGAGCACGCGTTTCCACGCCTCGGCAGCCGGGCGCCCGGTCACCACGTCGCCCGTAAAAATCACCACGTCGGGGCGCTCCGCATCGAGGATATAGCGCATCTGGGCGAGGGTTTTCTCCGCCTCGGCGCGCCGCGCGTCGGTCCCCAGGTCGAGGTGCACGTCGGTGAACTGCGCGATTTTAAGTTTCCCCTCCCGGTTGAACTTCAGGACGGGGGTTTGAGCCTGCGGCACTCCCCACAGGGCGACGGCGCAGAGCAAAGTCAGTATCTTTTTCATAAGTCGTAAATTCTTTCGTCTATTTCAGGCTGACGGGGCCGCTCTTTTCGACACGCACCGTGCGGCTCTCGCCGTCGCCCCAGTTGACGACCAGGTCGAACGGCACATTGGTGGCGACCGTCACCGACGGAGTCTCGGCCGCCGAACTGCGGGTCCTGACCTTCAGGTCGACGACGCCTTCCGGACCATAGGGATAACGCTCGATGCCGTGGGCTTCGGTCTGCGTGACATCCCACACGATGCGCCCTTCCGAGAAGTCGGATTTCACGCCCAGAACGTACTCGATGAACACGGCAATGGGCAGCAGGCCGGTCCAGCCGACGAAGTCCTTGCGGGCCATGAATCCCGGTTCGACCTTTTCAGGGGCATAGTACTCCCAGAAGGTTCCGGTGTTTTTCCAAACCTGAAAAACGGCGTTGAAATGGTTCGTGGCGATCTCGCGGGCCAGGTCGCGGTAACCCTTGCGGTAGAGTCCGTCGATGACCATGTAGTTCGTGCCGGGCCAGACGCCGCCCTGCCAGTAACGGCCCGCCGGATTGTATTTCGGATGGTCCGCCGACAGCGACGGCACGCGGTGCGTGCGCGCAAACTCGGTCGTATCCGACAGGTGGGCTACCATCCTGTCGAGGCGGTCTTTGCCCAAAGCGTCGGTCTGCAAGGCCCAGAAAGCGCCGATGCCCTTCGTCGTACAAAGCGTCCCGTCACCGTAACGGTCGTAGAGGAAACCCGTTTTATCGTCCCACAGGTGCTCGTTGACATAGCTGCGCAGTTGTTTCATTTCGTCCTCCATATACTCGATCTCCTGCCACCGCTCGATGTGGAAACCGATGTTCAGCAGGGCGTCGTCGACCAGCATCTGCTGGAGGTTGGTGTCCAGCCACACCATGTGGCCGTGCGAGAAAATCTGGTTGTACTCGGGTTTCACGCGCGGCATGTTGTCCATGCCCGTCCCCCAGCCGCTCGACCAGTAGGTCCCGTCGGGCCACGTGCGGTTGAGCCGCCACCATTTGGCATAGGCGCACAGGGCCGGAAAGATCTTGTGCAGGCGGTCCACGTCGCCGAACTGGCGAAAGTACATCAGCTCGACCCACGGCAGCAGGTTGGGGCCCGTGGAGGTGGGGTCGTAACGCTCGAAGCAGTCCGAACCGTCGGCCCGGATTTCGCGGCAGATAAAGCCGTCGGGATGCTGCTTGGCGTAGAAGTTGTCGAGCGAACGCTGGAACGGGAAATAACGGTAACCGTAGCGGGCGAACATCATCATGAACGACGCATCCCACATGAAGATATTGCCGTTATAGGCTACGTCGAGGTACGACGCGACGAATCCCGAACCCTCCTGCGGCTGGCGGATGTTGCCCACGGCGATCTTCCACGCGTGCCAGTACATCTCGATCTCCTTCTCGTGTCCCTCCCAAATGGGTGCGGGGAGTATCTTCCGGGCTTCGGCGAACGGGCGCGGCTGGGTCAGCCGGGGCTTCGCCGTCCGGAAATCGTTTTCGGCCACGAACACCTCCTTGACGTAGGTGTTCTTGTAGGGCAACTTGTAGGGCCCCGACGTGAGGTCCTGTGCCGTGCATACGCCGCAGAGGGCGACTGCGAGGCAGGCCAGCAGGCTATTTCTTCGGTTTTTTCGCATCTTTTTTCACATTATTTGGGGTGGCAGTCAGTTCCTTGATACGCCGGGCAATCTCCGTATTGCGGTATACGCCGCAGAAACGGTCGGCTCCGGGACCGTAGGCAAATACGGGAAGCGGGATCGGCGTGTGGTCGTCGGAGACGTAAACGCCCATCACACGGCCCGTCTCCTCGTCGCCGTCGACGAGCGTCAGGCCGCCCGTCTCGTGGTCCGCCGTGACGATCACGAGGGTCTCGCCGTTGGAATCGGCAAATTTCAACGCCTCGGCGATGGCCATATCGAAGCTCAGCATCTCGATGATCGAACCGGGCAGGCATTTCGAGTGACCGGCGTAGTCGATCTTCGCCCCCTCGACCATCAGGAAGAAGCCCTCACCGCCCAGCTCCTGCAATTTGGCGATCGAAGCCTTCGTGGCGTCGGCCAGCAGCGGGAGGTTCGCCTCCTCGGCGGCATCGTCCATGCGCTCGTCGATGCAGATCGTCCTGCCTTTGGCGGCATTGATCCGGTCGACGGCATGCACGAAGTTATACTGTTTCGAAAGCTCCTCTTCGAGGTTGCGGCCGTCGTCGCGGTGGGTGAATTTGCGGATGCCGCTGCCGCACACCAGATCGACATGTCCGTCGAGCAGGTCGGCGGTCAGTTCGTCGGAGTTGTCGCGCTCGGTATTGTGGCCGTAGAACGCCGTCGGAGTGGCATCGGCGATGTCGCCCAGCGTCAGCACGCCCGTCCGGAGGCCCTTGCCGTGGAAGTAATCCGTCAGCGACGGATAAACCACGCTGTCGGGGCTTATCGAGATGTGGCGGTTATCGTGAGCCTCGCCCGTGGCCAGGGCGCTGCCGCCCGCCGCCGAGTCGGTCGTAAAGACATCCGCGGCGTTGTTCTGCTGCAAACCGATGTATTTCATGGCGAACAGCGAAAGGCCCTTGTTGGCATAGGCTCCCGCGGCGATCTGCGCCAACCCCATGCCGTCGCCGATCAGGAAGATGACATTTTTGATTTTCCCCGTGCCGCCGTCGTTCAGGTAGGTCGGGGTATAGATGTCGATGCCCTTCGAGAGCTGGAGTTTCTCGTTCTGGAACCCGGCGAAATCGCGCGTCGCCTTATCCAGCCGCTTGGTTCCGGTCACGCCTTCGGAAGCTGTGCGGCGCTCGCCGATCCGGAAATTCTTGTTGCCGAAGTCGTTGAAGAAATCGGCGCAGGCTTCCACGCGGTCGGTATTGATATAGTCGACCCCCATGTCGTAGAACGTGTAGTAGACCGTCACCCCCTCGGGCGCTCCCCAGAAACGGATGGGCTTGCCCATGGCATGCGCCCGGTCGATCACCTTTTCGACATTCTTCAGTTCGGCGGCGATGATCGAGCCTTTGCCGTTCCAGACCGAAAAATCGCCGAAGTTTGTGCTGATAAGCGCAATACGTTCCAGTTGCTCGGGCGTATAGTCGGCATCCCACGCCCCGTCGAATAGCACGTAGGCCGGGTATTTCCCGAAATCCGCAGGCGCCGGAACCCGCCCCGTAACGGCGATGCGCACGGCCTCGGGATTGACCCGCGTGTCGAACACCGCGGGGTACTTGTCCAGCAGTTTCACGACGGCGTCCAGCGTAGGCGCAGTCTCGGATTTGAGTTCGATCATCAGTTGCAGGTGCTCGTCCGACCCGGCCCAGGCGCGGTTGCCGTTGCGGGCGAACAGCGTCACGAGCGGCTCGACATAGAGCGCCTCGAACGTCAGCGACGGATTCAGGTCGGGCAGGTCGTGCCCCACGAGCAGTTTGCCGTCGACCAGGAACACGTCGGCCTCGATCGAATAGACCTGCTGCGCATAGGCCTGATAGAAGGGCATGGTACGCGCATAGTCGTTGTGCGAGTGGATCAGTATGGGTCGTTTGGCCGCAGCCGTCGCACAGAGACAGAGCAGCAGGACCAACAGAGGAAGTCTGAAGAGTTTTTTCATAGTCGGCAGTCGTATTTTATGGTTTTACAAAACGAATGGCAGCCATCACGGGGGCATGGTCGGAAACATAGCCGCCGTCGAGCGTATCGGGCAGGACCTCGTAGCGGTCGACCACAACCCCGTCCCCGGTGAATATATAGTCTATCAGCGGACGCTCCGCCTCGGGAATCGCCCCGAAGTCGGAGAAGCTCCACGGCGTCCCGGCCACCTGCGCGGCAACAGCCCGGGCATCGTGCAGCAGGCCGCTGCGGGTCACATGCGCGATGACCTCCGACGACGGTTCGGCGTTGAAATCGCCCGTAAGAATCACCGGACGCCCGCCGGACATCGAAGCGATCCGTTCCAGCAGCAGCGACACGCCTTCGCGGCGGGCCTGTTCGCCCATGTGGTCGAGGTGGGTGTCGATGAAGAAAAACTCCCCGCCGCTCTCCCGGTCGCGCAGCACGGCCCACGTGGCGGTGCGTTCGCAGGCCCCGTCCCAGCCCAGCGACCCGGCGACCTCAGGGGTCTCGCTCAACCAGAAGGTCCCCGACATTTTCCGCGTGAAACGGTCCGTGCGGTAGAACAGGGCGCAGTATTCGCCCTGCTCGCGTCCGTCCTCACGGCCCACGCCTACCGCCTCGAAACCGGGCAGGCGGTCGAGCAGGTCGTGCAGTTGGTCGGAAAGCACCTCCTGGGTTCCGAAAACGTCGATGTGGTGCGACGTGACCACCTCCGCCGCACGGTCGCGGCGGTACACCCAGTTGTTCTCCCCGTCCTCGGGGTTGTTGTAACGCATGTTGAACGTCATGACGTTCAGCCCGGTCTGAGGGGCCGTTGCGCAGGCGGTCATCACCGCCGCCAGAAGGTAGATCAGTCGTTTCATCGTTTATGCGGTTTATTTTCCGAGCAACAGATTTTCAGCGGGGATCGGTTCGAAATCCGCCGCTCCGGGCGCTTTCCAGCCCCACGAAAGGTCCTGCCCCTCGTAGTCCTCGAAATAGAGCAGCGTGTAGGGATGCAGCCCGGCTTCGAGCGCCACGCGGCCCGAAGCGGCCACCGAGGCGTGCGAATAGTCGTTGTCGACGACCCTGCGGCCTCCGATCAGCAGTACGCTGCCGTCGTCGCTTTTGGTCATGAACTCCCACACGCCGCGCTCGGGAATGCGGATCAGTCCTTCGAAAACATAGCCGAAATGGTCCTCCTCGGGGGCATCGGCAATCGACGGTTCGGGCATCGTGCCCTGCGACACGAACCGCCCTTTGGCAATGTCGGCGACCTGCGAGAACGTACCCTCGTAATAGCGGTAATGCACCCCCTGCTGCTCCGCCTGCACCGCTACGGACGACATGAAGACCGCCTTTTCGGCACGAAGCGTCAGCGTGCGGCTCGGGGCGGCGCCCGCTTTGAAACCCTTTGCCCGGAGCGTCAGGGAGCGGTCGACCGGAACCGGCGAGGTATAGAGCGCCGAGGTTTCCGTGGGTTCGGAGCCGTCGAGCGTGTAGCGGATTTCAGCCCCGGCGGTCGTCGTCGCCAGGTCGACCGACAGCGGTTCGCTGAAGAGGCTCACGTTGCAGGTCGTATAGGGGATCGAAACCACCTCCCCGACGGTCATCGAATGGGGCCATGCGGCGGGGTCCGTGCCGCGTTCCCGATTCGGTTTCGGCTGGAGATCGAAATGCAACTCGCCGCCCTGCATCAGCCTTTCGGCCGGGATGTAGTTCGTATCGACGGGCTGGCCGTCGAAGGTCACCGAGGCGATGTAACGGTTACGCGAAGGGTCGTTGGCCGTAATCGTCAGCGTCCGCCCGCCGGAGAGCCGCACAACCGCCTTTTCGAACAGCGGCGTCGTGAGGACGAACTCGTTCGAACCGGGGCACACGGGGTAGAAGCCCAGCGACGAGAAGATATACCACGCCGACATCTGCCCGCAGTCCTCGTTGCCGATGATACCCGCAGGCGTCGGGGCATACATCTCGTCGAGCAGCGCGCGCGTCAACTCCTGGGTGCGCCACGGCTGGCCGACATAATTGTATAAATAGGCCATGTGGTGGCTCGGCTCGTTGCCGTGGGCATACTGCCCCATCAGCCCGGTGATGTCGACCATGTCGATGTCCAGCCCCGCGGGTGTTTCGAGTGTAAAGAGGCGGTCGAGCTGGCGGATAAACTCCTCACGGCTGCCGAAAAGCTGAACGAGGCCGTTCACGTCGTGCGGCACGAAGAAACGGTACTGCCACGGCGTGGCCTCGGTATAGTCGCGTCCCGAAACGAACTCCTCAAAGGGCGTCGCCCAGTTGCCGTCGGACTGCCGGCCCCGGAAAAACCCGGTCGAGCCGTCGAAAACGTTGATGTAGTTGAGCGCCCGGGCCGAATACTCCGCAAAATCGGCCTCGCGGCCCAGCGCCTGCGCCATGCGGGCGATCGCCCAGTCGTCGTAGGCATATTCGAGCAGGCACGACACCGACTCGCGCTTGATGTTCGAGGGGATGAAACCCTGCGAAACGTAGTAATCCGAGCCCTTTTTATTGATGTTCGACGAATGTTTCATCGCCTCGAAAGCCTTCTCAACGTCGTAGCCGCGAATCCCTTTCAGGTAGGCATCGGCAATGACCGACACGGCGTGGTAACCGATCATCGTGCGCGTCTCGCCCGAGGCCAGCGGCCAGATCGGCAATTCGCCCGTCGCGTCGTACATGTCGAGCATGCTGCGGATCATGTCGTTGACCAACTGTTCGTTGACGAGCGTCTGGAGCGGATTCCACGCCCGGAACGTGTCCCACAGCGAAAAGGTGGAGTAGTAGGATTCCCCGGCGGGCAGTTGCCCGATGGTCTGGTCGTGGCGGCGATACTGCCCGTTGACATCGCTCATCAGATTGGGTGTCAGCTTGGTATGGTACTGCGCCGTATAGAAATTCACCCGCTGGTCGTGCGCACCTCCCTCGACCGTGATGTCGTCCAACGCCTCGCGCCAACTTTCGACGGCCCGGGAACGGACCGCGTCGAAATCCAGTTCCGGGACCTCGGCGAGGCTGTTCTCCCGCGCATTGGCGGCGCTCACCGACGACAGGCCGACGGCTACGGTCAGCGATCCGACTTCGGGCGCGAAGGTCAGCACGGCGAAATCGCCGAACACCTCCGCCTTCAGGACCGGTTCAGAGAAACGGGCCGCGAAATAAACAGAATGGTCGTTGACCCAGCCCTGCGTCCTGCGCATGCCGGTCAGTTCACCCGGCTCCCATTGCAGGTCGTGCAGGTCGACCTTCTCGTCGGTGATCGTATGTCCCAGATCGACGACCACCCGGCGTTCGCCCGTGCCGCGGAACGTGTAGCGGTGTACGCCCGTACGGGGCGCGGCGGTCAGCTCCACGTCGATGCCCTCGGCCGGAAGCGCCACGGCATAATAACCGCACGAGGCTTTTTCGTCCCGGTGTGAGAAAACATAGGGTTTGTGGTTGAACACGGGACCTGCCGCGCCTTCGGCCACGACATCCCCGCGCAGCGTGGGATAAAACAGCACGTCGGCCAGGTCGGCACACCCCGTACCGCTCAGGTGAGTGTGCGAAAAACCGTCGATGGTCGTATCGTCATAGTGATAACCGGCACAGGCGTCCCAGTTGTTGGCCCGCGTATCGGGGCTGAGCTGCACCATCCCGAACGGCGTCGTGGCGCCGGGATAGGTGTGGCCGTGGAAACCGGTTCCCACAAACGGATCGACACAGTCGACCGGATTGGCCGAACGGGGTGCACAGGAAGCGACCGCAAGGGTCAGCAGAGCAAACAGAGGGGTTCGCATCATGGTCAGTAGCTTTTGTCCGACCACACCGGAAGCGAAAGAGGGAAACGCGCTGCAGGTGCAGCGGTCGGGCCTGCGGCGGTTCGCCGGCGCATCCGATGGCGGGTCGTGAAATTTTAGGTTATACAAATGTAGTGTATCCCCTCGGGCCGGACCGTGGTCATTTGCGCTTTTACATCCTCAAATCACGCATAAAATTCCCGCCCGACACGACGGCGGGCCGGCCGGAAAATCAGAAAAATCACACCCGCAGGAAAGGAATCTGCAAAAAAAGCCTATCTTTGACTACGAAAACCCACTCGAAAAATGGCACGCGTAATTTTCCTGACGGACTTCTCCGAAGAATACGCCCGCAGCATCCTGCTGGGAATAGCCCGCTACGCCAAAGAGACCGGGCAGGCCTGGACCCTGTGCAAACTGCCGCTCTCGATCCGCGACAAATTCGGCATCGAAGCGGTCGTCGAATGGGCCAAACGCATGAAAGCCGACGCCGTGATCGGGCAGTTCTACAACACGGACAACGTGGAACTGTTCCTCCAGAACGGGATCATCGCCGTGGCGCAGGATTTCAAGAAACGCTTCACGACCATCCCCAACATCACCGCTCCTCACCGTCTGGCCGGGGAGATGGGCGCCGAGTATTTCATTAAGAAAGGATTCCGCCATTTCGCTTTTTACGGCGTGCGCGGCATCGTCTGGTCGGACGAGCGCTGCCAGGGATTCCGCGAAGCCGTCGCCCGCGCGAATCCGGCCTTCACGTTTTCAGCCCTGCACAACAACTCGCAGAACGACCTGTGGTATTACGACTCCACGCAGCTTATTATCTGGCTCCAGTCGCTGCCTAAACCCGTCGCAATCATGGCCTGCGACGACAACCAGGCCTACCACATCACCGAAGCGTGCACGCAAATCGACGGGGGGGGGAATTTTCGCATCCCGGACGACATTGCCATCTTAGGCGTCGACAACGACGAAACCATCTGCCAGCTTTCATCGCCGAATCTCTCGTCGCTCAATCAGGCCATCGAACAGGGCGGCTATGATGTAGCCAAACTCATCGACCGGCAAATCCGCACCCCGGAGCTGGGCTGGGAAGACGTGGTCGTCAAACCCACCCACATCATCACGCGCCAGTCGACCGACATTTACGCCAACAACGACCCCTACATCGCCAAGGTCCTGAAACACATCCACGAGAACATCAGCCAGAAACTCACGGTTGACAACCTGGTGACGCTCGTCCCGCTGTCGAGGCGCCTGCTCGAAACCCGCTTCAAGAAGGAGATGGGCACGTCGATTTACGATTACGTCATCCAGATCCGCATCGAAAAGATGGCGCAGCTGCTGTGCGAAGGGCTGAGCGTCTCGGACGCCGCCGCGGAACTGGGATTCTCCGACATCAAGAACGTTTCGCGCACGTTCAAGCAACTCAAAGGCTACACCCCTTCCGAATACCGGCAAGCCATGTCCCCGACCCGGTAATCACCCACCGCAACAGCACAAAAAAACCGGCGGGACCCCAGCCTGCAAGCTGAAACCCCGCCGGATGCCTTTTGCCCGCAGCGTCACTCGATGCCCCGGAACACGAAATCGGCATATTCGTACCCCTCGCGGTCGTACAGGCCGCGCAGCGTGCCGAGCCTCCGCACGAAATCGTCGTAGTCGCGCCCCCCGGGAGCCCACGCCACCTCGGACATGGCGGCCAGGCGCGGCAGCAGCATGTATTCCGCATGGTCCATCGTGGCGATGTACTCGGTCCAGAGGTTGGCCTGGACGCCGAGGATGTTGCGGCTCTGCGCCTCGTCGAGTTGGTCGAAGGGGTCATAACCGTAGAGTTTGCGAATCGGGATGTTGCGGCCGATCGAGAGCCGCTCGCCGTTCTTCTCCGGGTCGGAAGTCTGGTAGTAGTCGAGGTAGAAGTAGAACCGCGGGGACATGATCACCCGGTTGCCGAGTTTCGCGGCCTTGATTCCCCCTTCCGTGCCGCGCCACGACATGACGATGGTCGAGGGCGTCACGCCGCCTTCGAGCAGTTCGTCCCAGCCGATCATCTCGCGCCCGTGGGCGTGCAGCCACTCCTCGATGCGGCACACGAAGTAGCTCTGGAGGGCATTCTCGTCCTTCAACCCCTCCTGCCGTATGCGGCGCTGGCAGTCGGAACACTTCTCCCACCGTACCTTGGGACACTCATCCCCGCCGATGTGGATGTATTTCGACGGAAAGAGTTCGAGCACCTCCGAAAGTACGTTTTCAAGGAATTCGAAGGTCGTCTCGCGACCCGCACAGAGCACATCGCTGCTGTAAAACCACGTCGTGCGCACCTCGTAGGGACCTTTCGTGCACCCCAGCCACGGATACGATGCCAGGGCGGCCATCGAATGGCCGGGCAGTTCGATCTCGGGAATCACGTCGATGCAGCGTTCGGCGGCATAGGCCACCACCTCGCGGATTTCGTCCTGCGTGTAGTAACCGCCGTAGGGCGTACCGTCGTATTCGTTCGAAGTCTTGTAGTGGCCGATCAGCGTCTCCTTGCGCTGTGAACCCACACGCGTCAGTTCGGGATAGCGCTTGATCTCAATGCGCCACCCCTGGTCGTTGGTCAGGTGCCAGTGGAAGGTGTTGAGCTTGTGGAGCGCCATGATGTCGATAAACCGCTTGACATCCTCCACGGGGTAGAAATAGCGCGCCACGTCGAACATCGCACCGCGGTAGCCGAAGAAGGGTTTGTCGCGAATCTCCGCAACGGGAATCCGGTCGCCGTCGATCAGCTGGCGCAGGGTCTGCACGCCGTAGAGCACCGCCCGGGGCGAACCGCCGCAGATCGACACGCCTTTCGGCGTCGCGCTCAGCGTGTACTCCTCGCCCGCAAGCGTGCCGTCCAGTTGTAGGTCGACGCCCTTGTGCACGGGCTTGTCCGTCACGACGGGCTTCCGCACCCCGGCATCGGCCAGGTAGCCGGCACACAGCGCAGCAACGGATTGCAGCGAGGGATCGTCGTAACCGATCTTACAACTGCGGCCGATACGGAACGTTCCGGTGCCCGGAGCGACCGACGCGGGCCGGGGAATGACATTGATTTCGGGTTGCGGGGCTTCGGCGCACGCAACCGAGAGGAGGAGCGCGGCGACAAGGATCAGGACTCTTTGCATAAATTCGGGATTTTGTCGTCAGCGACCGGGACAGGCCATTGCCCGCCCCGGTCGTCTGTAAGATTATTGTTTGTTGTAACGAATGGCGAAATAGTTCATGCACGACGGCGAATCGATCGGTTGGGCGGCATACTCGTCGAGGCTTCCGCCCAGATTCCGGGCCGCCTGCAGGCGGATGTAGACGTTCTTTTTGCCGAGCATCGCGAGCGGCAGTTTCACGTCGACAGGCTTCCAGCCCGCATACTGCCAATAACGCGTCGCAGGCGTCCAGCGGGCCATGTCGGGCACGGTGTAGGAGTCGATGTAGGTCCAGTCGTCGTCGTTGTTCATGTCGCCCGTCTCGGACCACGCAACGTTGAAATAACGGGGCGACCCGTATTTGCCGCTGTCGTAACGGTCGTTCAGCACGCTCACCTGCATCGACAGCACGTCGGTCGAGATACCCTCGGTCGAGAAGTTGATGATCCATGCGTGGCCGCGGTCGTTGGCCTTATCCCACCAGTACCAATCGACCCACGCGGGGCCTTCGGCGCTGCCCTTGCGGGGAACCTTGCCTTTGCCGCCGCCCGACGTATCGCCGGAGGTGTTGTTGTTCACGTCGGGGAAATCGCGCCACCAGTCGGTCCCGTCTTCGAGGATGATGCCCATGCCGTTGACGTTGCCGATGTTCGACCCGAAAATGAACGTGGACTTGTTGCCCACCGGACCGAGGTAGCTGAAATCCTCGTTGGAGAGAATCTTGATGGCGCCCGTGCCGTCCTTGTAACTGTGCGTCAGGTAGCCGTTGGTTCCGTAGGTCGGATAGACCTTGTTATTGTCATACTGCAGGAAACGGTATTCGGTCAGCAGCGCCGAAAAGCTGTCCTTGAAATCACTGGCCAGCCCGTCGAAATCCGACTTCGAGACGTGGCGCAACTGATAACGGCCGATATACCCGTAGGATTCGTCGTCGCCGCTCGGATTGTCCTCCCACTCGAAGCGCGGGAACAACTCGTGGACGACGATGCCCGAGAGTTTGCCCGAACCGTAGGGCAGGCGGCTGCCGTCGCGGCGGTAGAGGCACGTCGTGTTGGTGTAGAGGTAGATGTGCTCGCCCTCGATGTCGCGCACGAGCGACGCGCATTTCTCCGTCCGGTTGGCGCCCGTGGCGTTGGCATACCCCTCGTTGATCGGGGTCAGCGGGCCTTTGCGGATCGGCAACTCGCAGTCGGTCAGCGTGACGTAGGTGTAAATATCGTCGTCGGTCAGCTGGCTGATGCGCTTCTCCCGGTGCGGGATGTCCGCCGCCGTGCCCAGTTGCGAACTGATGATCATGGCCGACTTCACGCCCTTGAGCGAGAACCGGTCGGGATCGGTATCGTGTACAAGGCGCACGCCCTTCAGCGAAAGCTGGATGCGGCTGTAACGCATGAAAATGTTATCGTCAGCCGTCTGCGTCTCGACCAGAAAGCCCAGGCTGCCGTCGATGCTCTCGACATAGGCCGTCTTTTTGCAGACCTCGTAGTTGATCGTCGACTCGGTGGTCATGGGGTTGGCCCCCATGTTGCCGCCCGCGGCGTCGCTGACCACCCATGCCGAAATGTAATAGTCGTTTTCGATAGTCACGACCTGCCCGGGACCGCACAGTGCGCGAATCTCTTCGAACGAACGCTCCGTACCGAAATCGTCGTGGGCATTGGCCTGCACGATGTAGAGTTTGGCCGAAGTGACCTTGTCCCAGCCGTTGGTGAACGAAAGAGTGATCTCCGCCGAACGCATATTCTCCTGATCCGGATTGGCCTGCGTGGCGAAGAGGAGCGCCCCGGACCGGTCGTCGACGCGCACGTCCGAAATCCAGTCGGCAGCCCCCTCGTCCGGATAGACCACCTTCGTCACGAGGCGTTCCGAACCGATGTTGGTGTTGAGCGGGGCCGAAACAGTCTGCTCGCCGCTGCTGCCCTTCACCGAGATATTCGGTGCGGGAAACACCAGCCGCTCTTCGATCGCCCCCTCCTGGCGGATGTAGACCGTATCGCGGCGGCGTCCGCTGTCGTCCTGCAACAACAGGCGCGCCACGCGGGCAAAGGAGTCGTTGGCCCCGTAGGTGACGCTGAAAGCGCCGTCGCCCGGAATCCGGCCGGTGTGTGCCTCGGCCCAGGGGGTCGCTTCGAGGAACGAGACGTTGCAACCGCGGTTGCTGTACACCTCGACCTCGACCGTGCCGCTCTGCGCCGGCACGATGTATTCGCCTTTCACGGCGCCGAGTTCGATGACCGGGACTTCGTCCGGATCGTCGGCGCAGGCCGCCGCACAGCCCGCAAAGGCTGTCAACAGCAGCAGTTTCCACATATTTTTCGTTTTCATTTTGTCTTGGTTTTGAAAGGGTGGGTTAATCCAGCAGGCGGACCTCGATGTCGTCGACGAAATAGTAGCTCGTCGGGGCCGCCGTGCCTTTCTCCTCGAAGAAGTTGAACGAGGTATCTTTCGATACGCCGCCGGCGATCAGTTTCACCTCGGCCCAGCCGTCGGTCCCGATCGTGGAGTTGGGGATGTAGGCCGACGTGGCGGGCGTGAAGGCCATCTTCGCTCCGTCGATGTAAACCTCTTCGTAGGTTCCCTTGTCGATCCAGCTCTGGAAGCGGTCGGTCATATTCGCGCCCTTGACGTAGCAGAGGCGGAAGATGATCTGCGCCTTGCGCGTATTGCCGGCGGGGATGTTCGCGAGTTTCGGCGTGTGGATCTTGCCGCGGCCCAGCGTCGGCGACCCGACGCGCAGGCAGCCCTGAAACTCGGCGCAGCGGTAGAGGTAGGTCCAGTCGTAGAGGTTGCGGTTGCGGATGTAGTCCGCCGTCACGTTGTTGACCGCCGAAGGGGGAACGATGTTCCACGAATTGGAGTAGTCGGCCGTTCCCGCGGCATTCTCCATCACGTAGAAGGGAGCCTCCTCAAGCCCCGTCGCCGATCCCGCAGCGGTCGTTCCGGCCAGACTGCCGCCGCTCTGTTGGGCCTCGGTCTGCGAGGGCGAATAACCTTTCGTGTTGCCGACGTAATTCCCGCCCCACGTGCAGGCGTCGAAATACTCCGCGAACACCAGGTTGGCATCGGGCGCATAGGTGATTGCAGGGGTCTCGGTCACAACGTTGCGTTTGATTGTGCGCGGAGTCGGCGAATCGAGGGTCATCGCCCGGTGCGAACGGTCGGTGATGCGGATTTTCAGCCCCGCGGCATAGGCACGGGCGGGCATCACCACATAAAAGTCGGTTCCGGCTTCACTCAGCGCGACGCCCTGTCCCGAACCGCCGCAGTTGAGCACCAGGTGGTAGGCCCGCGCGGAACTCGCCGTGCCCGGCACGAGGATTTTGTTTCCCTCGCTGTCGGTTTCGAGCGTGGCATAGCCCGAGATCGGAGCGCCCGATTTGTCCTCGACGAGGATCGTGTTGATCGTCGCCGACCCTTTGAGCGTCAGTTTCAGCACCCCGCACATGTTGTGCAGCGTGACGTTCACATAGCCTTTGTCCTCGTCGATGCCCGTCGCCTCGCCGTACATCGGCATCGCATTGCGCCCGAACGTACCGGGACCGGCATAGAACTGCGCCAGCGGCAGTTTGAAATTCGCAGCTTCCTTCGTCTGCTGGAGGAAGTTACAGGCCGACGGGAACACCGCCTCGTAGCGCTGGGCCTCGACGACCCCGGGCACGGCGGCCGAGCCGTCGTCGAGCAGGAAGACCTCGTAAGGCTCGCCGTTGATGTCGATCATGTCGCCCGGCTGGAACTTCACCCGCAGGTCTTCGCCCAGTTCGGCGCGCGTGTCGGTTCCCGCGGCGATCCGCAGCGAAACACGTTTCACCGGAGCGGGCTGGGGCAGGCCGTCGGTATCGACGGGCGTTTCGGAACACCCCGCCAGCACGAGGCCGCAAACTATCAATAGGTTCTGTATCTTTTTCATTTTCGCGTCTGTTTAGTCGGTTACCATTCGTTGTCGTCCTTCTCGCCCTCCATCTGGTCGCCTTCCACCCCGCCGATGTCGCACTTCGCCTGCGTCAGGTTGACGTAGTCGGTGGTGATGGTCCGGCCGCGTCCGTTGTCGTAACGCAGAGCGAAGCGCGCCGAACGGGGCGCCGCGGGATTGGCCGGGATTTTCACGCTCACCAGCCCTGCCTCGCGGTCGATCCGATAGTTCGTCAGCCAGCCTTCAGCGCCCGTCAGGTAGTCGCAGACAAGCGTCAGGTCGCCGTAAACCGCCGGGATGTTGCACTCGAAAGCCTGTTTGAAGGTTTCGCCGTAGGCCGCCGCCGCGTGGGTCTCTTCGGCGGGTGTCATCGTCAGGGCCAGCGCCTCGGCGCTCTGCGTAACGGTAGCGCGGGTCTCGTAGCGGGCATCGTTGCCGTCCGTAACCCAGAGGGTCACCGTGGCGAAACGCATCGCCCCGGTCGTGTTGTCCGCCACTGCGAAACGCAGCGACTCGTCGTCGAGCGTCACATCGCCGATCCACCCTTCGCCGCTGTCCTCGCCGTAGGAGACTTCGTGCTGCACACGCTCCAGGTCGGGTCCGAGGTTGCTCGAAAGGGTCATCGCCACGGGACACCCTTCGCCCAGCAGCGCGACGCTCCCGGGCGTAACGGTCAGCGTCGGGTCGGTAATTCCCGCTGCCTGGGACATCACCACTTCGCAGAGGCGGTCCCCGGAACTGATGCGGATGGTCGCCTTGCGCGACAAACCGCCGTTGGTGTCGTATTCGAAAACGAAATCGCCGTTTTCACGGCCCGAATCGCGGTCGATACGCGCCCATGCGCCGGACTCCGAATCCACGGAGAGCGCCCACTTCCCGGTCGAATAGACCATCACGCGGGTCACGCCCTCCGTCGCCGGCAGGTTGACCAGATTGTTGTCCACGGCCAGCCGGATCGTCGGTTCGAACGGCTCGTTGCACCCGCCCAGCACCCCACAGAGCGCCGCGAGCAATACAAAGCCTTTATAACTGAATCTCATAATGTTCCGTTTTTAGGTTAAAGTCCGTATTTCTCATACTCCTTGTTGTCGAGCGCATAGCCCGAGTAGACCACCTGCGTGTCGGGGATCGGGTAATACTCGTGACAGGGCAGGATGGCGTTGCGCACCGTCTCGTAGTCGGCCGATTCGAGGGTCTTCGTATACCAGATACCCCACCGCACGAGGTCGAATTTGCGCTGGAACTCGCCGATCAGTTCGCGGGCGCGCTCGTTCTGAATCTCTTCGAGCATCCGCTCCCAACTCTTGAAGACCGAGAATTCGGCGATGCCGGCCCGGTTTTTCACCTGATTGAGGTACGATTTCGTCTGTTCCAGGTTCTCCTTCATACACCAGCACTCGGCCATCATCAGCACGGCGTCGGCATAGCGGAAAACCTTGTAGTTGTTCGAGTCGTAGCTGTCTCGCATGCCGGGGCACCAGAATTTCGGGCCGAGCCACGGACGCGTCCCGACGCTCTTGAACTCCTGCCCGTCGTACTCCCACGCGAGGTTCATCTCCACGCGGCGGTCGCCGCCCGTGCGGGTCTGCAAACCGGCGCTGAAAACCAGGTTGGGCCGCATGCCGGGCCACACGTTGGCGTCGTCGCCCAGTTCCTCGATCTTCACACCGTCGAACACGTCGGTTCCCGACTCCGCGGTGGTCTGGTTGGGCATGCAGATGCAGGCGTAGTTCGAGGTGTAGATCAGGCCGCCCGAAGTGTAGGAGTGCTGGATTTCGAGGATCGACTCGGGCGTGTTCTTCATCCGGAACGGAACGTCGGAGAGCGGGTACTGGTCGAGTGTGCCGTAAATCTTCTCCAGTTCCGCGAGCGCTTCGAGCGCCGTGTCCCACTGCTTGTTCCACATCGCCATCTTGGCGGCGAGCATCCACCCCACGGCGGCGCCCATGCGGTTGTCGGCAATCTCCGACGACCGCACCTGGTCCAGGTCGGGAACCTTCTCCATCAACTCTTTGATCAGGTAGTTGCGGGTCTCGACGGCCGACATGCGCGGCAGCCGGGCCGTCTGGTTGAGCAGCTCCTCGGTGCTGACGTCGATCGTGTAGAAAGGCACGTCGCCGAAGACCGACGTGAGCAGGTAGTAGTACATCGCCCGCAGGATCACGCCCTCGGCCAGCAGCTTACTGCGATCCGCCTCGCTCACCGTGGCGTTTTTGATGCCCTCGATGGCGGCGTTGCAGTACATCACGGCCTTATAGCCCTGGGTCCACACCGTGGCCCCGTAGCCGGGCAGCGCGGGCGAGATTTCGAGGCGTGAATCGTAGACCGTTGGCGAATTGTGGAACAGCAGGTCGGTGACGCCCTCGGTCATCACCCCGAAGTTGAAGTTATAGATCGTCTTGAGCGGAATGTAGCAGCTGTTCAGACCGGCGATGCACTCCGACTTGTTGCGGTAGAAATTGCTCCGGTTGACGAAGAACTCGGGCGTTTCCTGAAGCGAGCAGGCACCCGTGAGCGCCACCGCCACCGCCAGCAAAACTGATTTTATGGATTTCATAGTCGTAGTCATTTTTGATTAGTAGCGGATTTGAACACTGAAAATCACCGTGCGGGCCCGCGGATAGGCGCCCATGTCGACGCGCCGCAGCGTCGAGCTTTCGCTCGAAGTCGAAACGTCGGGGTCGAAACCGTTGTACTTCGACCACAGGTAGAGGTTCTCGCCGCTGACGCTCAGCGTGATGTCGCGCAGCCACTTCACCCGCTTGCGCAGGTCGAACGTGTAGGCCACCGAGACGTTTTTCAGGCGCAGGTACGAAGCGTCGTGCACCTGCAAATCGCTCGGGACATGCACCTGTACGCCGCCCGCGCGGGGCAGGTCCGAGTCCGGATTGCGCACCGGATGCCACGAATTGGCCATGTAGCGGTATTGGTTGGACGAGAAACTACCCGCCATGTAGAGCTCCGAATAGTTGTAGATCTTGCCGCCGAGCGAATAGGCGAAGTAGACGCCGACCTTCAGCTGCCCGATGTTGAACGTATTCTGCAAACCGCCGTAGATCGTGGGGTCGGCGTTGCCCAGGTAGACCAGGTCCTTCTGGTCCAGCGCACCGTCGTTGTTGGTGTCGATGTAGCGCGGCAGGCCGGGGCTGAGGGAGGTCGTGGCCGAAACATAGGTGTTGGTCACCTTGTTGCGTTCGATCTCCTCCTGGTTGTGCCACACGCCGCCGTACTTGAAACCCCACAGGGCGTTGAGCGGCCGGTTCTTGACATAGCCGTACATCATGTACTGGCTGTTGCCGGGGCTGTTCATCGCGCTGACGAAATCCTCCGAACCGATGTCCTCGACCTGCTGCTTGTTGTGCGACAGCGTGAGCGACGTGGACCACGAGAAGTTGCGCTTGACGATGTTGCGCGACTCGACGGTCAGTTCGAGGCCCTTATTCGACGTGCGGCCGATGTTCTCGAAGTGGCTCGGGAAACCCGACTGCGCGGCCTTCTGGACCGACAGCAGCAGGTCGCGGGTCTTCGAAATGTAGCCTTCGAAGGTGATATTCAGACGTTTTTTGAACAGCGAAGCGTCGATGGCGGCATTGTAGAGGTCGGTGGTCTCCCACGTCAGGTTGTTGCTCGCCACGCGGACCGGATAGAACGCCGTCGACTGCGAGCCGCCCAGCAGGTAACCGTCCGAAGTCGAGGTGTAGGCCTCGATCGAGCGGTAGGGTTTGATGGCGTCGTTACCCGTGCGCCCGGCGCTCACGCGCAGCGACAACTCCTCGATCCAGCGCACGCGGCGCATGAAGTATTCGTTCGAAATATTCCACTTGACAGCCGCCGAGGGGAAGAATCCCCACTTGTGGTTGGCGGCGAAGTTCGACGAACCGTCGTAACGCCCCGTCAGGGTCAGGTAGTAGCGTTTCTTGTAGTTGTAGTTCACACGGGCCAGCACCGACATCTTCGTAATGTAGTTGGTGTAGGAGGTGCTCGTATAGTTCTGCTTGTCGTAGATGCCGTTCATGTTGTTCCACTTGTTGTCGTCGACGATCAGGCCCTTGGCGCTCAGGTCCAGCCCGTTCAGGCGCGACTTCGAGCCCGTGAAACCGCCCATCACGTCGAAATAGTGGCCCGTTTTGGCCGTATAGGCGTAAGTCACCGTATTCTCGGTCGAGAGCGTGCGCGTGTCGTACTCCGCACGATAACCCTCGCCGCCCTCGCCTTCGTTCCTGACGGGCAGCGTGCTCGGGTAGAAACGGTAGTCGTGGCGCTGGTAGAGATAGTAGGTGAATTTGCTGCTGATCTTCAGTCCCTCAACGGGTTTCAGGTCGACATACAACGTGTTGGTCGAGGCAAAACGCTCCAGCGTGTTCTCGTTCAGGTTGATCGTGTAACGCGGGTTGTTGATCGTCTGCCCCGAGCCGTAGAAGGGGTTGTAAGTGTCCTCCGGACCCAGCACGGGAGCAAGGTAGGTCGCGGCGTTCCACACCGACGAACCGCCGATGTTGGCCTTGTTGTTGGCCTCGTCGCGGTAGGAAATCGACGAGTTGACACCCGCCGTGAACCACTTGGCGAAGTCGTGCGACACGTTGACACGGGCTGTCGTACGCTGAAAACCGCTGTCGTCGACGATACCCTGGATGTCGCTGTAACCCAGCGACACGAAGTAGCTGCTCGTCTTCGAACGGCCCGACACCGAGAGGTTGTAGTTCTGGTAGGGAGCCGTACGGGTGATCTCGTCGATCCAGTTGGTTCCCCGGCCCAGCGAATAGGGGTCGTTGTAGGTGTAATCCCCGACCGGACGGTTGCCCATCTGCCAGTTGAAATAGGTCACATCGTTGCGGTAGAGGGCGAACTCCGTGGCGTTCATCACGTCAAGGTTGCGGGGCAGCTGCGAGAAGCCCATGTCGGCCTTGAGCGTGATCCACGGCTTGCTCACCGTGGGATTGCCCTTCTTCGTGGTGACGATGATCACACCGTTCGAACCGCGGGCGCCGTAAATGGCCGTCGACGAGGCGTCCTTCAGCACCGAGATCGACTCGATGTCGGCCGAGTTGATGTCGCTCAGGTCCTGCACGGCGTCGATGATGCCGTCGACGACGATCAGCGGTTCGTTCGACGCGGTGATCGACCGCGTGCCGCGGATGCGGATCGAGGTCGAGGCCGTCGGGTCGCCCGAGGTGGACATGATGTCGGCACCCGCCACGCGGCCCTGCAAAGCCTGATCGACCGAGACCACCGGAATGTCCTTGATGTCGCCCATTTTAACATTAGTGACCGAACCCGTGAGGTCGGTCTTCTTCACCTCGCTGTAACCAATCACGACCACTTCGTCGATGTCCTTGTTGTCGGCCACCAACATCACGTCGATCTGCGAGCGGTTACCGGCCCGGATTTTCTGGGGGACATAGCCCAGGTAGGAGAAGTCGAGGACCGACTCGGCGGACTGCACGGAGAGGGTGTAGGCGCCCTTGGCGTCGGTCGTGGTCCCGCGCGTCGAACCCGAGAGCACGACGGTCACGCCGGCCAGCGGGGCGCCGCTGTCGCTGTCGGTCACGATGCCCTTCACCACGCCCGTTTCGCGGGGCGTGGGCTTCAGCGCAACGTCGACCTGCGTGCGGCCTTCGGCCGGGACTTTCCGGGGAATGTACCCCTCCAGGGAGAATTCGAGTACGGCCCCGGCCGGGGAAGCCTGAATGGCATAGGCGCCCCGGGCGTCGGTCGTGGTTGCCGTGGCCGAGCCGGAGAGCTTCACGCTCACGCCGGCAAGCGGCCTGCCGCTGTCGCTGTCGGTCACGGTTCCCTTCACGCCGGCGGCCGTCTGGGCCGTCAGCGAGGAGATGGTGACCGATACCAGCACAAGCAGCGCGCCGATCATTTTGTAGAATTTTCTCATATAGGTAGTATTTAGGGTGCTTCGGTTATTTTTCGATCCGCGTGACCACCCGGAAATCGCGGTTGCGGATGTGGTCCGTGCCGATGATCTCGATCTCGGCGGAAGGGTCCTTCGGGGTGTAGAGGTAGAGGCGCACAGGCTTCTGCTTGAGCCACGTGTAACGCTCGTAGGGAACAACGCCTTCCTCGACCAGCGAGCGGGCCAGCAGGTCGTAACGCTGGACCAGCTGGCCGCGGCCATAGGTCTGCTCGCCGTTCTCGCGGCAGACGAACGTCCAGTTAGGAGCGATGCCCCAGAAGAAGACCAGCACCGACGGCGCGCCGCCCGCTGGGTCGAGTTCCGAGGCGCTTGCGATGCCTGTGTTCGAGGTCACGCCCTTGTTGTAAACCCGGAACTGCTGCTTGCTGTTGCCGTTGGCCCAGTCGACGAGCGAACGGCTTTCGAGGCGGTCGCCCCGGAAGACATACTCGGTGAAGGCTGCGGGATAGCCGTTGCAGCAGACGCCCTGCCGGTACCACCAGTTGCCCGTAATGGCGGGATGGACATACTCCACCATGCGGTCGCTGATACGCGTCGTACCTTCGGTGTGCCAGTCGCCCGTCATAATGGTCACGTCGTAATCCTGCAATAACATAAACAGGTCGTCCTTCTCCTTGAGGTTGTACCAGATGTCGTCCCAGGCGCCGTTGTTGGCCACCAGAGGCACGTGGCAGGCCACGACGAGCTGTTTAATCGCCGGATCGAGCGCCCGGAGGTCCTTGTAAAGCCATGCCAACTGCTCGGGGGCGATGATCTTGTCGTACTTGTTGCGGCCGTGGTAGAGCATGTCGTCGAGCACGACGTAGTGGACCTTGCCGAGGTTGAACGAATAGTAGGTCGGGCCGAAATATTTGCGGTATTCGGCTTCGGCCTCGTAATCGTTCTCGTACTTGTGGCAGTGGTCGTGATTGCCGATGACGTGGTACATCAGGAATGGGGTGTCTTTGGCCAGCCGCAGGTATTCGGGCATGCCCGTCTTGTTGCGGAACCAGTATTCCGAGTGGGTCATGTCGCCCAGGTTGAGCCCATAGACCGGCGTATGCTGCATCAGGCTGTCGGCATACTCTTTCAGCCGGGGCATGAAGTCGTCGCGGAACTGAACCGAGTCGACCGGGGCGATGACGTTGCCGCTGCCGGGCGGGATGT
>JAEZTA010000195.1 GCA_023443765.1 Bacteroidota bacterium | reverse complement strand
GCTGTATAGGTTCCGTCGGGCAGGCCTTGTGGGATTGTCACCACCGCCTTGTCGGCCATAACCTCCATTGGCAGAAAATAGGCTTTCGCCGTACCGCCGCCTTCGGCGACGAGTTGGAAAACATCCTTCCCGCCGAAGCCCTGTCCGCGGACCTCGAAGGTCTCCCCTACGGCCGCCACGACCTCGTCGGCAGGCAGCCCGACGCCGGTAACCCAGACGGGGTCATCCGCGGGGTTCCGCATTTCACGCGTATTGTCCCGCTCGCAGGCAACACCCACCAGCAAAGCGGCTAAGGCCCCCAAGAGGGTTATTTTCCGGAAAAAGAACGGGTTGAAATTTTCGATGCGTTTCATAGTGTGCATTTTTCGTTGAGATTACTCCATGAGCGATACCGTGGGCTGGCATTCCGTTCCGCCGCCGTCGACATTGACGATACGCATGCCCGCATTCTGGGGCTTGCTGGCCACCGTTCCCCGGACCATGATCGGCCCCAGGCAGCGCAAGCGGAAACGGGCCGTACCGTCCCCGGCAGGAGCCGTGAGCGTCACGGTTCCCGACACGTCGCTATATGCGTCCGCCTCGAAAGCCAGGTTGTAGGAGAGTTCGGCCCCATCCTCGACGGTCGCGGTCCGGACAGCCGTAACGGGTTTCCACGCCCCGCCGTCCTCGTACTCGAACATCCAGTATTTGGGGCATTTGTCGCTCAGGACCATAATGCAGGCGATCTTCACGCGCGACCCGGCCGTAAGGCCCTCCAGCGGCGTTTCGAACAGCCAATAGTCGTCGGTCCATCCATAGGTCACATTCGGGCACGAAAGAGGGTCCTTGCCGGTGAAGGCCCATTTGGGGCTGGTCTCCGAGACGCCGCCCGCGACATACGAGAAACGGGCCGGGGAACTGCCGCGCTCGGCAGCGACGTAGTGACCCGTACCCCAGGTCGATTCGTAATCCGAAAGGTAGTCGGCGCCCAGCATCCAGCGGACCTTGAATTTCGGTTCGACGGTGACGGCCTGCGTCACATCGGCCTCGGCCGAAAGGCCGTCTGCCGCATTATAAAAGCGAATTTTCCCCACCCTGACAGCACCCGACATATTGTCCGACGCCTGGAATTTGTAGGTGGTGCGCTGCCCCGAACCCAGGGCGACGGAGGTGGCAGAGAGTTGAGTGATCCACGGCGCAGGCTCGACCGAGAGCGTCGTATTGTGGTTCACGACGACCTCGAACGTGCCGTCGGCGCCGACCGTGACATTGTTATTCACACAGGCGATCTGCTTCACCTGCTCCATGACCACCCCCGTCACGGCGTCGCTGCGAAGCGAGGTAACGCGCAGGTCGTCGAGATACCAGCAGCAGTCGGCATCGTTCTCCGAGCGGATGTTCAGGCGGCAGCCGCGCGTGGCACCCGTAATCGTCAGCGTCACGTCGTACCAGCCCTGGAAGGGATCGCCGGCCCATTTCGTGCCCACGGGAATCCGCGTAAGGTCGACGGCATCGTAGGTCCCCTCTTCGCAATAGATTTCCAGCACGGCATTGTAATCGCGCATGGTCAGCGCCCGGAAACGAACCGTCAGGTCCATCTTCTTCTCGATCTCGGCAAAGACGGGTGTCGTGAATCGGCCTTTGCGGCTCGCTGTGCCGAATTTGAGGCATCCGAAGCGCGTGTATCCGCGCAGGATTTCGCACCCCGTACCGAACGGGTCGGTCGTACCGCTGGCAATCTCGGGATAAAGGTCAGTCAGGACCGTCCCGGCGCCCTGGTCCTGCGTGGCGACGTTGAACATCGCATCGGCAGGGGTCGTCGCCCACGCGAAATCGTCTTCGAAAAGCACCCAGTCGAAACCCGGGGCCGGAGCCTGTACGACGGCAAGCGTCTCGGTGGCTGAGCTTTCGCCCCCGACGGCGGTGATCGAAAAACGCCCTTTACGCGAGTCGCCCGGATTGGACAAGGGCTTCACCTCGACGGTGACCGTTTCGCCCGCGGCGCCCCCGTCGGGCGTGATTCCAATCCAGTCGGGAACTCCCGTGCGGTCGACGGTCCAGGCATAGTTGGATTTCACGCGGAAGCGGACCGGAGTTTCCCCGGCGGCAAGCCGCACGAAATTATCGGTAAGTTCTTCGATGGCGATGACCGGGCTTTGCGCCTTGCGCTTCTGGCTGACAGGGATACGCAACTCGGCGGTAGCGGCCTTGATAATCAGCGTTCCGCTCCGTTCCGGACCGTCGTTCTCTTCGGGAGTGACCACGACGCGGACCGTCGTGCCGCCGCTGCCTTTGGAAGGCTCGACGGCGACCCAGCCGAGATTCTCCGGCACGGCCTCCCACGCTACGTTAGCGTTGACCCGAAAACTCCGGGGCATCCCCTCGGCATCGCAGACGATGCGTCCGTCGGTCAGCCCCTCAGCGACGATCGAAGGACTGTCGGACGAAGGCTGCTGGTGGATGGTGATGGTGTGCTCCTGCGATCCGGCCCGGACGGCGATCGTGCCCGTACGCAGGTCGCCGACGTTGGGATAAGGCGTGATCTTCACCTGCACCGGAATACCTGCCGCCCCGCCTGCGGGACTGACTTCGGCCCATTCCAGGCCGGACTTCACGAGTTCCCACGTCCGGTTACTTTCGACCGTAAAGGCGATTTGCGCGGCATCCGAAGCCGCAATGGTGAACTCCTGTTCGACTCCCGAGACACGCAGTTCGTCGGCTTCGGGTGCAATCCCGTCGTCCCCGGAACATGCACCGAGGAGCGCCAGCGCAAAAGCCGGGAACAGGGTCGTGAAAAGGTTAAATTTGAAGGGGTTCATAATGCGTTGAATTGTAGGATTTAGGTTGTTGTTCCGAGCAAAAATAAAATTAAAATGCGGCATCGGCAAGCCTGCGTAAGGGTCCCGGCGAGTGCTGCGGGAAGCTCGCCGGAGGTGTCGGAGCAGCTGCATACACATGCCTTTATCGCACCTCCAATGCCGTTTAAGAGCGTTTTCACAGTCGCATCGTTATCGCAGATTCTTCTCCTGCGCGTCGCTACGCCTGAACGGAAAGACAAAATTTTGACACGGGCAGACAAAAATAAACCCCGGGGAATGCCTTTCTTTGTAGTAAGCCCTAAAATGCCGGAACCACACCACTTCCGGGCCTTGAAGCACAGTCCGTCTCCGGTAAAATAACGACTTCAGTATACCATTTATACCCAAAAAAGTCCCTACATTTGTTACAAAACCGTCCGCCAAGCTACCGCCCCATGAACCGAAACCGACCTTCAGCCATATCCGCCCCGGCCACCGGACGCCTGCTCCTGCTGGCGCTGCTCCTCTGCCTCTGCGGGAACCTCTCCGCCGATCCGCAGGCCGTACAACACCTGCCCAACCTGACGATCCGCAGCTTTGCACAGGACAAGGTCGGCTACATCTGGATCGCGACCGACAACGGGCTTTGCCGCTACAACGGCCAGACCTACTATTACTACCAGAGCGAGCCGGACGACCCGGCGTCGCTCCCCGCCAACCGGGTTCACGACATCCGCATCGACGAGGAAGGTACGCTCTGGATCGCTACGGCAGGTGGCATCTGCATCTACAATCCGCTGTACGACAATTTCGAACGCCTGCTGACGGAACGCGGGCTGCACCACATCACCCACAGCGGCTCGCAGATCGTCTGCTCGGGACCTGCGGGCATGGTGCTTTTCGACGCCGCCAGCCGCACCGTCCTGGCCCGGAAAGATTCGCCCTACCACCGCCCCCAGGTGCTTGAAGCTGACCTGCAGGGCTATTTCTGGGGTGGAAGCACCGACGGGCAGGGCATCTTCAAATACGACCGCGAACTGAACCTCTGCGACTCGGTGGTCCTCGCCCGCCCGACCCTGTTCCGCTGCGGATGCCGCGACCAGCAGGGGCGCATCTGGTTCGGCACGGAGCAGGGCATCGTGGCCCTCGACCCCGCGACGGGACGCCCCACGACCGACGCCCGGTTGCTGCGGTGTCTGGCCCATGCCGCCGAATACAACGTCACGATGCTGACGCCCGCACCCCAGAGCACGGTCTACATCGGCACGCAGGGCGACAACATCCACGCGATCGACCTTTCGAACCACAGCTTCGAGCACAACGTCGTAGGCCGCTTCTACAAACTCAATTACACGAGCGACTTCAACTGCGGGTTCAGCGACAGCGAAGGCAACGTCTGGATCGGCACGGCCGACCGCGGATACTCCGTGCGCTTTGTCCACAAAAAGAATTTCACCCAAATGGGACGCCTGAGCAAGCAGACGCTGGGCAAATACATCAACGCCATCACGGTCGAGAAAAACGGCACGCTCTGGATCGGCAGCCACTACAAAGGATTGCTGGGCTACAACAACCGGGAATCAGCCGTGCGGTGGCATACGACGGAAAACAGCCCGTTCATGCAGCAGCTCGAAAGCAACGGCATCACGGCGCTCCACTACGACTCGTCCGACCGCCTGTGGGTCAACATCGACGACCGGATCGCCATATGCACCACGGAACTCGTAAACATCCGCAGCCATACGCTCCTACCGGACCGGCTTCTTGTCAACCGGTTCTGCGAGGATGCCCGCCGCAGGGTGTGGGCCGCCACCCGCTCGGGGCTGGTCCTCTGGGAAGGTACCCGGATGCAGGAGGTCGGATTCAATGCGTGCGACGTGCAGGACGTTGCGCAGCTCGACGACACCACGATGCTCGCCGCCGTATCCGGGCAGGGCATCTATGCCGTCGACACCCGGCAGTTCGACGCCCGGCCCTACATCGTAACGACCGACAGCATGACCGCCACGGCTCTGCGGCGCCCGACCTGCCTCTACTGCAGCAAGGACGGTTCGCTCTGGATCGGCACCCGCTCGGGCGGACTGCTGCGTTACCATCCCCAGCAGGGATTCCGGCTCTACACGCTCCACGACGGTTTCGCCAGCAACGAGATCGCCGGCGTCACACAGGACCCCCAGGGCAACACCTGGGTGGCCACCTCCTACGGACTTTCGCTCATCACCGCCTCGACGGAGCGTGTCACCACCTATTTCCAGTCCGACAGGCTCCAGACCCAACAGTTCTATCCCCACTGCTCGCTCAACACCTCGACCATGATCTACTTCGGCGGCAACACGGGGCTGGCACAGTTCGCTCCGCCGCGCATCATCTCCAGGATCGCAAAGTCGCCCGTGCCGCTCGTGCTGACGGAAATCCGCATCAACAGCATTGTCCAGCACCCTGCGGAAGGCAAGGTCCTCACCAAACTGCTCAACGACACCGAACGCATCGTCCTCAACCACAAGCAGCGTAACATCGACATCAACTACGAGGCCGTGACGTTCCTTTCGCCGGAAAACGTCAGCTATGCCTACCGGCTCCACGGCGGCGACATCGACGAGGAGTGGAATTACGTCGAGAACCGCCGCAGCGCCAACTATGCCCACCTGCCCGCCGGGCACTACACCTTCGAACTGAAGGCCCAGAACCCCGACGGATTCTGGAACGAGGAGCCGCGGCGGCTGGAAATCGTCATCAAGCCCTCGCCGCTGCTGACGTGGTATGCCTTCCTGTTCTACATCGCCGCGGCAGGCGGAGCGGCCTGGTTCGCCAACCGGCTCTACCTGCGCCGCCGCCTGCAAAAGATGGAGCTCGAACTGGCCCGCACGGAGCTGGAACGCGAGAAGGAGCTCAACAACATGAAGATCAATTTCTTCACCAACATCTCCCACGAACTGCGTACGCCGCTCTCGCTGATCTACGGGCCGGTGAACATGCTGCCGGGCATTACGGACGAAAAACGCTCGCGCGAGTTGGTCAACCTGATCAATTACAACATCCAGCAGTTGCTCAAACTGATCGACCAGACGCTCAGCCTGAGCCGCATCGAAAACGACACCCTTCCGCTGTCGGTCTGCCGGCAGGATATCATCCCCTATGTCAACCGCCTGGTCGACGGTTTCGCCTGCCTCGCCCGTGAAAAAAACATAGACCTGCGGACGACGAGCGTGCCGCCGGGGCGGATGGTCGTAGCCGTCGATGCCGACAAATTCAGCAAGGTACTTTCGAACCTCGTGTCCAACGCCCTGAAATACACGCCCGAAGGCGGCCATGTCGACGTGGCGCTGACGCTCACCGACACGCTTCCCGAAAAACTCGCGGGCGCGGCGGCTGCGTCGCACTACCTCGTCGTCAGCGTCACCGACGACGGCATCGGCATGAGCCAGGAGGATGTCGGGCTTATCTTCGAACGTTACAAGCGCCTGACCCAGAGCGAACGCAACACGGCCGGAACGGGCATCGGGCTACACTATGTAAAACAACTGTTGCTGGTCCACAAAGGCAGCATCACGGCCGAGGTGCGCCCCGAAGGCGGCATGTGCTTCACCTTCGCCATCCCGGTCGACGAATCGCTGTACGACCTGGTCGGCGAACCCACCGTCTCGGCCGAATTCATCGATGGCATGACGGCGGCGGCCGCTCAGGAGATTTTCCCGGGCGACGAACTCTCCGGGAAGGGCGGGGAACACCCGGAACCGCGGCCTAAAATCGTCCTCGTCGAGGACAACCCGCAGCTGCAACGCTACTGCCGCTCGATTTTCGCCCCGCAGTTCGATGTCTTCGTGGCCGACAACGGCGCCGACGGGCTCGACCTGATCAACGCCGAAATGCCCGACGTGGTGATCACCGATGTCCTGATGTCGAAGATGGACGGGTACGAACTCTGCCGCAGGATCAGGAACGACGTGGTGCTGAGCCACATTCCCGTCGTGATCCTCACGGCGAAAGTCACCGACCAGGACAAGATCATGGGTTACCAGGAGGGCGCCGATGTCTACATGACCAAGCCGTTCAACCCCGAACTGCTCCAGACCGTAGTCGGCAACCTGCTGACCACACGCAGCAAACTGCGCGAGATGATCCTTTCCGAATCCGGCAAATCCTCCGCCGAAGCGGAAACGGAAGAGGTGAAACTCTCCGCGGCCGACCGGGCCTTCGTGGACAAACTGCGCGGGCTGATCGACGCCAGCATCTCGGACAGTACGCTCAACATCAACGCCCTGAGCAGCGAAATGTGCATGAGCCGCGCCAGCTTTTTCCGCAAGATCAAGTCGCTGACGGGCGTCACGCCGAACAGCTTCATCCTGATCTACCGCCTCAACCGGGCTGCCGGAATGATCCGCAGCCGGGAGTACCGCCTCAACGAGGTGGCCGACCTGCTGGGGTTCAGTTCGCAGTCGCATTTCTCGCGCTGCTTCAAACAGCATTTCGGAATTACGCCGAAAGACTACGCAACGCGGGGGGGGGTCTGACCCCTCCCGGAGGGCCGATTGAGATTCTCAGTCATATTTTTAAGACTTCCGTGCCGAAGGTTTAACCGCCGCCGGGATAACTTTGCATTGACAAAACCAACCCCCAAGACCATGAAACGAACGCTTCGACTCGCACTGACCTTTTGCCTCCTCGCATCCGCCGCAGGGCATGCCGCAGCACAGGGCATCGTCCGCAAATCCTTTGCCCGCGCCGAACGACAGACCGCCCTGCTGGACTCGCTGCTGACCTCGCCCGACCAGTTCCCGGCCTCGTGGAATCCCGACGAAACCATCAAGACCAATTCGGCAAGGGGCTGGATCAGCGGATTCTTCCCGGCCAACATCTGGTTCCTCTATGAATATACACACGACGCGAAGTGGCTCGACATGGCCCGCCGCCGCACGGCGCCCCTCGACACACTGCGCCACTACACCCGAACCCACGACCTGGGATTCATGGTAGGCTGTCCCTGCGGCGCGGCCTACCGGCTGACGGGGGAGGAGCAGTACAGGCAGATGCTGATCGACGCGTCGGACGCCCTGCTCACCCGCTTCAGCCCCACAGTCGGGCTGATCCGCTCGTGGGACAACAAAAACGGCGACCCGAATCCCTACCGGGTCATCATCGACAACATGATGAACCTCGAAATGCTGTTCATGGCCACGAAACTCACGGGCGACAAGCGCTATTACGACATTGCCGTCCGCCATGCCGACAACACCCTCAAAAACCACTTCCGCACAGACAACAGTTGTTTCCACATCGTCTGCTACGACGCCGGAACAGGCCGCGTCACCGGACAGAAAGGCGGGCAGGGTTATTCGGCGGCATCGGCCTGGTCGCGCGGCCAGAGCTGGGCGCTCTACGGCTTCACGATGTGCTACCGCGAAACGGGCGACAAACGTTACCTGGACCGCGCGGTGAAATGCGCCGAATACTTCATCAACCATCCCCGCCTGCCCGAAGACCTCGTACCCTACTGGGACTATGACGCTCCCGGGATTCCCGACGAGCCGCGCGACGCTTCGGCGGCGGCCATCACCGCCTCGGCACTGCTCGAACTGGCCCGATACGCCCCCGGCAAGGAGAAATCCTATTACGCGACCGCCCGGAAAATCCTCACGTCGCTCGCTTCGGACCGTTACCTGATTCCCGCCGGGGAGAAGTGCGGCTTCCTGATCGACCACAGCGTCGGGGCCAAACCCGCCGGTTCGCAGGTCGACGTGCCGATCATCTACGGCGACTACTATTTCCTCGAAGCGCTGCTCCGGCTGAAAAACTACAAAACACAGAAATAACCATGAAAAAAATTTTAGCGTCACTGGCACTCGTTCTCACGGTGTGGGCCGCGGGAGCGCAGGAGCACACTTCGATGGACAATCAAACCGCCGACGGATACCGCGGTATCTGGTTCACGATCGGGCAGGCCCGTTCGGCCTACGGGGCCAAATACTCGGGCGGGTTGGGAACCTACACGATGAAGCACATCCCGATGGCGGTCTATGCGCCCCAGGTCGACAAGACCTTCTTCGTCTACGGCGGCACACCCTCCGAGGAGCAGAAATACCTGCTCTGCATGGCGGGTTGTTACGACCACAAAACCGGGATGCTACGCCGCCCGGTCGTGGTCTTCGACAAAGGCGTGGACGGCGTCTACGACCCCCACGACGACCCCACGATCCAGATCGACCGGGAAGGATACGTCTGGGTATTCGTCGCCGGGCGCGCCAACAAGCGTCCGGGCATCCGCTACCGCAGCAAAAAGCCCTACGACATCTCGGAATTCGAGTATGTCAACGAAAGCATCATGACCTATCCCCAGGTGCATTACCACCCCGAAAAGGGATTTTTCCTCTTCTACACCCGCTACGACGGCGTGCGGCAGTTGTTCTACCAGAGCAGCCCCGACGGCCGCGAATGGTCCGACTACCGGCAGATCGCCTCGATCATGGACGAGGGCGAGACCAAGTCGGGACACTACCAATTCTCGAACCTCTGCGGCGACAAGCTGATGTGCTGCTTCAACCGCCACATCAACGGCAATGTCGACACGCGCACCAATATCTATTACATCCAGTCGGAGGACTGGGGCCGGACGTGGACGACGATCGAAGGGAAACCGATAGCGCTGCCCATCACCCGTTCGAAAAACCCGGCGCTCGTACACGACTACCAGTCGGAACAGCGCAACTGCTACATCAAGGACATCAATTTCGGCACGGACGGACAACCCGTGATCCTCTACCTGACGAGCGACAACCACCTGACGGGGCCCGACGGCGGCATCCGCCAGTGGCACACCGTCCACTGGGACGGCCGCGAATGGGTTTACAGCGAGATCACCACCTCGACGCACTGTTACGACAGCGGCAGCCTCTGGATCGACGCCAACGACGTGTGGACCGTCGTTGCACCGACCGACGCAGGTCCCCAGTACTGGGGCACAGGCGGCGAGATGGTGATGTGGCGCAGCCGCAACAAGGGCCAGACGTGGGAACGTGTCCGCACGCTGACCCACGACAGCCCGCGCAACCACGGCTATGCGCGCCGGCCGCTTCGGGCCGACAAGCAGTTCTACGCCTTCTGGGCCGACGGCAACCCGGACAGCCTGAGCATTTCATACCTCTATTTCTGCAACGACAAGGGCGACGTTTTCCGCATGCCCTACACGATGAAGGCCGAGTGGCAGAAACCCGAACCGGTTCCCGGAGGCAAACCCCGCAATTAGAAAAACACATCGACCATGTACAAACGACTTATCACCACCCTGCTGCTCACGGCGGCGATCCTCGCGACTCCGGCAGAAGCCGAAGCCGGAAAACGCGACACCCAGATTGCCAACCGCGTGGCACAGTGGCAGATCGACAATTTCGGCAACTACTTCTCGAAAGGACTTCCGCGCAGCGACCAGCACTGGGCCAACGGCGCGCTTTATCGCGGGATGGTCGTCTGGGCCGAAACATCGGGCTACAAGCCCTGCGAGGAGTTCGTGCTCGGCATCGGCCGCCGCAACGGCTGGCGCATGGGACGGCGGCAGTATCATGCCGACGACATCTGCGTCGGGCAAGCCTACCTGATGCTCTACCAGCGTCACGGCGACACGGCGATGCTCCGTCCCGTCCTCCAGCGGGCCGATTCGGTCATCGCGTTCCCGGCCGGAACCAAACTGCACATCAAAGCCAAAGACGGATCGAAACGCTGGAGCTGGTGCGACGCCCTGTTCATGGCCCCGCCGGTCTACGCCCTGCTGACCCAGATCACGGGCGACCCGAAGTACCTGCAATTCATGAACAGCGAGTTTTACGCTGCGACGGCGGCGCTCTACGATCCGGCCGAGCGGCTCTACTACCGCGACGCCCGTTTCATCCCCAAGCGGGAGAAGAACGGCGAAAAGGTTTTCTGGAGCCGCGGCAACGGCTGGTGCTATGCGGCGCTGGCGATCCTGCTCGAAACAGTCCCCAAAACCGATCCGATGTACGGCTATTACCGACGGTTGTTCGTCGGGATGTCCGAATCGGTCGTGGCCTGCCAGGACCGGAACGGTTCGTGGCACCCCAGCATGCTCGACCCCGAAGCCTATCCGATGCCGGAAAACAGCGCCTCGGGATTCTTCACCTACGGACTGGCATGGGGCGTGAACCGCGGCATCCTGACCGGCAGTACCTACCGGAAGGCCGCGCGCCGGGGCTGGAAAGCGCTCTGTTCACACGTACGCAGCGACGGACACCTCGGATATGTGCAGCCGATCGGCGGATCGCCCGCCTCGGCGACACGCGACATGACCGAAGTTTACGGCGTCGGGGCCTTCCTCCTGGCGGCTTCGGAGATCGTGAAGCTGTAAAGGCCCCCGCACAAGTCCGGATGCGACTTTGCGACAAAAAACAAAGACACACGTGAAAAGCGAATCGGATGCTTTGAGATACTTTTGACCACCAAACCTAAACAACCATCAGAATGACGACCTTAAAAATCGCATGTGCGTCGCTGCTCCTGCTCTCGGGAGTCGTCGCGGCATCCTGCTCCTCGGACCCCGCGACCGAAGCCGCCGACCGGGTGGAGGTCAGCGGGCTGGACGACGGGGTGAGATTCACCTACGATGACGAAGAGGCGATCGCGTTCACCATCGCGTCGAACAAAACGTGGTCGATCGCCAAAAGCGACCTCGACTGGCTCACCGTCTCACAGATGAACGGCGGCTCGAAACTCCCGGCGACGATCCGCCTCACGGCCGAAGCCAACGACGACCTGGAACGCAGCGGGGAGCTGACGATCTACGCCGGGGGCTGTGTGCAGACCGTAACGGTGACGCAGGACGCCTATCCCGTCACCCCGACCATCACCCTGAGCGGGCTTACCGACAACACGCTGGAATTCGAATTCACCGACACCGAGCCCGTCACCTTCAAGCTATACAGCAACGTCGACTGGACGGCCGACAAGCAGGACCTCGGCTGGGCCGAAGTCGCTCCGCTGTCGGGCACTCGCAAGCAGGAGGCCACCATCACCGTGACCCCGACAGCCAACGGCAGCGGCGCCCGCGAAGGCTCGGTCTCGTTCCGCGCAGCGGGCATGGAACCGGTCGTCGTGACGGTCCGCCAGACGGCCTACCGCGACGAACCGATGCTCGTCGTCACGGGAGCAGAAGAGAACAAACTCGCATTCGCCAATGCGCCGGAAGCCCCCACGCCCCTGCGCATCCTGAGCAACCGCAACTGGACCGTCACCAAAACGGACCTCGACTGGCTCACCGTATCGCCCGCAGCGGGCACGGCGTCCGCCGACCCGGCTGAAGTGACGCTTACGGCCGAGCCGAACGGCGGCGCGGCGCGCAACGGCACGCTGACCATACGCGCCGACGATCCGGCACTGGAAGATGTCGTGATCGCGGTTTCGCAGGAGGCGAAAGGCAATCTCCTGCTGGCATGGTGGACGCTTAGCGACGAATCGCTGAAAGCTGTCAACGCCGACTGGCCGTCGACCGGAAAGATCATTCCCGACCAGCCTTCCGGAGTGAGCGCCTACGGGCAGTGGAACCACATCGCCGAGACCCCCGTTTACACCACCTCGTTCATTATCAGCAGCGACGGCAAAGGCCACTTCGCCATCAAGCAGATCTGGACCGAAGACTACATGGAATTCGTCATTCCGGTGAAGGACTTCGCCGCGGGAACCGCCGTCAACTTCCGCTGCGGCATGAGCGGAACCGCAACGGCGCCCAAATACTGGACGATCGACTATTTCGACGAGGGGCAATGGAAGACCTCCCGGCCACAGGTGTTCACCTACCCGGCCGACAACACGACGGTGACGGCAACTTTCGAACTTAACAAGACCGACGAAGTGTTCAACATCGACGAGACGGTCACCTTCACCCAACCCGTCGCCGACGGCAATGTCCGCATACGCCTCCGCTGCGCCGCAGGAGCCTGCCGCACGGATGGTAAGGCGCAGCAGACCAAACCGGGCAGCGCCGGAACGATCCGCCTGCGCCAATGGACGACGGGCGAACTCGACGCCATCGCCTTCTACCGGGTCGACCCCTGAAAAACCGGGCTTTAGGGCGTACCGGCCGGACTTCGCTCCGGCCGGCGCCCGCAGCCACAACCCCGAACCTAAATAAACTTCATACATGGAAAAAATCTACCTCAAACCGTTTTCAATAACGTCTGCCGGGCTTCGCAGCCTGGGTGCGACGCTGTTGATGCTGCTGTTCGCAGTCACGGCAGGACCAGCCTCCGCCAGGGACCAAGCCACCGATGCGCAGCAACCGACGATCCAGGCCAAAGGCCGCGTCGTCGACACCAACGGCGCGGCGGTCGCAGGCGCGGCGGTCACGATAAAGGGAGGAACAGCCGGCGGCACGATCACCGACGCGAAGGGAGCGTTCACGCTCCGCGTCCGCAAAGGCGCCGTGCTCCACATCTCGTTCCTGGGTTACCAGCCGCGCGAGGTCGCCGTCGTCGACGCCTCGCCCCTGACGGTGACGCTCGCCGAGGAGGCACACAAGGTCGAAGACGTGGTCATCGTCGGCTACGGCGTACAGAAAAAGGAGAGCGTGCTGGGTGCCATCTCCCAGGTGAGCAACGAACAGCTCGTCAACTCCGGTACGACCAACATCACCAACGCCATCACGGGCAAGCTCTCGGGCGTGACGACCATCCAGGCGAGCGGCCAGCCGGGCAACAACGACGCCGACATCTTCGTCCGCGGTGTATCGAGCTGGAACGGCTCCAAACCGCTGGTACTGGTCGACGGCGTAGAGCGCAGTTTCACCGACCTCGATCCCAATGAAGTCGCGACGATCTCGGTGCTGAAAGACGCTTCGGCGACCGCCGTATTCGGCGCCAAGGGAGCCAACGGCGTCATCATCGTAACCTCGCGTACGGGACAGACGGGCAAGCCGCGCATGAACGTGTCGCTCTCCTACGGCCTCGACTTCCCGACGAAGATTCCCAACCACATCAGTTCGGCACAGACGGCCTCGCTGCTCAACATAGCCCTGAAAAACGCCCAGAGCTACGGTTCGCTGATCCCCCAGTCGGAGATCGACGAATATGCCCGGCCTTCGTCGCGGCTCAATACGATCCGTTACCCCGACAACGACTGGTTCGACATCGTCATGCGCAACTGCGCCCAGACGATCAACGCCAACTACAACGTCTCGGGAGGTTCCGAGCGCGTCAAATACTTCCTTTCGCTGGGATACACCCACGAAGGTTCGATCTTCAAGGATTTTTCCGAGTGGGACCACGCCAATTTCCGTTACGACCGCATCAACTACCGTTCGAACCTCGATTTCGACGTGACGAAAACCACCAAACTGTCGGTCAAGGTCGGCGGCGTGCTGGGCATCCGCGACAAACCCACGGGATCGAGCGTCTCGGGACTTTTCAACATGATGTACTCCGCCTCGCCAATGATGTACCCGGACTATTTCCCCGCGTGGGTGCTCGACGAGATTCCCGACAAGGACTACCCCGACGCCACGGGAGGGCGCATTTCGAGCCCCCGCACAGCCTATTTCAAGAACGTGCGGACGACGCTTGCGACGGGCGAGTTCGACCAGATCACAGACAACAAACTCTACACTGACCTCAATTTCGAGCAGAAACTCGACTTCATCACCAAGGGTCTTTCGCTCAAGGCCAACGTCTCGCTGAGCACCTACTATTCGCGGATCTCGCAGACGGCCAGCAACACCAACCCCACGTTCTACATCGACTGGGACCGGTACGACTCGGGCGAAGGCAATCCGTGGATTTACTCTGCGGCCAGCGATGTCGTCTACGAACAGACGCCCTACGCCGTGACGCGGGGTTCGATGGAGAACACCTACTATGCGACCTTCTACTGGGAAGGGGCCGTGGATTACAACCGCACGTTCGGCGACCACACCGTCACGGCGCTCGCCCTGTTCAACCAGCGCGAGAACATCAAGACCACCCAGTTTCCCTACCGCACGCAGGGGCTTGTGGGCCGCGTGACCTACGACTACAAACACAAGTACCTCTTCGAGTGCAACCTCGGATACACGGGTTCGGAGCAGTTCTCGCCCGAAAACCGGTACGGATTCTTCCCGGCCGTCGCCGTGGGATGGGTCCCGTCGCAGGAGGGGTGGTGGAAACGCGCCATGCCCTGGTGGTCGAAGCTGAAAATCCGCTACTCGGACGGTCTGGTCGGCAGCGACAGTTCCGATTCGCGCTGGCTCTACTTCAGCAGCTATTCGAGCGGCAGCGACGGCTACATCTACGAGAGCGCCGCGGCCAACCTCGTCGCACAGTGGGAAGAGGCCCGCAAGCGCGACCTGGGTATCGAAATGGGCTGGCTCAACAACCGCCTGACGCTGAACCTCGACTTCTTCGACGAGAAACGTACCAACATGCTCGTTTCGCCCAACGTCACGATGCTGGTGGGCTCCTCCTACAAGGAGGTCAACCGCGGCAGCATGAAGAAGCACGGCATCGACATCGAGCTGGGCTGGGCCGATAAGACTGCCTCGGGATTCGGCTACAACCTCTCGGCAATGGTCTCGCTCAACGAGAACCGCATCACCAACTACGAGGACGCGCCCTATGCGCCGGACTACCAGAAAACCGCCGGAAAGCCCTACAAGGGACAGACCAACGGCGTGAACATCGTCGACTCGGGCTATTACGAATCCATCGACGACATCCACAACTACCCGGCCTACACGACCGACTGGAACTTCGTCAACATCGGCGCCTACAAATACCTCGACTACTCGGCCGACGGCCAGCTTTCGGACAAGGACCTGCACGCCATCGCCGGCAGTCAGTACCCGCTGGCCATCTGCTCGTTCAACGCCGGATTCAACTACAAGGGCTTCGAGTTCAGCATGCTGTGGTACGCCAACTTCGGCAAATGGGTCGAATACAACAAGAGCTGGGAGATCGAGTTCAACAAGGGCGACTACCGTATCACCAAATCGCAGCTCGACTACTGGCGTCCGGACAACCGCGACGCCGACCACGCCACGCTGGTCTACGGCGGTACGTCGGGACACCCGATGTACATGTGGGCGGGCGGCAGCGGCGACGCCGGGGCCAAGATGATGCTCGCGGACCGCACGTGGCGCAAGGCCGACTACGTGACCCTGAAAGAGGTTTACTTCGCCTATACGTTCAACGCCAAGCGTCTGCGCCAGCGCGTGGGATTCCGCAGCCTGAGCATTTACTGCACGGCGACCAACCTGTTCACCCTCTCCGGTCTGGTCGAAGGCGATCCCCAGAGCACCACTTTCACCTCGGGATTCTATCCGCAGATGACCAGCGTCAAACTGGGTGTCAAAATCGGATTCTAAAAACGGAAAGCATATGAAAAAACTGATACTATCCCTCCTGCTGGCCTGCAGCCTCTCCGCACCGGGCTGCCACTTCCTCGACATGGACCCCGAAACCGGACTCGACGAGAACCAGGTGTTCTCGACCTGGGACAATTTCAAGGCCTATTTCAACAACGTCTACGAAGGGCGCACAGGGCAGAAAGGCAGCGGCGACAACATCAATATCAAGCTGGGTTATCCGCTCTACATCGACTTTAACGACCGCCGCTTCACGTGGAATTCGCTGACCGACATGTGCGACGCCGGACGCTGGCTGCGCGCGCAGCAGATCAAAGGCGGGGCGCTGGGCGCCAATGTCACCGAGTGGACCACCTCCACGTCGCGCCGCCCGATCTCCTACTCGATGTTCCGCATCATCCGCGTTGCGAACAAATGTATCGAGAACATCGGCATGGTACAGAACGCCAAGCAGATCGACAAGGACGACCTCATCGGCCAGGCCTATTTCGTGCGGGCCTTCGCCCACTTCACGCTCTGCCGCATCTTCGGCGGCATGCCCTACCTCGACAAGGCGCTCGAAGCCGACGACAGCTGGGACATGGCCCGCCTCTCGGCCTGGGAGACCTACGCCCGCTGCGCCGAAGACCTCGACCGTGCCTACGACTACTTCGTGGCAGCCGGAAAGGTGCGCCGCGACGCCCTGCCCGGCTCGGAGGGACACCTCACGAGCAGCGATATGGCCTATCCGAACGGCATCGCCGCCAAGGCACTCAAGGCCCGCTGCCTCGTCTACGCCGCCAGCGAACTGAACAACCTCCACGGCCAGAACGACTGGCTGGATGCCGCCGAAGCCTGCGCCGAGGCCATCCGCCTCGCCGAACAGTATGGTTACGACCTGGTTCCCTTCGCCGAATGGAACAGCAATTTCTACGGTACGAAATACACCAACGAGCACATCTGGGCCTGGAACTACGGCAGCGGCAAGATCAACACCACGACCTGGTCCGGATGCTTCGCCTACCCCGTTTCGAACTATACGAACGCCAGCGGCGACTGCCCGACGCAGAATTTCGTCGACCGCTTCGAAACCCTCGACGGCGATCCGCTCCAGACCGAGTCCGACCGCATCGCTGCTGCATCTGCGGGCCACTACAACGAGCAGGATCCCTACACCAACCGCGACCCGAGGCTGGACAAGACGATCCTGCACGACGGCAGCGTCGTGACGGGCTGCCCGGCAGGCGTCAACATCCACTACGACCCCGCCACGGGAACCTACCCGACCTCGTCGCTCAACAACAACGCCCGCACGTTCGGCATCGCCTGGGGGTCGAACGACCAGAAAGGCTACTCCAACACGGGTTACTATGTCAACAAGCTATGGAACGGGACCCTGGGCACCGGCGCCGCCTACCAGCACACCGACCCGCTGATCCGCATGGCGGAACTCTACCTGAACTACGCCGAGGCGGTCAACGAAGCCCACGGGCCGAACGGCACGGCGGGAGGCCTGGCCCTCACGGCGACGCAGGCCGTCAACAAGGTCCGTTCGCGGGCCGGAATGCCGGGTGTGCTGGCCAAATTCACGGGTGACGCCCTTTCGATGCGCGAACGCATCCGCAACGAGCGGTGCGTGGAACTGGCATTCGAAGGCCACCACTACTACTACGACATCCGCCGCTGGAAGATCGCCCCGCAGACGATGACCCAGCCCCTGATGGGCATGTACATCGAGAAAACCGCCGTTTCGGCCGAGTACCCCCGGGGCCGCCGCTACATCCGCCGGGCCATTCCCTCGAACCGGCAGGCCAACTGGAAGAACGCCATGTATTACCTGCCGTTCCCCGCCGAGGAGGCCAACAAGATGCAAAACTTCGTCAACAATGAACTTTGGTAGACCCCGACCGACTATGAAAAACAGCTACAAATACCTGATGGGCACGGCGTTGCTGCTCCTTGCGGCAACGGTTCACGGCGCAGGGCGCCCGGCCGGACCGGATTCCGGCGAGGCCATAACGACCGTGGAAGCGCTCCGGGCCGACTCGGTCGCCCGGGCCGAGCGGACGATGCGCATCTACCAGAAGCTCGACATGCCCTACGGCCGCACGACCCGCAAGACGGTCGCGACCGGCAACGCCACGACCTACTACGAGCAGGACATCGACAAATACCCGACCAACGATTTCCGCAACTCGCTCACGGGCGTCGTGGCGGGACTCACCGTCCGCGAAATGGCAGGCATCCCGGGCATGCACTATGGCGCGGAATCCTACCGCACGGCCATCTATGTGCGCGGTTTCTCGCCGGCGTACGTCATCGACGGCATGCCGGCCTACATCACCCAGTTGCAGCTCGACCCCGAGGAGATCGAAAGCATGACGTTCATCCGCGACGTGGCCGACAAGGCGCTGTTCGGGTCGCGGGCCGCCAACGGCGTGCTGCACATCACCACCAAGCGCGGGTTGACCCACGGCCGGACCATCAAATTCGGGTTCGAAAGCGGCGTCAGCGTCGTCGACCGGTTCCCCGAATGGGTCGACGGCGTCGAATACGCCCGGCTCAACAACCAGGCGCGCATCAACAGCGGCTACACCCCGCTCTACTCCGACGAGGCGATTGTGGCCTATGCCCGCAAGGACCCCAACGACCTGCAATATCCCAACGTCGACTACCGCAGCATGATGTTTTCGGACACACGGCCCTATTACAAGGCTAACGTAGCCATCGACGGAGGCACGCAGAAACTCCAATACAGCAGCTACGTCGGTTATACGGGCGAGGGCGACATCTACAAAGTCGGAAGCAAGGCCGACTTCAACCGCATCAATGTCCGCACCTACCTCAAGGCCGCCATTACCAGAGACCTCGACATCGACTTCGGATTCGCCGGAGGGCTCACCTTCCGCCGCCAGCCCCGCTACGGCTACGGCAGTTCTGCGACGATCGAGTTCGAAAACGCCCTGAGCGATGTCCTCACGGTTCCGGCACTGGCTTTCCCGCTGGTCGTCTCGCGCGACGAGGAGACGGGCAACACCATCTACGGCGTCAGTTCGACCTACCCGAACAACCCCTACGCCTCGCTGACCGAGAACGGATTTTCGACCGAGCGCGCACGTTCGGGCGTGGTCCACGCCACGCTGACCTACGACCTCGGATCGCTGGTCAAAGGGCTGAAATTCCAGTCCTACATCGGCCTGAACCTCTTCAACATGACCCGCATCGGCAAAAATCCCGACTACACGGCCGTCATCTACGACCCCGCCACAGGCGAGAGCGTCAAGACTTCGCACGAAGGCACGCAGGTTTCGGGCAAATCGAACATGGGGAAATGGACCCACCAGGGGCTTTTCCTCCACGAGAAACTGAGCTACGAATACCGCAACGACAACCACCGCGTCGGCGCATCGGCGACCTACTACATCGAGTCGGTGGACCGCTCGGGCAACAGTTTCCGCGAACGGCAGCAGACACTCATCGGGACGTTCGACTATGCCTTCCGCGACAAATACCTGTTCCAGGCCGTGGTCAACTACGCCGGATCGTCGATGTTCCAGCAGGGCAAGCGTTACGGGACCTTCCCGTCGTTCGGCGTGGGCTGGGTGATCTCCGAGGAGGGTTTCATGCAGGATGTGAAATGGATCAACTACCTCAAACTGCGCGGCCAGGCCGGCATCATCGGCCACGACACCTTCGGGTCACAGGAGCTTTACGAAGACTACTACGTCAAGAGCAAAGGCATCAACTTCGGCCCCTACACCACCGGTTACCAGTGGATCGGCTCGACGAACAGTTACCAGTCCTACGTCAACACCATCTCGCGGCTGGGCAACCCCGACCTGACGTGGGAGAAACGCAAGGAGTTCACCGTGGGCATCGACGCCATGCTGTTCAACAACCGGCTTTCGGTCGAGGCCAGCTACTACAACGCCCTGCGCGACGGCATCATCACCGACATGAGCGGCACGCTGCCTGCACTCTACGGCATGGACGGCATCAACACCTACGAGAACTACAACCGCATCCGCTACCAGGGCTGGGAGGCGGCACTCTACTGGTCGGACCGGATCGGCAACGTGCATTACACCATCGGCGGAAGCCTTGCAACCTCGAAGGGCAAGTACCTGCGTTACAACGAAAACGTGGTTTACGACTACCAGCGGGTAACCGGCACGCTGGTCGGGGACTACCGCGGGTATGTCTGCCTGGGTAAATTCACCTCCCGGGAGGAGATCGAGGCCTCGCCGCGGCAACTTTTCGACGACAACGTCGAGGTCGGCGACCTGAAATACGCCGACCTGAACAACGACGGCCTGATCGACAGCAACGACACGCGCGTAATCGGCAACACCTCGCCGAAGATGGACTACTCGCTGAGCATCAACGTGCGCTACCGCAATTTCGACTTCACCATCGTCGGCACGGGCCGCACAGGCTGCGTCACGGCGATGACCAACCGCTACTTCTGGAACGGCTGGAGCACCGGCAGCATCTCGAATTTCGTCCGCGACAACATCGGCGGCGACTACCCGCGCCTGACCTACATCAAGGCCACGAACAACTTCCAGGGTTCGGATTTCTGGCTGCGCGACGGCGGATTCTTCAAGATCCAGAACATCGAACTGGGTTACAACGTACGCTTCCGCAGCCAGGCTGCCGTGAAGGGCCTGCGCATTTTCCTGCGCGGCGCGAACCTCTGCACGATCAGCGGCATCAAGGATGTCGATCCCGAAAACATCAACGCCGGCGTCTCGACCTATCCGCTCTACCGGACCTTTACCGCCGGATTCAAATTTACCTTTTAACCGAACATGACCATGAAAAGATTCCTGATCGTCCTGTTTGCCGCACTGCCGTTTGCGGGTTGCTCCGATTTTCTCAACCCGCTGCCCAACGGTCACTATACCGACCAGAACCTGCTCGACTACCCCTCGATGATCCGGGGATTCGTCGAGAAGAGTTACGCCCTGCTGCCCTCCTCCTACTCGGGCGGCGAATACGTCTACCTCGACGGAGCCACCGACGATGCAGTCATCACCGCCCAGACCCACTCCATACGGCGTTTCGCCGTCGGTTCGGGAACTCCCGCGAGCGATCCCTTCAAGGGCTACTGGATACGGGATTACAAAGGCATCATGTACGTCAACAAGTTCCTCGACAATTTCCTGGGGCTCAATACGCGTTACATGATCGACAACGAACAGAACCGCCGCGTACAACGCTCGCTGCAGGGCGACGCCTACGCGCTCCGGGCCTGGTACCAACTCGACCTGCTCCGTAAATGGGGCGGTAAGGGCACGGACGGACGCCTGCTCGGGTTCCCGATCGTCACCGAACCGATCGACGTTTTCAACGCCGATGCCGGAGACTTCACGCGCGCAACCTACGACGAATGCGTCGACCGGATTCTGCGCGACTGCGACTCGGCACTTTACTACCTGCCCGCGGCCAACCGCGACTGGCTGGCCGAAGACGTTACCGTCGAAGGCGCCGTGCGGTGGCTCCGGTTCGACGGCCTTGCGGTCAAAGCCATGAAGGCCATGACCTACCTGCAATGGGCGTCGCCGGCCTTCAACCCCTCGAACGACGAAGAGCGCTGGAAGCAGGCCGCACGCTATGCCGCCGAGGTGATGGATTTCAAACTCACACAGGACGGCGCGCACGGATTCAACCCCGCGGCATCGTTCTCCTGGACCGATCCGAACAGCTCCGAAATCATCTGGTCCTCGGACTACTCGAAGAGCAGCACGATGGAGAACCTCTTCTACCCCAACGGATTCCTCGGCTCGGGCGGCGTAGGTCCGACACAGAACCTCGTCGACGCCTTCCCCGCGGCCAACGGTTACCCGGTAGGCCATCCGTCGGCCAACAACGACCCGGACGACCCCTACACCGGCCGTGATCCGCGGTTTTACAGCACCATTTTCTACAACGGAGCCGAAGTCCGCCGCATCACGAACAACGAGCTGATGTACACCTTCGACACGACGGTCGGCGGACGCGACGAGGCGGGCGGAGTCAACAACACGATGACCAACTATTACATCCGCAAATTCGTCTACATGGGCTGGAACAAAGCCGACGACAACATCCAGACGATGCCCAAGACGGTCTTCTTCCTGCGCTGGACGCAGATGTGCCTGACCTTCGCCGAAGCCGCCAACCGGGTTTCGGGTCCCACGACACCCCTCTACGGCTACACGCCCAAACAGGCGATCGCCTACCTGCGCAGCCGTCCCACGAACGACGGCAAGCCGGGCGTCGGAACCTCGGGCGATCCGTATCTCGACGAATGCGCGGCAGCCGGCAAGGAGGCCTTCGAGGCCCTCGTGCGCAACGAACGCCGCATCGAACTCTGCTTCGAGGGCCATCGCTTCTACGACCTGCGCCGCTGGGCGTCGAACGTCGCGGAACTGAACGAGGCGATCCGCAAACCCGTCATCACGGGCACGGACACATCGTTCGCCGAGGTCGAAAAACGAAACTACACCTCGCTGTACATCCCCATCCCCTACTCGGAGATGATCCGCATGAAAGGCCTCGTCCAGAACGAAGGATGGTCCAACTGGGAATAACCCGAAAAACAAGCTGTTTATGAAAAAGATATTTGCTGCATTGCTGGCCACGGTAGTCCTCACGGGTTGCTACGAGAAATACGTCAAGGATTACGATTACAGCGGCGTATACATCGCCTACCAATACGACCTGCGCACGTTCGTGGTCGGGGAAGGGATGAAATTCCAGATCGGTTCGGTGCTGGCCGGCGTCCTGTCGAACGACCGCGACCGTTCGGTTTATTACACGCTGGACGACGAGCTGGTGACCGGAAACCTCGCGCATTACAACGGCCTCGACGAACTGGGGCAACCCTCCGAGCCATTCACCGCGTTCGAGGTGATGAGCGGCGCATCTACATCGGGGAATGTCAGCCAGAGCTACGTGACCGAGGCGATCAAATCCAGTGGTATCCGGGCACTGACGCCCCTGCCGCGCGACTACTTCCGCGTGAGCCAGGAGGAGAAAATGACCGTCCCGCGGGGCCGTCATACGGGAACCATCACGATTAAAGCTGATTCGGCAGCATTTCTCGCCGATGCGCAGGCGGGCAATAAGCCTTACTACGCCTTCGGATTCCGCATCACGAGCGCCGACGCCGACACGATCCTGCTCTCCAAATCGTTCGAGGTAATCGCCGTGCGTTACGAGAACATGCTCTTCGGCAACTATTATCATGGCGGCACGACCTCCGTCGTCGATGCCGGGGGCACGGTACTCTCGGCAGAGGTCTACCCGACGAAGATCCCCAGCGACGAAGGTACGCACGGCGTTTATACGCTCACGACCGTAGCGCCCGATGCCCTCACGACAAATTTCCGGGGCACGCAGGAAGGATCGCTGCGGCTGACGCTCGACGGAGCCAATGTCACGGTCGCCTCGACCGATGCCGCACGCCCCGTCGAGGACCTCGGCAGCAGTTTCAACCGGGCGCGATTGCTCCAGAACCGGAAGGTATTCCTTCACTACCGCTACGCCAACGGGGATAATACCTACACCGTAGTTAAGGATACGCTGACGTTCCGCAACCGCATCCGCGACGGTGTGAACGAATGGCAGGACGAAAATCCGAAAAATTACAACTGATCCCGCAATTTCCCGACAACGCGGCCTTCGGCGGAACACTCCGTTCGAAGGCCGTTTTTTGTATCCGAAGCGACGAATTCAGGTCCGGAACAATCTATAAATGCGGGAATTGTTTATCTTTGTAACGGACCGCCATCCGGCGGTCCGCATAAAACCAACCCGATCCCGGCAACAATGTTCCATGCCGCGGATACAAAACGAAAGTCTATGAACATGGAAGAGATGATTTTTTGCCAGTGCTGCGGAATGCCGCTGCAGGCTATGGCCGATCACGGCACAGAGGCCGACGGCACGGCGAGCGCCGATTACTGTGCCTACTGCTATAAGGACGGTGCCTTCACCCAGGAGTGCACGATGGAGGAGATGATCCAGCTCTGCGCGCAGTTCCACGAAGAATTCAAGCACGAGGACGGCCGTAGTTACACCCGCGAAGAGGCGGTCGCAGGCATGCGGCAGTTCTTCCCGAGCCTCAAACGCTGGCAGAAATAACGAAAACTCCGGACAGAAGTCCGGAGTTTTTTCTCGAAAATCCCCCTCCCGACAAAACCCGTATAATAACAACCCGGTACTATCCTTCCATTTCCGGATAGTCTGGCCGTTCATCATTTGTAAAATCCGCTCCTATCAGGCTGCACATTACCTCCTCCGACGCAACTTTCCGGCAAATCACCTATACCATAAATAGCACATACAAAGGCTATTAGGCAACGAGACTAGAACAAAGCACACAATTTGGCCAAAATTGTTTACGAATAGACCGAAAATATTAGGCCCGGATGTATTTTACGCCGGTTTTTTCCTATATTTGCGAGGACACACATCAAACTCTCTTTATGATAACCCGTCATCCATTGGGCCGCCAGGATCTCCGGATCAAACACAGGGATAAAGTACTCGAAATCGGTCCCGGACACGATCCGATGTTCCGATCCGATGTGATAGCAGACAAATTCCCGCGCGACAATACCCATCGATGCGGAAAGGTGCTGATATATCCCCACCAGCTATTCGTCGAAGCCGATGGCGAACAACTTCCGTTCGGGGAGAATTCGTTCGACTACGTGATCTGCAACCAGGTCCTCGAACACGCTGACAATCCCGCGCGTTTTATCGAAGAGATCATCCGGGTCGGCAAACGCGGTTATATCGAGACCCCGAGCATGCTCGGCGAATTGATGTTTCCCAAAGAGTCGCACCGCTGGGTAATCCTGCTGATCGACGATAAACTCGTGTTCTACGAAAAAGCAAAGATGCCGGGCAACTACCGGAACAACTACGGCGAAGTATTCCTTAACTACCTCCCATACCAGTCGTTACCCTACAAAATGCTCTACGTTTCCGAGCCGAATCTGATGCTCAACCGCATCGAATGGGAAGGAGCGGTCGACTACCTCGTCAATCCCGAAGACGATTATTACAGCAGTTTCTTCACCCGCAAATGGGACCGGGAAATGACAATGAAGATCTTCCCACCACGCGGCGGAATAGCCGAAATAAGCCGTACAATCCGTGCCAGCTACTACCTGATTCGGGAAAAAATCGGGCAGAAAATCCGAAAACGACCGGCACCGATCACGCTCGATGAATACCTTACAAAGCGAAATAAATAGCCCTCAAAAACATTAAACCTCCTTTTACGGGAGGTTTTCTTTTTGTTATAATGCCCAAAGCCCTTCTCACAGGAAAATTTCAAGGAATTATCAGCATAGACACAGCTGACTACGTTTATAGATCGGGTAAAAAAGGGAATATTAGTCTTTGTTAAGACAAAATATCCCCTTCCTTTGCTAAGGAGAGGGGATAAATCGGAAGGAATGTTTCAAAATCACACAACCGGACGCCCCCCCCAGAAATATAAACAAAAAAAGGTCAAATTGGATTGACTATATGTACAAAAGAAAGCCGGACCCTGTAAAGGATCCGGCTTGAAGAGGCGGCTACCTACTCTCCCACGGGAAAACCGCAGTACCATCGGCGTAAGTGAGCTTAACTTCTCTGTTCGGAATGGGA
>JAEZTA010000136.1 GCA_023443765.1 Bacteroidota bacterium | reverse complement strand
GTAGAAGAGCGGCGCCTGGTTGGTCGAAGACTGCAGGAGTTGCAGCGTGCGGTCGAGCGTCTCGTCGCTCAGCGTGAAGGTGTAGTAGTAGCGCGACGCGATCTCTGCGGGGCAGTCGATGCGGCAGTTGTACCACCTCTCCAGGCGCGGCAGGATGACCGCCAGCGGTTGGTTCTCGAAACTCAGCGCCATCCGTTCGTGCCAGAGGGTGTAGCGCTGGGCATTGACCTCGGTGATGACTACCCTGCGCGTATCGGCCGAGTAGGCGAATTTCTGGTCGGGCGAGAGCGTGTAGCTCTTTTTCGTCACCCCGGGGATGGAAACCCGGACGCTGCCGTTGCGCAGGATGGTCTCCACATGGCGCCCTTCGAGGTCGGAAAAGACTTCGAAGGCGGTTCCCAGCGCCGTCACGTCGATGCTCCCCGAACTTACGACGAAAGGCCGTGCGGGGTCCTTCGCCACTTCGAAAAAGCCCTGGCCGGTGAGTTCCACGCGCCGTTCGCGGCCCGAAAAGTTGGCCGCGTAGCTGCACGAGGAGTTGGCTCCGAGCCAGAGGGTCGAACCGTCGGGCAGGGCGACCTGTTCGGTGCTCTGGTTGCCGCTGTAAAGGGTGTGGATGACCTCCGGGGCGGGACGCCACAGCAGGTTGGCGATCGTGAGTCCGGTGCCGACGGCCAGCATGATCGATGCCGCGATGCCGTAACCCCAGCGGCGCCATGCGACGCGCAGTCCCGGGCGGGGATTTCCGGCCCGTTCCGTGCGGGGAACGATGCGTTCCCAGATACGGCTTTCGCGCGCAAGGTCCGCTTCGGCCTGCTCCGCACTGCCGTCCCATTCGCGCTGCATATGTTGCGTGATGTCGCGCCGCTGCCAAAGCTCCGACAACTCTTTCTGCGAGAGTTTATCGGCCAACAGCTTCCGGACGAGGGTTTTGATGTCTGTCATCTCGTTTGTCTTCTATGGATATCCGCAATAAATACACGGCACGGCACCGGATACCCTTAGTGCGTGCGGTGATTTTTTTGAAAATTTTGTTTCGGGAGGGACATTTACGCCCCGGGCGGAGGCGTTTAGCTGGTTATCCCGTCGTGGAAAAGCGCGAGCCAGAGCAGCACGGCGAGGTTATCGCGCAGGAAGCGCAGCGCTTCGCGCATGTGCGCCTCGACGGTCTTTTGCGAGAGGTTCAGTTCTTCGGCGATCTCGCGGTAGCTTTTGTGGTCGCGGCGGCTCATGTTGAACACCTGCCGCTGGCGGGCGGGCATCAGGTCGACCAGCCGGTCGATATACTCCGAGAGGTCGCGGGCGCTGATCTCGGATTCGATGTCGTCCGAGGCTTCGAGGGCCGCGAGCACCGAAACCTTGAAGCCCAGCGGGTCGAGTTGCCTGCGGAAACGGTTGAAAATCAGGTTGCGCGTTATGATGAATAGCAGCCCCGAAAAATTGTCGCCGGGGTGGATGCGTTCGTGGATCTGCCACAGGCGGATGAAAACCTCCTGTACGACATCCTCCGCATCGTCGTCGCTCTTCAGGTAGAGGCGGCTGAAACGGAACACCTGCTGCCAGTGGGACTGGTAGAGGCTGGCGAATGCTTCGGAATCGCCCTGCCGGAACCGGTCGAGCGTCTGGTTGGTCTGGTCCTGCGAAAACACCTTTTTCATCGGTCTGAGAGTGGAAGACGTGTCTCTTTTCCGGGCCGTCGGGGCGCGGATCGGGAGGCGTCAGCCAAAACAAAAATAAGTATTCCGTACAGAATTACCAAATTTCCGGACGAAACAGCGTATCGCGGACCTCCCCCGGCACAAAAAAAAGACGGAAGCGATTCCGTCTTTTTTGCAGTGGTTTATTTCATCCGGATGTGGAACGCTTTGGGGCGCGTCGGCAGGATGAGCGTCGGGCTCCATTTTTTCGTTGTTGGTGTTTTTCGCTCCGGGAGGATTCAGTTTTCGAAGTGCGGGTTATTTCGACGAGGGGTCGAACGCGAAGATGTTCTGGTAGTGCTTCGTGTTTTCGGCGGTGATGCCGCGGGCCGTGTACCCGAGATAGAGTTTGCCTTTGTAGACCTTGATGCCTTCGGCTTCGAGCGCTCCGAACACCGAGACGCCGATCTCCGTCAGTTTGTCCTTGTCCGATACGACGGCCACCTGCGTGCGTTCCTCGACGATCTTTCCTTCGAAGTCGAACACCGTGACGTAGGCATACGAACTGCCCGAGTAGAACGAGCCGGTGAGGTTGTAATTCGACTGCCCTTCGGTGTAGTAGAGGCGGTCTTTGTGAACGTCGTACCCCTGCCAGTCGTAATAGGTCGCGCCGCTCGCGCCGTATCCGGTCTTAAGGAAGCGGGGCTGGGCCACGGGCGTCAGCGTCGTCAGGTCGCGGCAGCGGACCACCACGCTGATCTGGTTGGTCGAGTTGGCTTTGCCGGTCTGGAAACCGTCGGTGCAGGTGATCGTGACGTTGGTCATCGGGGCCTTTTTGGCCTCACTCAGCTTGTAGATGACGAAACAGCGGTAGGACGAGTTCCGGCTGTCGCCGTAGTTGATCGTCAGCAGGTCGTTGTCCGCGTCGATCGAAGGGTGCAGGTCGGTGTAATCGCCGATGTAGTAATATTCGTTGCATTCGCTCGTCTTGACGGTGGCTCCCTTCACGAATTTGACGCGCCCCACCAGTTTCTCGTTCCAGTACTGGCCCTTGGAGTTGCAGAGTCCGTAGGCTCCGGCCCACAGGTAACGGTCGGCGCCGTCCTCTTCGAGGGCGGTGTTGGTTCCGTGCCCGAAGTAGGTGAGTTTCATGTACTCCTTGTTGGCGGTCATCTCCGCCGTGCCTTTGTTGGGCTGTGCGCGAATCCAGGTCAGCTGGGCCTGGTTCGTGTTCGACAGTTGCGTATACCAGACCGAGCCGTCCGAATCGAGGTTGAAGCCCTGCATCGCAGTGTTGTCCGGCAGGTAGGTGTTCCGGCTGAAGATGTTCGTCGCGGCAAACTTGTCGATCCCCGTGGTCGACGATTTATCCGGACCTTCGGGTTTACCGGGGCCGGGGGTCTCTTCGTTGTCTCCGCCGCAGGCGGTCGCGAAGAGCAGGCTCAGAATCGGAATAAAAATGAATTTCAATGGTTTCATGGTACGTTGTTTTATTTGCGGTAAATTCGCTATTGCCACCGATGCGGCAATAGCGAATAAAACCAGTTGCTTCTAATTTGTGATTATCAGTCTTTCGTTACCTGGATGTCGTCGATCCACAGGCGGTAGTGCTTGGTTCCGTAAGGATGCGCCGCGATTACGATGCGGGTCTCCTTAGTGGCTCCGGTGATTTTGACCACATGCTCCGTGGGGTTTACGTAGTCGGTCGTGGGAATTTTGTTGCTGTCCACATGTGTCGAGCACTGCACGGTTACCTGTTTTTCCGAATTGGCCGTGGCGGCCCCTGTCGGCTCGGCTTTGGTCGGACCTCCGTCGGTGATGGTTCCGGGACCCTCGACCTGGATGTAGTGCTGTTCATGGTCCTGTCCCCACGAGTGGTACGGCTCGAAATAGGGCGCCGTATGGCACGTTACGGTGATGTCGGCCGTTCCTTCGCCGATTCCGGTCAGCTTGGGCGTCTTGAGGTAACCCGAAACGGATGCGGTCGATAGTAGTGCGGCTCCGGTCTGGGTGCGTACCCAGAAGCCTTGCCAGCCGGGGTAGTCGGCGTCGGCGTAGTTCGTGCCGTACTTGTCGCCTTCCCACCATGCTTCCCACAGTTTGGCCGCTTTGACCGGACCGCGGTTGTCGGTCGCGCTCTCGACGTAGTTGAAGAACGAGTCGGTGGAGTTGACGGGGTTTACGATTTTTCCGGTGGCCGCCGGGCAGTTCGGGTCGTTGGGGTCGATATTCTTGCCGATCTGGGCATTGGTGACTTCGACACCGAATGCCTGGTAGATCGGACAGCCTCTGAACCAGAAGTCGTCGAAATCCTTGTAGAGAATGACGTTCGGCGCCAGTTCTTCCGCCGGAGTGGTGAATGACAGCCACGTCTTGTCCGAATCCTCCTTCTTGGGGCCGAGCTCGTGGGCGATGATCCAGAACCAGTAGGTCGTGCCGGGCTTCAGGTTGCCGAAGGCGAAGCGGTTGTGCGCGAAGAACATGCTGCTGGCGGTGAGCCAATCGGCCGTTTTCGACGTATAGTTGCGCAGGTTGTCGCCCTCCTCTTCCAGCGCGAGGCCGAAGCTGAACGAACGCGGGTTGCCGTTGTTGAAGTTCGTGCCGGTTCCTTTCTCGTAGTCGCCCCAGTCGAGGACGGCCAGGCGGGGCAGCAGTTTGAACATCGTGACGGTCACTTCGCCGGCCAGTTTGGCGCGGCTCTCGGCGGTCAGGTTGTAGTCGGCTCCCGTGGCGGTGATCTCGACATGCAGTTTGACCGTTATCGGGCCTTTTTGGGTCGGGGTTCCGGTGAGGTTGAGGGGGATTGCGCCGTTGCCTACCTCCATTTCGTAACCCGTGAGCGACTCGATGGCGATGCCTTCCGCACCCGCGCCTTCGAGCGATGCCGTGACATTGGCTTTGTAGCCCGGCTTCGACTTCTGGTAGGGGATGGTCACCCGCTTGTCCACGAGCTCTTCATAGAGGTCGTAGCTGGAGGCGATCGTGGGATTGCCGATGGCGAAGAATCCGTCCTCCTGCGTGATCTGGATGACGAGTTCTTTCATGCCGTCGGTCAGCGTGATGCTGCCGCTGCGCTCGGCGCCGTCGTTCTGCCGGACGGTGATGCCCACCGATTGTTCGGTTTTTCCGTTGCCCTGGCCCTCTTCGGGTGAGCAGCTGATCCACTCGTCGTTGGGCGTTATCCGCCAACGGCCGTTCGACAGGACGAGCAGTTCTTCGGTCGAATTGAGGTACGAGAACGAGAGTGCATCGTGACTCCGCTGCAGGAAGACGGTCTCGTCGTCCTTGCAGGAGGTGCCGAGGGCGACCATCGCCAGGCACAAAAATGAAATTATAGGGTGTAGTTTCATAAAATCGGATTTTTAGGTCGTTTCGGATAAGCGGATTAATCGTCCCAGCCGGGATTCTGCGGCAGCAGGTTGGGATTGATGTCGATCGCGTTCTTCGGAACGGGGTAGAGGTACTTGTAGTCGTCCCATTCCCGGTCGAGGATGTAGGTCAGGCAGTTGTCCTCGTTCACGCCGTAGGTCGTGACGTTGTCGCCCGGTTCGGCGGTCACCTCCACATACGAAACCCCGGTCTGCGTACTGCCTGATCTGGGATGGCTCTTCGAGTAGAAGCAGAGGTCGTTCTTCCCGTCGCCGTTCATGTCGAACGGCTTGCCCAGCTCGGGGATGTAGATGCCCGCGAATTCGACCGTCAGTTTGTGGCCCATGCGCCAGCGCATCAGGTCGTCGCGCCGGGTGTTCTCCATGTAGAGCTCGATGCTCCGCTCGCGGCGGCATTCGAGAATCCATTTGTCGGTCACGCGGTCGTAGTAGTTGGCCAGGTAGGGGTCGGCCGTCGCGGGCATCGCGCCGTTCACGCCCGACCGTTCCCGGAGCAGGCGGATCGTCTTGTCCCACACCGTCTGGTTCATCTCGCCCAGTTCGGCTTTGGCCTCGGCTTCGTTCAGCAGGATTTCGGCGTAGCGGAATACCGAAAGCGAGTTCGGGCTGGAGGTGTTGCTCTCGTTGGCGTCGTCGTCGGTGTTCCATTTGATGATGCGGTAGTAGGTCAGCTGCGTGGTCAGGCCCGGGAAAACCTTCGCGAATTCGTTGGTCTCCTTGCCGCCGACCTTTTTGGTGTAGTAGGGCGTGATGAAGGTCTGGCGCAGGCGGTAGTCGCGGCCTGCGAACTCATCCTTGAACTGCGTTTTGTTGTAATCGCTCTTGTCCGTAAAGCGGCTTCCGTCGAGGTTGAGATACATGTTGACGAACGCTTTCGGGCCGGAGTTGCGGCTTCCGTAGCTGCCCGAAGCGTAGTACCACGACGCGTCGTGGAAGCGGTTGAGCGTTGTGTTGAACTCGTTGGAAAGGATCACTTCGGTGTACTGCGGTTCTTCGCTTTTGAACACCTTGCTGTAATTGGTCGTCTCTTCGCCGGCCGTGGAGACGAGCGAGTAGGGGCTGTCGGTCATCAGCTCTTCCGATGCGGCGACGCACGCGCGGAGCCACTCTTCGCTGCCGGAAAGCCCGTGGTATTTGCGGTAGGTGCCTTCGTAGAGGCAGATGCGCGACTTCAGCGCCAGCGCCACGTAACGGTTGATCACGTTGGTGTTGACGTACTTGCTGGCGTCGGAGCACCAGGTGGCGGCGAAGTCGATGTCTTCGAACACCTTCTGCATGACCAGTTCACGCGCATCGCGGCCCTTGTAGAGCTGCTCGTCGTCATCCGGGTCGATCGGCTCGTCGTACCAGGGCACGTCGCCGAACAACTTGACCTTGTCCCAGTAGAACCAGGCGCGCCAGAAGCGGCCCACGCCTTCGTAATGCTTCATCGTCGCGTCGTCCACGTAGGGCGCTGCGTCCTTCATGTGTTTGAGGAAATAGTTGACGTTGTAGAGCGGACGCCAGTTTCCGCGGGCCCAGTTGTTGGCCTGCTGGGCGCTGTAACCGCCCGTTTTGAGGAATCCTTCGGTCTGGGTCGTCACGCAGATGTCGCTGTACTGGTCGCCGCGCGTGAGCGTCGCGGCCGAGGGCAGGTGGCTTTCGAGGAAGCCGATCGCATAGGTCTCCAGCGCCGTTTCCGAATTGAAAAAGGTGTCGGTGGTCGTCGAATAGACGGGGTCCTCGTCGAAAAAGCTCTGGCAGGAAACCAGCAGGGACAGTCCGGCTATCGTCGCTATTTTGTTCAGTATGGGTTTCATGGGATTGCGTGTTAGAAGTTGATGTTCAGTCCGATGGTTACGCTCCGGGTCATCGGGTATCCGTAGCCCTGGCCGTCGGTTCCCGTCTTCGAGGCGAAGTCGGCGTCGCCCGCCGTGATCATTTCGGGGTCGTAGTTCTTGGCGTACTTTTTCAACGGCGACCAGAAGAACAGGTTCTCGCCCGAGACGTAGATGCGCAGCTTCTCGATGTGGGCCTTGCGGGTGATCTGCCGGGGCAGGGTGTAACCCAGCGAGATGTTTTTCAGGCGGCAGTAGCGCGCTTTCTGCAGGTAACGGTCGTTGGCGGCGCGCAGCGTGCCGCGTCCGCTGACGGCCAGCGAACCGCGCAGGCGGGGCCAGTATGCGTTGGGATTGTCCTCCGACCAGCGGTCGGTGTTCTGCCACGGCAGGCTGTATCCGTAGGGGCGGTCATACTGTCCCCAGAAGAGACCCGACTCGCCGGCGGGATACCAGTCGCGTTTCATCAGGCCCTGGAAGAAGACCGCGAAGTCGATGCCGTTCCAGTTCGCGCTGAAGTTGATGCCGTAGTGGTAGCGCGGCGAGGAGTTGCCGATCTTGCGCAGGTCGCCGTGGTCGTCGAGGCGGTTGCTGCCGTTGTCCACGACGCCGCTTCCGTCCAGGTCGGCGAATTTCAGGTCGCCGGCGTTCCACGATTTGTTGTCGCCGCTCCAGAAGGTCTTCTCCTGAGCCTTGAGACCCCACTCCTGCGCCTCCTCATCGGTGGCGAAAAGCCCTTCGACGTGGTAGCCCCAGATTTCACCCAGCTCCATGCCTTCGTAGTAGGCGTTGGCGTAGAGCGTGGGCAGGGTGTTGGATTTGCTGGTGTATTTGGTGATTTTCGATTTGCTGTCCCAGAGCGAGAAACGCACGCTGTAGTTGAAGGGCTTGTTGCCTGCGCGGAAGCTGTCCGTCCAGCCCAGCGAGACCTCGAATCCCTTGGTCTCCATGTCGGCGTTGTTGCCGTAGGGCGCCGAATAACCCGTCACAGCCGGCAGTTCGGCTCCGGTGACGAACATATCCGTCGTCGACTTTTTGTAGATGTCACCCACGAAGCTCAGGCGGTTGTTCAGCAGATTGATGTCCAGACCGAGGTTGATCGTCGAGGCGGTCTCCCAGGTGAGGTTCGCCGGCAGTACGGACGAGGGTGCTGAGGTATAGGTGCGCTGGCTTCCGTCGACGATCACGCCGGCCTTGTTGAAACTCAGCAGCTCCATATACTTGTAGGGTGAAACGTTGCCGTTGCCGGCCTTGCCGATCGAGAAGCGCCATTTGATGTTGTTGATCCAGGAGATGTCCTTCATGAAATTCTCCTCCGACATTCGCCAGCCCACGGAGGCCGACGGGAAGAAGCCCCAGCGTTCGTTGCTCGGAAACTTCGAACTGCCGTCGTAGCGGCCGCTCAGCTCGGCGAGGTATTTGCCTTTGTAGGCGTAGCTGGCGCGGTAGAAGATGCCCACGAAACCCCAGTCGTAGCTGTTGGCATCCTCCAGGACGTAGTCGATGCCGTTCATCAGCGAGTAGTTGGGTTTACCGGCCACGATGAAGCCGTCGCGGCCCATGCGGGTGTTGCGTGCCCGTTTGTGTTCGATGTTCCAGCCGGCCATGACGTTGAGCGAGTGATCCTCGGGCAGCCGCGGGGTGAACGAGAGGTTGGCGTTGGCGCTGTGGTATTCGATCTGTGTCTCGGTGGTGCGCATCGAACTGCTCGCCGGGTAGGAAATCTGGATGTCCGGGCCGTCGGAGTAGGTGACCTGCGAGATCACGTCGTTCTGGCGCGAATGGTTGAACAGGTAGGAGTAGTCGGCCTTGGCCACCAGCACGTCCTTGATCAGGTCGATGGTCACCACGGTCGTATTCTTCATGTCGAACTTGAGGTTGTCGCGGTAGGAGTTGCCCTCGGCCATGTTGGCATAACCCGTGTAGACGGCTGCTGCGGTCCAGGTGCCGTCGGGGTTGGTGACCTGGGTGAGCGGAAAGCCCTGATGCTCCAGGTTGCGGCGCACCAGCAGACTCTGCGAATAGGTCGTCGGCTGGTGGTAGTTGCGGCGGACGAAGTCGGTGTTGTTCTCCACGGTCAGCCACTTGGTGACGTTGATCGTGCCTTTGGCGCGGGCGTTCAGTTGGCGGAACTTCTCGTCGCCGACGCGGTAGATGCCGTCCTGTTCGTAATAGCGCGCCGATGCGATGAAACTGGTGTTCTTGCCGCCGCCCGAGATCCGGATGTTGTGCTGGTGGGCTGTGGTCGTTTTCTTGTAGAAAAGATCGTACCAGTCGGTGTTGCGCCCGTAGTATTGGTATTTGCCGCTGGCGTCGAGTCCCCATTCCAGATAGCTCTGGTCGGGGTCGTTCATGCGTTTCTTATATTCGTCCTCCCAGCTCTGCGTCCAGGGGAAGAAGTTGTTGATGCCCGTCGGCAGATGGTGCGAGTAGCCCACGTAGGCGGTCATGTAGTTGTCGTACCAGGTCTGGCTGTCGGTCTCGTATTTCGGGC
>JAEZTA010000154.1 GCA_023443765.1 Bacteroidota bacterium | reverse complement strand
CGAGGTGGTGATCATGCGCTATTTCTCCGGCTTGAGCTTCAAGGAGATCGCCGAGCAGACCGACGTGAGTATCAACACGGCGCTGGGGCGTATGCGTTACGCGCTGATCAACCTGCGTCGCATGATCAAAGAAAAAAATATGGTCTTAAGCTGATCCCGCACAATATTCCCGAATGGGTTGCGTTATACTAATGCAAGCAAGCTAAAATTTAGGCCTATGGAGGAGATTGACAAAAATGAAGTTTCAGACAACGGCATCTCCGAGGACGAAGACTTAATGATGCGGGAGGTTGTACAGGGTGATGCGGATTTATGCTATTTACACCATTACCTCTCGGAGGTCTTCCGAAAAGGAGATAATTTTTAAGGGTTAATTTTTGATGGGGAAGGGTGCCGGGAGGCACCCTTCATTTTTGTGTGGGGTAAAGTCCCGCCGCAGGGCGAAGGGGTTTGGTTTATGCGGAAGCCCTCTCCGGTCTGTTATTTGCACCCTTTTCTATAAATCACAAAATTATGGCACAAATACGAATCAAACGGGTTTACGAGGCGGCGGCTCCCGGCGACGGCTGCCGGGTGTTGGTCGATAAACTCTGGCCGCGGGGCGTACGCAAGGATGCCCTGCATTATGACATATGGGCCAGGGACTTAGCTCCTTCGGCCGAACTGCGCACGTGGTATCATGCCGATCCTGAAGGGCGGTGGAAGGAATTCCGCCGTCGCTACACCGACGAGCTGCACGCTTCGCAGGCTGTGCGGGAATTTGTCCGCAACATCGGCGATGCGGACACGGTGACGCTGCTCTACGCCTCGAAAAATGCGGCGGAGAACCATGCGCTCATCCTGCAGAAATATTTGCAGAAAGCGACCGAGCGCGTTACAAGCGCGTGATTTTCGTGATTTTTGCTTCGCCCTGTCCCGGCAATGGCTGGTAGACGATGACTTCTGCCTGGTAGGTCTCGGGGTGGAGTGTCGCGGTCTTCGCCGTGCAGACAAAACGGTAGTTGGTTCCTGCCACGACCTGCGTGGCAACGCTCTCCGGGGTATAGCTCACACCTGTCATACCGTCAGTCACCTGATGAAATAACGTCCGCTCGGCATCGTCGAGGGGACGTTGCTGCGTGTAACCACCACACAAAACGGTTTTTTCGGGTTGTTTTTCGGCTCGTCGTCCCGGGCCTCCGCAGGCGGCCAGCAGGGTTGCTGCGAGTATTGCGATCGTTAGTTTAAACATCAATCGGGTGTTTTGTTCAACGAAAGGTACTTATTTCCTGTTGAAAAGCCAAATTATTCGTACAGAAGTATTCAGAACCAGCAGGTTCGGGTCCGGAACTTTTTGAACGGCCCGGTGGTTTGTGTTGTTTATGATACATGTATTTTTGGGTTTTATGGCCAATTTTGTACCGACAATTGTCTGAAAAGGCGACGGGAACAGGTATTTTGGCCAGCTCGGACATGTGCAAACGTGAATCAATCTGTGTATTATGAATAAGAAGATCGTTCTGATGCTTCTGCTGGCTGTGTGCAGCTGGCCGGGGGTGTCTGCGCAGCAGGTGGCCGTGAAGACCAACCTGCTTTACTGGGCTACGACGACCCTGAACGTAGGGGCCGAGGTGGCTGTCAGCAAACACTCCACAGTGGGCTTTACGGCCAACTACAACCCCTGGACCATCGGTTCGGACAACAAGATCCAGCATTGGTTCATCCGCCCCGAGTATCGTTACTGGGTGACCGAGAAGTACACGCGCCTCTTTTTCGGGGTGCATGCCATCGGCGGTAAGTTCGAGGTCGGAGGCTTCAAACTCCCGATCATCGGCAACCGGATCCTGAAAGGATTGCAAACCAATTATTACAAAGGGTCGTTCGTCGGTGCCGGCCTCAGCATCGGTTACCAGTTCTACGTCAGTCCCCACTGGAACCTCGAACTTTCGGCCGGGGCCGGGCTGGCGCGCCTGAGCTACCACACCGAGCCGGTAAACGGTCCGAAGCGCAGTTCCTATGTGAATACCAGACGCTACCTGCCGATTCCCACCGAGGTTGGCGTCACGTTCGTCTACCTGTTCAATTCCAGGAAATAAACGATGCGAACCATGAAAAAATACTGCCTCCTTTTCGTATTTCTCGTCGCGGCGCTTTCGCTCCGCGCCCAGATCGTAGGCGATGTCGCCGTGACCCGTAAGGTGTTGGCCGAGAGCAACGGCGAACTGCACATGGTGCTGGAAATAGCCGTGTCGCGCAAGGCCGTGACCCGTTCGCAGAGTTGGACGATCCTGCCCGAACTGAGCACGCCCGACCGCAAGTCGGTGAAGCTCTTTCCCCATATCCTGATCAACGGCCGCTACCAGCAGCACATGCAGGAACGCCGCCGCCGTCTTTCGGGCGCCTACTGGGCCGAGCGGCAGCCGTATATGACTATCAATGCCGACAAAAAGACCGACCAGGTGCTCCGCTACGAGATGAAGGTGCCCTATGAAAGCTGGATGGCCGGGGCGACGCTCGTGCTGCGCCAGGTGCAGACCTCGCCCGGCGGCGTGCGGCGGGTCTTTACGGCCGATGTGAATGGTGCAGTGGAGGTTTCCCGTAAGTAATACCCCTGTCCGGATGATCAAACAGCGAGAATGGATGGGATATGTCGCGGCAGTGGTTGTCGCGGGCGCGTTCCTGTCCGGATGCGGAAACATCCGCAAGTTGGCCAAGAGTGACCCCGAAGTGGGGGTGCACCTCCCGGCCCGGTCGGCGCAGGCCCCTGTGACGCCGGTCGTCGATACGGCCCCTTCCCAGAAAATCATTACCTACCGCAAGCAGGACGGTACGGAACTCTTCATTACGCCTGTTGCTGTCGATTCGGTGTCGGGCGAAAAGATGATGTCGGTGTCCATCGACGAGGTGATTATTTCGGCCTCGAACCGCCGCAACCTGGTGGAGCGCAACGGCAGGATTAACGTCGAGTTCATCGTGTCGGTCCCGCAGCAGTTGCAGGCCCGGAACTGGCAGCTGGTGGTCGACCCGCAACTGCTCAAGGGGGCCGATACGCTCGCGTTCGACCCGCTGGTTTACAGCGGCGACCGTTTCCGCACGATGCAGCGACGCGAATACGCACGTTACGACGATTACCTCGGGCGGATTGTCGACAGCGCCGATTATTTCGCGCGCTTCGGCGACAAGAGGGGCTATTCCCGGTATATGAACTACGTGGCGGAAGAACGGGCGAAGTATGCCGAAGCTCAGGTCCGCCTGGAGCACATGGATCCTGAGGAGGCGATGTTCGACAAGGTTGTGGGGTGGACGACGCGCGGAGAACGCCGCCGGCAGTATGCCCGGCTGCGTCGGTATGTCACCTCGACCGACCGCAAGGTGCTCGAACGGACCTCCTACACGCCCGATGCCAACGATAAGTTCGACCACCTGAACGACTATTTCGCGCCGCGCTACCGCCATGCCTATGCCGGTGACGATGTGCTGCCCGGCGGTGAGATATACACCCGCGTGCAGGGCGAATACCCGGTTGACGGGGGACGCGAACGCGAGGCTTATATCCGTTCGCTGACGGAGACCCCGGGACGCGTCTATGGCGAGATTTATACGGCTGACAACGGCAAAATACGCACGCTGGCGGGACAGCGGCTCGCCTACACGGGGCTGCGCCGTCCGGCGATCGACGGCATGCTGCGCGAAACGGGCGACAGCGCCGCCCGGGAGAATTACCGGATTCGTCAACTCTACGTCGCCGACCGTCTGGCAAACCTGAACGGGCTCGACACCGCGGAGGTGCAGCGTAACATGCTTCGCGACGGAGAGGTGCAGCGCAACCAGGCGCGGGCGGCGAACAGCCCTGCGGCTTTTGCACGCCTCGTGCGCCATCCCTACTATGCCGATGCCCGGCTCGATACGGTAATCTACCGGCCCGACGGGCGGGTGGATTATTACTACACCGAGCAGGTGCAGGCCGACGAGAACACCTCGAAACTCTACCTCTGCCTGGCCGGGGAGGTCGAAGACCGGAGCGGCCGCACGTACCGCATCACGCGGTCGGACACGCTGACCTACAACGTGGCTTCGATGACTACGTTCCTCGACGAGACGACCCGTTACATGCAGCGCATCGTGCTGCGCGATGCGGAGGCCAATGCGCGCTTTTTCTTCACCTTCCCTTCGGGAAAGTCGACCCTTGTGGATACGCTGACGGCGAACCGCCGCCAGATTGCCGCCGTACGTTCGCTGACGCGCGACCTGATGACCGACCCGGTCTACATCATCGACAGCATCTCGCTGCGGGCTACGGCGTCGCCCGAAGGAACCTGGCAGGTCAACGAGCGGCTGGCCCGCGAACGCGCCGAGGCGCTGCGCCGGGTGCTCGTGTCGGAGTTCCGCACGCTGTACGATTCGCTCAAGGTTTCGGGCAGCTATACGCTCGACGAGAACGGACGGCAGGTGCTCGATAAACAGACGGAAGCGCTTCCCGACCTGCCGAATCTGCTGCGTACGAAGTGGCTGGCCGAGGATTGGGACGAACTCTACCGGCTGGCTGCCGCCGATACGCTGATGGCCGATAAGCAGGAGGTGCTCGCCATGATGAAGTGGGAGGGGAATCCCGACACCCGCGAATGGCGTATCCGGATGAAGTATCCCAAAGCCTATGCCTATATGCGCAGCGTGCTTTACCCGCAGCTGCGCGCTGTGGATTTCCGGTTCGACCTCCACCGCCGCGGCATGCAGCAGGATACGGTCTATACGACCGAGGTCGATGCGGACTATATGCACGCCGTGGAGCTGCTCAAAAAACGCCGTTACGAGGAGGCCCTCACCATCCTGCGTCCCTACGAAGACCGCAATACGGCGCTGGCCTACATGTCGCTCGGTTACGACGCTGCGGCCTACCGCATCCTGCGCGCCGAGCCGGGAGCGGCCTCGACGCCCGACATCCAGTATATGCTGGCGATTGTCGCTGCGCGCGTGGGTGACGAGGAGCAGGCCGTGAAATACTTCCTGCGCTCGGTGGAACTGCGCGAAAGCCTGAAATTTCGCGGGAACCTCGATCCCGAAATCTCCCGCCTGATCCGTAAATACGGGTTGTTCAGGGAGGAGTTCCAATAACTTTTACCGGAATGAAAGACCGGGACGCCCCTATGCGGGGCGTCCCGGTCTTTTTGTTGGCGGGTGTCAGCAGTCGCCGCGCAGGCAGTGGTGGGCGTTGCGGAGCTGGAGGGCCAGCGAGCAGGCCGTGATGCCGGCCAGCAGCAGCGTGATGCCGACCCAGACGATGACGGCTGCCGTGCCGACGACCAGCGGCTGGAAGAGAATCCACAGCGAACAGAGCAGCAGCAGGACGCCGGTGAAGATGGTCCAGCCCGAGCCGGCGATCTCCATGGCGCTCATGTCGCCGCCGAGTCCGATGGCGCTGAAGCCGCGCATCATGAGCCAGAATCCGAGGAAGATGGGCAGCGTGGCGGCCGAAAGCCCGACGTTGAAGATCAGGATGATGCCGAGGACGATCTCGATGATGCCTCCGGCCATCATCCAGCCGCGGCCCGTGATGAAATGTTTGTTGGCCGACGAGAGTATGACCTCCAGAATGCCCGAAAGCAGCATCAGCCAGCCGAAGAGCAGTGACATGCCCAGGTAGCTCTGGGCCGGGTAGACGAAGGTCAGCACGCCGACGACGAAGAGTGCGATGCCGATGATCAGCAGCAGCCACCAGTAGCGGACGGCCTGCTTCGAATTTTCGATCAGTGAAGAAATGTTATCCATGGTATAAGAAATTTCTTCCTTTCCGAGCAATTTGCATACCAGAGCCGCTGCGCCGGATGCGTGGAAAAGGCCGGATAATCAGCCGAATGCCGCGCAGGGGAGCGGGCGGCTTATGGGTAGGGGCGGGCGATGGACCCCGTGCGGTCGGGATCGTGCGGTAAGGCCGGGCGTTTCGGGCCGGACCTGTTTAGCGGGGTACGTCGGCCTCCTGTGGGGCTGCGAGCGGAACCACCTCGCCGATCTCGGCGCGCAGGACGTGCAGCATGGTGTCGGCGGCCAGCGTGGCTTCGGTTTTCAGCGGTTCGTCCCAGCGGTGGCGGGCGAGGGCGTATTTGGAGTGATGGACGGTCAGGATTTGTTTTGCCCCGAGGTCCCTGGCGGCCTGCGCCAGTTGGCCGGGCAGGGTGTGGATGTAGCGCCACGCTTCGTTATACTGCCCGTTTTCGAGCACTGCCAGGTCGATGTCCGGGAACTCGCGGCCGATTTCTGCGAAATGTTTCCCGTAACCGCCGTCGCCGCCTATGTAGATTTTCCGCGAAGGCGCCTGCAGCAGGAACGATCCCCAGAGCGACTGGTTGGACTTCAGGCCGCGTCCCGAGAAGTGGCGTGCGGGCAGGCAGCGAACTGCGAAGCCGTCGTCGAGCGACGCCTGCTCGTGCCAGTCGAGTTCGACGATCCGCTCTTTGGGGAAGCCCCAGTATTCGAAATGTTCACCGACGCCCAGCGGGCAGACGACCGTCCGGATGCGCGGCATAAGCGCCTTGACCGTGCCGTGGTCGAGGTGGTCCCAGTGGTCGTGGGTGATGACGAGGTAGTCGATGTCGGGCATATCCTCCGGGCGGTAGAGGTCCGCGCCTTTGAACGGGCGATTCAGGAACGAGAGGGGCGCTGCGCTGAGGAAGACCGGATCGACGAGCGCCCGCCGTCCGTCGGTCTGGACGAGGTAGGAGGAGTGGCCGAACCAGACCACGAGGTCGCTGTCCGGCGCGAGCGACCGAAGGTCGGTGCGAATCGCCGTCATGGGATGGTCGGGCCGCAATCCCTCCTTTTTGCTGAACAGGAATTCGAGCATGCCGTGCACGCGCCCTTTGCCGTCGGCCATCAGGGGACTGGGTTCGAGGTTGCGGAACTGGCCGTCGCGGTAGTTCGGCGAGTTGAGGATGCGTTCGCGCCGTTCGCCCCGGGGCAGGCGCCCGAAGCCCGGCAGGAGGACGATTACCCCGGCGGCAATCACCGCCACGAGGAGCAGAACTATGATCATTCCCATTTTCCTTCTTTTTTTCTTGACAGACATAATTTGCAGGTTGTATGGTACAAAGGTACTGTTTCCGTCGAGACGGCGGTTATACGAATTACGGTCGCACCTACCATTTTTACCGGTTTGCCCTTTTCTGGCGTCTAATAAACGGATTACCAGACGGTCTATTGTGCCGTGGATGTGTTGCAAAAATTAAAATAAACGCGAAAACGCGCTGCAAATTGGCCTTTTTTGTGCTTTTTTATGGCGTATATGTTAAAGTTTGCTATTTTTGTGGCGAATTATTCTGTGATAAGTGACGCCCTTATGCATAGTATTGAAAAATTGTGTCCGGGATATGTGAGGTTTACAGCCGCTTTGCTCCTGGTCGTCTGGTCGTGTTTTGCGCCCGGTCCTTTGGTCCGTGCGCAGTCCGCGCCGCAAAAAACAGTCGTTAAAGGCCGCGTGGCCGACGAGGCGGGAAATCCGCTGGTCGGGGTTACCGTCGTCGAGCACGGGACCCCGAACGGGGTGGCTACGCTCTCCGACGGCGGGTTCTCGATCAGCATTCGTCCGGGCGCTGCGCTCGACGTTTCGTGCCTGGGTTACCATCCGCTCAGCATCGTGCCGGGAACCCGCACCGAACTGGTGATCGTACTGCGGGAGGACGTGAAGTCCATCGAAGACGTGATCGTGACTGCCCTGGGACTCGAACGCAACTACGTCGACCTGACCTATGCCGCCGACAAGATCAAAGGTTCGCAGCTCACGGCGGTCAAATCGCCGAACCTGATCCTTTCGCTTGCCGGTAAATCGGCCGGTATGCAGGTCAACCAAAGCTCTTCGGGAGCCGGATCGTCGGCCAAGGTGAGCATCCGCGGCGTGCGTTCGGTGGCCAGCGACAACCAGCCGCTGTATGTGGTCGACGGCATGCCGATGCTCAACTCCTCGCCCGAACAATCGTATTCGGCCATCGGCGGTATTGCCGATGCCGGAAACCGCGACGGCGGCGACGGTATTTCAAACCTCAATCCCGAGGACATCGAGAGTGTTTCGGTCCTCAAAGGCGCTCCGGCGGCGGCCCTCTACGGCAGCCAGGCAGCGAACGGCGTCATCCTGATCACGACGAAAAAAGGGTCGGCCGGGAAGCAGCAGCCTGTGACTTTTTCGACGAACCTCACCTTCCAGACCCCTTTCAGCCTGCCCGAATTCCAGAATCGTTACGGTGTGAGCGGCGGAGTGGAGAGCTGGGGCGCGCGCGGCGGGGTGAAGGCTTACGACAACGCCGGGGAGTTTTTCCGGACAGGCATAACGGCAATCAATTCCGTTTCGGTCTCGACAGGGTCGAAGCAGCTTCAGAACTACTTTTCCTACGCCAATACCGCCGAACGGGGCATCACCGGAAAGAACCGCCTGATGCGCCATAATTTCAACCTGCGTACGACCTCGGAGTTGTTCCGCGAGCGGTTGCGCCTCGACGGCAACATCAGTTTCATGCACCAGGCCGTGGAGGATAAACCCGTGCCGGGCGGTTTTTACATGAATCCGCTGGTCGGGCTTTACCGCTTCCCGCGCGGCGAGGACATAACCCCTTACCGGGAGCATTTCGAGGTCTATGATGCGGACCGCAAACTGGGCGTGCAGCAGTGGATCGCCCCGAGCGACGATTTCGAGCAGAATCCCTACTGGATCGTCAACCGTATCCGCAGCCGGAGCGTCCGCAACCGCGTGATGGCTTCGCTTTCGGCCGACTGGAAGGTGAACGACTGGCTCCGTATCCGGGCCCGCGGCAACGTGGATCATTTCAGCGACAAGGTCCGCCAGAAGTTCTACGCTACGACGGCTCCGGCGCTGGCCGGGGCCAACGGGCGTTATGTCGAGAGCAGTTTCTCGGAGACGCTGTTCAACGGCGAGGTGCTGGCTCTGTTCGACAAACGTTTTTCGGAGCAGTGGACCTTCAGTGCGACCGCCGGGGCGTCGCTCAACGACCGCACGGTCAATTCGCTGCGCATGGATTCGAAAACCGCGTCGCTCTACTATCCCAATATCTTCAACATCGCGAATATCGTCATGAACAGTTCGGCCTATATCGACGAACTGATCGACGCCCGCCGCCAGATTCAGTCGTTGTTCGCCACGGTGTCGGTCAAATACGCCGAAAGCCTCACCTTCGAAGCGACGGGCCGCAACGACTGGGCTTCGACGCTGGCCTACACCTCGGCCGAGGGCAAGGGATACTTTTACTATTCGCTGGGTGCGTCGTGGGTGATCGGTAAAATGTTCAAACTGCCGGAGTGGATTTCGCTGGGCAAGGTGCGCCTGACGTGGAGCCGCGTGGGTAACGACATTCCGATGTTCATCACCAATCCGAAGGCCCACGTGACGGCAGGCGGAGGTATCAGCGCCGCGGATGCGGCTCCCGGAACGGAACTCAAACCCGAAATGACGCAGGCCATCGAGGCGGGCCTCGAATGGCGTTTCTTCGGCGACCGGCTGGGCATTAATGCGACTTATTACAAGACCAACACCCGCAACCAGTTCTTCAAGCTCCCGGCGCTTTCGGGCGAGGCCTATGCGTTCCGTTACGAGAATGCCGGAAATATCGAGAACGAGGGCGTGGAGATTGCGCTCAACGCCTATCCCGTCTACGGAAAGGCGCTGACATGGCAGTCGACGGTCAATTTCGCCCACAACAAGAACCGCGTGATCAGCCTCCACGACGAGTTGCGCGAATACGTTTACGGTCCGTCGAGTTTCTCCTCGTCCTATGCCATGAAGCTGGTCGAGGGCGGTTCGATCGGCGATATTTACGGCCGCGCGTTCGAACGCGACGAAAACGGGGCGATCATTTACGAGACCGACGGGGACTACGCCGGGCTGCCCCGGACGCAGGGCGAGGGGAACACCGTTCGGGTGGGCAATGCCAATCCCGTGTTCTCACTGTCGTGGAACAATACGTTTTCCTACAAGGGCGTGTCGCTGTCGCTGCTCGTCGATTGCCGCTACGGGGGCCACGTGCTGTCGCAGACGATGGCCGACCTCGACTCCTACGGCGTCACGAAGGCAACGGCCGATGCCCGCGACCGGGGTTACGTGACGCTCGAAGGGCGGCGGATCGAGGGTGTGCGGGATTTCTACAAACTGGTCGGCGGCCGTGCCGGGGTGACGGAGTATTACATGTACGACGCGACGAATATCCGCCTGCGCGAAGTGTCGCTCTCCTATGCGCTGCCGGGCAAGCTGCTGCGGCGAACGGGAGTGTTCAGCGGGGCTACGGTGTCGCTGGTGGCACGTAACCTCTTTTTCATCTACAACGCCTCGCCGTTCGATCCCGACCTCGTGCTCTCGACGGGCAACGACAACCAGGGAATCGACGTGTACGGCATGCCGACGGTCCGGAGTTTCGGGTTTAACATCAAACTGGAGTTTTAGCTGATGAAGCATTGGTATATATATCTGTTCGCCGGATGCTGTGCGGTCGCCCTGGGGGCCTGCACGGGGAATTTCCGCGATCTGAACGACGACCTGTCCGGAATCACGGACAAGGAACTGGAGGCCGACAACAACGGTCTTGGCTATCGCCTGGGCATCATTCAGCAGGGTGTCTACTTCAACTACGACTACGGCAAGGGCAAGAACTGGCCGTTCCAGATGATCCAGAACCTCAGTGCGGACATGTTCTCGGGCTACATGCACGACACGAAACCGTTGCAGGGCGGCAGCCATAATTCCGATTACAACCTGCAGGACGGCTGGAACAGCTCCATGTGGCAGTTCACTTACTCCTACGTCATGCCCGAGATTTACCGGTTGGAGCAGACTGCGCCCGGGCAGATGCCAGCGTTTTATGCCATTACGAAGATACTCAAGGTGCTCGTCATGCACCGCGTGACCGACTATTACGGCCCGGTGATCTACACCCATTTCGGCAACAGCGGCAGCGAATATGTGCCCGACAGTCAGGAAGAGGTTTACGGCCATTTCTTCGACGACCTGGACAAGGCGGAGGAGATTCTCACCACCGTTGTCCGCCAGCGGGGCCCTTCCGAGGAGTTCGGGAAGTTCGACCTGCTGCTCGACGGCAGCTATACGTCGTGGATTCGTTTTGCCGCCTCGCTGCGCATGCGACTGGCGATGCGCGTGTCGGGCGTCGCACCGGAACGGGCTGCCGCCGAGTTCCGCAAATCCCTTGCGGGGACTTACGGTGTGATCGAGACGAATCCTGCGAATGCTGCGGTATCCACGTCGGGGACCTATACCAACCCGCTGGGCGAGATCAACCGCAACTGGAACGAAGCGGCGATGAACGCCTCGATGGAGTCGATAATGGGCGGGTATGGTGATCCGCGGATCGAAAAATTCTTCGAGCCCTGCAAAAGCGACCTGGTCATTCCGGGCGAATCGGGGGCGCAGGTAACGGTGGCGCTCAAGGGCGATTTTCACGGTATTCGTCAGGGAACCTGCTTCTCGCATAATTATTACGCCGCTTTTTCGCGCCTTGCGATCGAAACGACGACCAATGCCGTGCTGATGACGGCGGCGGAGGTATGGTTCCTGCGGGCCGAAGCGGCTCTGCGCGGATGGACTGACGAAGATGCCGAGACCTGTTACCGCAACGGCGTTATGATGTCGTTCGCCCAGTGGCAGGCGTCGGGGTACGAGAAATACATTGAGAGTGATGCAATGGCGGCCGATTACAGCGATCCCCTTGCTTCGGAGAACGACATTGCCGCCCGGTGCCGTGTGTCGCCCCGCTGGGACGAGGCGGCAAGTCCCGAGCTGAAACTCGAACGGATCATCACCCAGAAGTGGATCGCCATGTATCCCGAAGGCTGCGAGGCGTGGGCCGAACAACGCCGCACGGGCTACCCGCGGCTGTTTCCGGTGCGTTACAACCACAGCAAGGGGCAGAGCATCGACACCGAAACGATGATCCGCCGCCTGCCTTATCCGGCGACGGTGGAAACCTCCGACCCCGAGCAGTATGCGGCGCTGGTCAGGGCCCTTGCCGGGCCGGACGACGGCGGCACCCGCCTGTGGTGGGACACAGGGCGGAATTTCTGAGTGGACAGCGATAACGATAAAGGCAGGGAATCTCCCTGCCTTTGATTTTGTATTTTTCTGTACCGCGGGTTACGGCAGGTCGAATGTTATTTCCATTTCGTCGACAGCGTGGTCTTCGAACCGATTCGTTGTGAAATTCACTGGAAGAATGCTCAGTGTATTGATTCCACGGCAGAATTTTCCAACCAGTTCTTCGCGGCCTTTTTCCGTTTGTATGTCACCTTTGTCGTTGAAGTAGATGTAATATACAGCGAGACCTTCACGGATTTGCAACTCTTCTGTACTCAAACTCTTTTCCAGCATGATCTTGGAAATAACATTTTTAGTCTCCTGATAATTGCTGTCGGATTCGACTAACAGCAATGCCGTTCTTCCGTATGCTACGCCGTTAATATAGGACATCTCGCGACGCTCTTCATCGCTGATTTTCTCGGCGATCAGGCTCTGGGGGTATTCGCCCGTAAAAACGCGGATCAACTCTTGGCTGTAAGTGTAAATCATTCCCGTTCGCTTCTCCATTTCTTTGTTGAGATAGGATTCGCCCGATACCAATTCATCCAACTTGAGCCCCGCGTTGCCCAAACCCAATAAATGGAGTTGCCGGTAAGATGTATATCGGATCGGGGACTGATAGAAGAAATCGCTGTTCTGATGCGGCGATTTGGTGATAAGCTCTTTCACCCATGCATTTGTCTCTTCCAGAGAAGGCTTTGCTAATTCTTTGGTATCGTAGGTGTTTGTGGAGAGGATAATCGGGTTGAAGGTGTAGTTGTCGGCATAATCCGTCAATTCCCGATTGCAGGAGTGGCGGTTGATCAGGTTTCCGGGGAAAACCTGTTTCCGCCAAGAAGGGGCAATCGCAAACTCTAATCCCTTGATCCGGTATTTACGGGTTTCGTTGTTGGCTGATAATTCATATGTTACATCGGAAAACCAATTCGTCGGAAAAGTATACCATTGCATGGGTGCAGGTATACTTTCTCCCTGTTGAGTAACGTAAATGGGAATGGACATCTGGCCATACGATAATGTTACGAAAGTCTCGCGCGGATTTTCATCGTAGTTGGGCATAACTTCCACCGCAAGGTATTCCTTGCCGTTGGCTGTGAGCTTCTTTGCCGTGCACCACTCCGGCGTACTTTCAATGCACCAGTCACAATTTGACGAAATGACGATACGCTCCTGGATTCCAGGATAATCGACCGCGATTCCGCTCTTTTCGGGCGTAATGTGATACGTCTGTTCCGGTTGATCGTCGTGGCAGGCGGCAAATGCGAGCGCAAAAAGAAAAAGTCCCCAATGTTTCATACTAAATGAGTTTTAGTTAAACGACCGGGAGCGGAGGTTTGTCGGAAAAATTCAGTCCTTGGCCGTGCTTTGGGCTTTGGATATGAGGGTTTTATCTCGGCTTCGCAGCCCCCCCCCTTGCATCTTGTCTGCAAGGTATGAAAATAAAATCCGATAAGCAAATAAATTGCTGCCGTAGTAATGAATACTACCTGCTGGTCATTGTGTTCCAAATATGCAGATGCCATTTTTGTATATGGTTTTGTGTATTTCATATTTGTATACGAAAAAGTCTCCAAAAGGAGACTTTAACGTGCGGATAAAGGTATATGCATATCAGTTGTGTATGTCGATTTTCGGCCTCACTCTCCGCATTGCTTACCGGTTTTTTTTATGGCGGGTCTTCCGGAGATTCTGTATGTGCCCGATCCCTATTTTTCCTTTTGCAACTTGTCCATTTCCAGGGCGGCGAACAGGAACGGCAGCAGTCCGTGCGTGTCGCTGCGGATGAAGGGGATGCGTTCGTAGTCCGCGGGATCGGTGCTGAAATTGGTGCCGCCTTTCACGCCGTTGAAATCGTCCTCTTCGCTGACAAAGGTCGTCAGCGCCTGCCAGGCCCGGCGGAGCGGTTCTTCGACCTGCTTGCGCGGAAGCCATCCGCGGTTGATGCCGCGGGCGAGGCAGTAAGTGAAGATGGCTGCGCCGGAGGACTCTCGGTCGGAATCCTCCCGGTCGAGGATGTTGCGCCAATAGCCTTCCGCATCCTGATGCCGCAGCAGTCCTTCGACGTGGGCCCGGTAGATGGCCAGTATCTTTTTGTAATCCCGGTCGTTACGGGGGAGTGCGTTGAGCACCTCGCACGTCGCCCACAGGGCCCAGCCGTTGCCGCGCGACCAGTGGGGGACGCGGATGTCGGGATGGGAGGGGTAGCATGCCTGCCGGTAGAGCCCTGCGTCGGCATCGAACAGCAGGCGGTTGAATTCGATGAGCTGGTCGGCGGCGTCGTGCAGGAGGCTTTCGTCGCCCGTCAGGCGGTAGCCGTAGACCAGGTAGGGCAGTCCCATGAACATATCGTCGGCCCAGACCGAGGGATAGGGGGTGTATTCCCGGGCGAAGACGCCTTCGGTGCGGAACTGTTCGTGTCGCAGGTAATCCAGCGCCCGTTCCGCCTGCCGGCGGTAGTTTTCGGGAGGATCGGAACTCTCGACGCAACGGGTGATGTAGGGCATGGCCGGGGCCGATACGTAGTCGAGCATCGGGCGTCCTGCGGTGCCGAAATTGAACGAGCGGGTGGCGTGCAATCGCCGGGTCTGGTGTTCGGCCAGCGGGAATGTTTCGAGTGAGAAGTCACACCATGCGTCGGCATAGGCTGCATATTTGGGTTCGCCTGTGGCGGCGGAGAGCCGTTGCAGAGCCCAGGCGAAGCATCCCACGTGGTAATACCATTCGTAGAAACGACCGTTGGAGGCTGGTGCCGAGACGATGTTTACGGGAGGAATGTTCCACGCAACGGTACGGTCGTGGTCCCGGTAGGGCATGTGGAAAAGCAGTGTGCTGTCCGGGGCGAGCGGTGTCGCAAGGTCGCCGTCGAACGTTCCGAGCACCAGCCAGCGGGCGTCTTTGAGCTTCGGGGCATAGGTTTCGAGCGTGCAGAAAATCCTGCACCCCCGTTCGGCATAGCGCGAGAAGTTCCGCGACTGCATCAGGAAAAGGTGTTCGCCGCCGCGGTATTCGGTCTTGACGAGCAGTTTGTGCGGTCCTGCCGTCAGGCGGAGGCGGAACGATTCCGGAAGTCGGAAGTCCTTCTCTCCGAACTCCACGGCGAAGGGGTGCGGCAGGGTGCGTTCGTAGACCACCGAGTCGTCGACCGTGATCTGCACGGGACCCGTGCATCCCAGTTCGAAAAGCTCTTCGGTGTCGCCTTCGCACCGGAGTGTCGTCAGGGCGTAAGCCACGCCCGGACGGTCCATGCAGCGACCGAAATCGACGCATCCGAAGTCGGGATAGGCGCTTTGGAGTTTATATTCCAGTTCGAATCGGGTGTTGTCGACCACCTTGTCGGCGACACGGCGGGCCAGTTCGAGCGGTTCGGCGCCCCGGACCAAGGTGGGGAACAGCAGTGCGAGAAACAGCAGGCGTTTCATGGTGTCAGAAATTGAGTACGGGGTAACGGTGTCCGTAACCTGCTGCCGACAGGCGTACGTTGTCGCGGTAGACGTTGGTGTCGAACCGGACCGGGTTCTCCCGGGCGTTGCGGTCGGCCCAGAAGACGATACGGCCGTCGGGATACGCCACGACGATCTGTTCGCCCGCCTGCGGCAGCACCTTTTTCGCGGCGACGAGAATGCCTTTGCCGGTCTTCAGCACGATCCGTCCCGTGCGGTCGTATAAGGCCCCGTTCGTGTAGAGTTCATGGATGCCGTCGCCGTTGAAATCGACGACCGTGCCTTTGATCGGAAAGTCGATCTTCAGCTCCTCGCCCGTGCGGGCGTCGTAGGTTTTGGCGACGCACCCTTTGGGCGGGACCTCCTCGCCCTTGAAAGGATAGCGTCCGGCCATGGCGATCCGTTCGCCGCGGGGACCGAAATTGCCCACCCAGCCATGATGGTAGTGCCCCTTGCGCCCGGCGATCGCCCAGAGCCGTTGGCCCGTCTGGTCGAACATCACGGCGCGCGGCTGTTTGCCGTCATCGCCCTTTTCGCGCGTGGTGAAGAAGCACCATCGTTCCGATTCGGCGTCCCACCAGGGCTGCACCAGATCGGAATGTTCGTTCCAGGCGTCGCCGTCGAGGATGAAGAGCTGTTCGCCCGTGTCGAACGAGAAGCACCGTTCGCCGTACATGAACTGCTCGCGGCCGTCGCGGCGGAGGTCGAAGATCGGTGTCGAGTGGCTGCCGCGTGCGCCGCGGCCGTCGTCGGGGATCTTGACCTTCCAGCGGCGGCTCATGTCGCCGTTCCAGCCCTGCATCTGTATCTCTTTGTAGGTGCCCTGCACGGTGACCAGCACCGGACTGCCGTCGTCGGCGTGGCCCCCGATGAGCAGGAACCGCCATTTGTAGCTGTTGGCCTGGTTGTGGGCCGGGGCGGGCCATTGCCACGAGCCGGTCACACGGCCCGTGCGGGCATCGGCGCGTTCGAGGCGGTAGCCGTCGTAATCGAAGGGACGTTCACAGGTGTTGGCGACATAATATATCTCGTCGCATCCGTCGCCGTCCATGTCCATCGGCAGCAGCGGCATGAACCATACGCCCGGAATGGTGTGGGGCAGTTCCCGCCGCCACAGTTCGTGTCCCGCGTCGTCGAAGACGGCGATCTTCGGCGTATCTTTCGGGAAGGTGAAATTCCCTTCGTAGGGGTCGATGCTCTTTTCGGCGGAGAAGACCGTGACGAATCCCCGCTCGCCGTTTCCAAGGTCGAGCGGCGTCAGCCGGCACTGTTTGACGGGGGTGCCGAGGTCGAGGGTCAGTACCTCGCGGGGCGAGAATTCCCGGGCGGTAAGCACTGCGGGAAGCAGCAGCAGGGTGTACAGTAATTTTTTCATGGCCGAATCCTTAAAACCGGAGGACCGGGCGCCAGCCCGGCCCTCCACACATAAAACCTAACCTATTTGAAAAACCTGTTATTTTTTTGTATTGCGGATCTCGCCGTCCTGCTGGTGCCACAGGCCGTAGGGCTCCGTGCGCGAACAGCTTTCGTAGTCGATGCCTTCGACCGCATAATTCTTCACGTCGTCCATCACGATTGCCGGACGAACGTCGTTGTTGGCCAACCGCAGGCGGACGTTGCGCACCTGCAGTCCGTCGACATGGCGGAAGTAAAGCCCGTAAGCCGGACAGGTGCCGTAGCAGTCGAATTCGGGGTATTTTTTCTCGTTCTCGGGTACGTCGCGGTAGATCATCTGCGGTTCGTTGATCGAGCCGAAGAGCAGCAGGTCGCAGTCTTCGATCAGCACGTTTTCGATCGGATGGCCTTTCAGACCGCCGACGGCCGTGCCGACGCCCGGGCCGCCCTTGACTTCGACCCAGCCGATGCCGGTGTTGCGGATGTTGCGCAGCGTGACGTTGCGGATGGCGCCGACGGGCGCGGGGTCCGGGCCTCCTTCGAAAGTCCGGCCGCGGTTGCCCAGCCGCACGACGAACGGCGCAGCGCAGTTGCTCATGCGGATGTCCTCGTAGGTCACGCCGTCGATCACCGAGCCGTCGACCGCCTCGATGGCGATCGAATAGCGGGTCCAGCCCTCGGCGTTGCGGACGTGGACGTTGCGAATTTCGCCGTGGGTCTCGGTGCCGATCTTCACGAGGTTGCAGTTGGCGTAGCGTGAACGGACATCCTCGACGAAGATGTTCTCGGCCGGAGTGAGCGACAGCGCTTTGAGGCAGATCGCGTCGTCGCCGCAGCTGCAAAGGAAGTT
>JAEZTA010000123.1 GCA_023443765.1 Bacteroidota bacterium | reverse complement strand
CCCCGACACCTTCGAAGGTCATCCGCACGGGTTTGATCCGTCCGTCGGCATCGAACCAGAGGCGGTCGATGCAGGTTGCACGGCTGTCCCGCCCGGTCTCCGTCAACGGGCGGCGGTGGTAAACGATATACCACTCGTCCTTGCCCGGGACCTGGATCAGGGAGTGATGCCCGGCACTCGTGGCCACTTCGGGATCCTGTTGCAGAATCGTCCCGATGCGTTCGAAAGGCCCGAACGGCGAGTCGGCAATGGCATAGGCGACCCGGTAATCAGGACCGCCCCAGCCGCCTTCGGACCACATAAAATAATATTTACCCTGCCGTTTGAACATGAACGGACCTTCGGTGTAATCTTTCGGCGTGACTTCGCGATAAATCGTCCCGTCATCGAATGGCACGACACTCAGCAGGTCGGGAGCCAGCCGGACCATGTTGCAGTGGCCCCAACCGCCATAATACATATAATATGTCCCATCGTCGTCGCGGAAAACAAACTGGTCGATAGGCTGCGCTCCGTTGACGATCTGGTCAATCAGCGGCTTGCCCAGCGCATCGCGGAACGGCCCGGCCGGAGAGTCGGCCACGGCGACGCCGATGCCGCCCACCTCGTTCTCGTGGATGTCGTTACCCGCAAAAAAGAGGTAGTATTTGCCGTTCGACTGGAGGATCGCCGGGGCCCACATGGCCCGTTTCACCCATTTGACATTCTCGGTCGTAAGCACCCGGGGATGCTTCTGCCAGTGGACGAGGTCTTTCGACGAGAAAGCGTCGAAAAATGTCTGATCTTCGTAAAGGGCCGAATAGGTGGGATAAATCCAGTACTCATCGCCGAAAACCACCCCTTCGGGGTCGGCATACCACCCTTTGAAAAGCGGATTGCCGCTCTTTTTGCCGGCCTCTTCCGCCGTCTGTGCCCGGACTCCGGCACAGGCCAGCAGGCAAACCGCCAATAACCAACTGTAACGCATTTTCTTGTATTTTTAGTAACCCGGAGACCGGCACGCCCAATCCCCGTAACAGTGCTGTTTGAAGTGTAAAGTTAGCGATAATTTTACGGAAATCGCACGACCTCAACCAAAAACAGCCGGAACGATTTCCGGCTGTTCAGATTTGCGGTTCGGACTGCTTATTCCCGGGCGAAACGGATGCCCAGTTCGTAGAGCAGGTAAAGCGGCAGGAAAACGGCCAGCAGCACGAAAGGATCGCCCGAAGGGGTCACCAGCACGGTTAATACCAGCAGGACGACAGCCGCCTGCCGCCGGTATTGGCGAAAGAAGGCCCGCGTCGCCAGTCCGGCCCGGGAAAGCGACCACGTCAGCAGCGGTAGTTCCAGCGCCACGCCCATCACGAAGATCAGCAGCAGGAAGCTCCGCATATAGGAGTTCAGCGAAATCTGGTTGACGATCGACGAACTCAGCTGATATTCGGTCAGGAACCGGAACACGAAGGGAAAAACGAACAGGTAACCCACGGCGCATCCCAGGAAAAACAGCCCCGTACCGCCGATGAATGCCAGCCGCACGCTGCGCTGCTCGCTCCCGACAAGGGCCGGGCGAACAAACCGCCAGGCCTCGAAAAGGAGGTACGGAAACAACAGCACCAGCGCGAACCAGAACGATGCGCTGACGTGCGTGAGCAGTTGGGAGGAAACGTCGGTGTTGACGATCTCCACGGCATGGTGGCCCTCGCTGAAATCGGGGAACACCGAACCCGGCACCCCCGTTTCCGACAGCCACCGGTAAAGGGGAAAGTCAGCCGAAGCAGGCGCCAGCACGAAACGGTCGAACAGCCACGGCATCAGGCAGAAGCAGAGGACTGCCAGCGCGAAGAGTACGCCGCCGACGCGAACCAGCGTCCAGCGCAGGTCGTCGAGATGCCCCCGGAAAGTCATTCGAAGTTCTTCCATAGTCAAAATCAATGCGGATTAAATGGGTACGGGAACCGGACGCCGCCGGGATTTCCGGCCAGGCTGGAAACAAAATATCCGGCCGCCTCAACAGACAGCCGGATATTTCCAACTCTGCGGGAGACGTTATTTACTGTATGAAGCCTCAACGAAAGGCGCCTTCTGCAAGTACTCGATGCACTCGCGGACGCTGCGCACAATGTCGTCGTAGCTGGAACCTTCGATCTCGACGATGATGTTCTCCACACCGGCGGTCTTGGCATTGGCGAAGATGGCATCGAAGCCCACCATGCCGCTCTGGCCGATCTCGCGGTAATCCTTGATATGCAGGAGTTTGAAACGACCCGGATATTTCTTGAAATACGCCACGGGGCTGGCCTTGCCGATCACCGTCCAGTACACGTCCATTTCGAACAGCACCTTGTCGGGATCGGTGTTCCGGATCATGTAATCCAGCATGACCTGGTCCTCGATCTTCTCGTATTCGCGCGAATGGTTGTGGTAGCCGAACTTTATGCCGGCGGCCTGGCAACGCGCTCCGATTTCATTGAAATAGTCGCAGAAAGTCTTCAGGTCCTTGAGGTTGTCGATGCGGCGCATCGAAGGAACCACGATATACTCCACACCGGCGGCCTTGTGCGCCGCGATGCACTCGTCCCACCATTGGAGGGCCTTCGAGAAATCGCCGCTTGCCAGCTCCTCGTCGGAGAGGTTGAGCGTACAGTGCGTGGAAAGAACCTTCATGCCGGCTGCCTCGACATCCTTGCGGAACTGTTCGGGAGCCTGCCCATAGAGCAGTCCGTCCTTGTAGCTGGCAGCCTCGACCGAGGTGTAACCCATGTCGGCGAGCTGCTTCAGCACGGGCTTGTAGTCCTGCTGGTTATTGCCGAAACTGCCGATCAGGCTCCGCACCGAATAGAGCTGGATGCCGATCTCCTTTTTAGGAGCCTTCTTCGCCTTGGCGAATGCTCCGCCGGGGAGCATCGCCAAAGCCAGAAGGGCGCAGATCGCTGCAAATAGTTTATTCCTCATGTCAACAGGACCTTAGTCGAGCACTTTGACACGGATGTTGCGGAACCAAACGTCGTCGCCGTGGTCCTGCAGGCCGATATAGCCTTCGTGATTCTCGCCGCCGCAGTTGTTGAGCAGTTCGAATGCCAGGGGCCACTTCTCGGGGCTGAACTTGCTGTTCTCCAGCATCTCGGTCCACTGGGGAGTCCACAGGTGGTACTCGACCACGTTCTTATCGTTCTGGCCGTGTACGACCGTGCCTTTGTAAACCATGATCTTGGCCTTGTTCCACTCGCCGAAAGGCTTCTGGTTCTGCGGAACGGCGGGGATCATGTCGTAGAGCGACGCCGACATGCGGTTGCCGTCCACGCCCAGCTTGGCGTCGGGATGGTTCGCGTTGTCGAGCACCTGATACTCGGGGGACGAAATATAGATCGGCTCGTACTTGGTTTTACCGTCCTTCTGGGTCGTAACCTCCTGGGCCAGGTAGAAAATACCCGAGTTACCGCCCTTCGAAACCTTCCACTCCATTTCAAGTTCGAAGTTCTTGAATTTCTTGGCGAAAATCAGGTCGCCGCCCTCGCCGGTCTGCGCTTCGCCGCCGCCCGAGCCGTTGAACTTAATGGCTCCGTTGTCGACCGTCCAGCGCGAAGGCGCCTTGTCCTTGCCGTAGCCGCGCCAGCCGTTGAGCGTCTTGCCGTCGAAAATCACGTAGTAGCCGTCCTTGTCCTGCGGGAACGAGGCGAGGTCCACCTGTGCGTTGTTCACGACCGTATATTCCGGAACAGCTTTCTTCTCGGCTTTGGCGTCAGCCGTCTTATCGTCGGCCGTCTTGGCTTTTCCGCCCGGGCCGCCACAGGCAGCCATCGTTGCCGTCAGAGCGGCGCATGCTGAATACAAAAGGATCTTTTTCATTATTCTTTCTGTTTTTTTAAATTATCGTAAATTCGTTTCGCGCTTTCTCAGCACGGGATTAACGCGGCATGTCGGGAAGCGCCCAACCTTCGCGGTAGTTGTGTTTGATAAGTTCCTGAGCGAACTGCTGGGCGTTCACGGGATCGGTCCAGGTCTTGTCGAAGGTCGGGTGTCCGTCCTTGATGTGGAAACCGTCCTTGATGACCGTCTTGATCGTAGCGTCGTCCGGAATGTTCGTGAAACGCATGTTCGGTCCGTCCCACTCCAGCACCTGGTTGAGGCCCTGCAGGCGGACTGCCAGCACACCCATGACGACCATTTCATTGAACGGTCCGGCTTCGCTGAAGTCCGATGCGGAGAGTACACGGTCGTCGGCATCCTCCTTGCAGGCACGTACCCAGTCCATCTGGTGCGACTCGGTGATCTCGCGCAGCACCTTCGGAGCCTCGGGAACACGACCCGAAACCAGGTAGGGATCCTTGCCGTAGCAGCCGCAGATCAGCGTATCCTTCGTACCGTAGAAGATGGCGGCGCCGCCGCTCACGTTCAGGTCCTTGCCTGCGGGAAGCCCTGCGGGGCGCTCCGGCATCAGGCCGCCGTCGTACCAATGCACCTCGACTTCGGGCATAGCCACCTTCGGCATGTTGTCGCGGGCCGGGAAAATGAACTTCACGCGCTGCGCCGAGGGAGCCGACTCGTTCAGCAGCAGCGTCGAGCTGCCTTCGACCCTGGTCGGATAACCCAGTTTCAGACCCTTGAATACGGGATGCAGGATGTGGCAGGCCATGTCGCCCAATGCGCCGGTTCCGAAATCCCACCATCCGCGGAAGTTCCACGGCGTGTAAGCCGCATTGTAGGGACGATAAGGAGCCGGGCCGATAAACGAATCCCAGTTCATCGTCTTGGGAATGCGCATATCCTCCTCGGGACGTGCCAGTCCCTGCGGCCAGATGGGACGGTCGGTGAAGGTGTCCACGCGGGTAACCTCGCCGATTTCGCCGTTCCAGATCCATTCGCAGACCTTGCGGACGCCTTCGGCCGAAGCGCCCTGGTTACCCATCTGCGTAGCTACCTTGTACTTGTCGGCCAGCTTGGTCAGCAGGCGCGACTCGTAAACCGTATGCGTAAGGGGTTTCTCGACGTAAACGTGCTTGCCGGCGGTCATCGCGTCAGCGGCGATGAGAGCGTGCGTGTGGTCCGCGGTAGCGACCATCACGGCATCGGCCGACTTGAGCATCTCGTCGTACATCTTGCGGTAGTCGTTGAACTTTTTGGCCGCAGGATAACGCTGGAAAACATGGTCGGCATATTTCCAGTCGACATCGCAAAGGCCGATGATGTTCTGGCTCTCCAGACCCTTCAGCACCGAAGCGCCGCGACCGCCGACGCCGACGCCCAGGATGTTGAGCTTGTCGCTGGGGGCCGTGTATCCGAACTTCTTACCCAGAACCGTGCTGGGTACGACCGCTAAGCCGATCGCGGCAGCCGCTCCCTGCTTCAGGAACGTTCTTCTTGACATTTCTTTTGCCATCGTTTCTCGAGGTTTAAATTTAAGTTAGTATTGAGGTTATTTGATGTTCTTTTCGATGTTGTCGACCTCATCCTTGAAAATCTTGTAGCCCTTGCCGAGGCCCTTCATCAGTTCCGGAATCTTCGTACCGCCGAACAGCAGCAGCACGACTATGGCAATAATGACAATTTGTCCCATGCCGATAAATAACAGATGATTCATAGTTCAGGTAGTTTTAAGGTTATATGTAATTATGCGTGTTTACGAAGCAATCCGTAGCCGTTCTTCATCGTCCGGCGGCGTTCGCGGATCTGTTGCAGGGTCTCCAGTTCGCCGATGGCCGGGAGGTCGTGCCCCTGCGCATCCTGCAAAAACCGCCAGGCGTACTCCGAAGCGATCGCCGCGTCGCGGAACTCCGGGAGCGCCTCGCTGCGGCAGCCCGTCTCGATCGACTCGGCGAAGAGCTTGCACAGCACGTCGATATTCTTGCCGCCGTAGGGCTGGATGATGCGGTGGGTCTGCGTCACGCCGTGCAGTTCGACGATGGCGGTTTTGAAGTCGTGGGTCATGCGGGCGATACCCTTCGTCCCGATGATGTCCACATAGGAGTTGTGGGTCTGCGTCTCGGCAAGCTGGCCGTAGACATGCCCCTGCGTGATGTCGAACACCACGCCGTTTTCGAACGTGCCGTGGCATTGCAGCCACCACGGGTCCTTGTAGTTCCACATCCGCACGGCCTGGGCGTTCCACGTCTTGAATTCCGATCCGGCATACCAGCGCGCAATGTCCACGTAGTGCATGCCGCAGTCGTGGAACGAGGGGCCCTCGTACTCGTGGCCCTCGCCGGGAGCCAGTCCGGGCGTCATGTGGCAAACCCGCACGATGGCCAGTTCGCCGATCTCGCCCTGGGCGATGAAATCTTTGATCGTATTGTGGTACCAGGAATTACGCAGGTAGAGGTTGACCGTCGAGAAGAGCGACGTATTTTCAGCCAGCTCCACGGCCTGCCATTCGTTTTCGATACTATCGGAGATGGGTTTTTCGGCGATGACATGCTTGCCTGCCGCAAAAGCCTTTTCGATCTGCAGTTTGCGCGAGTCGGCGAGGGCGAAAAGCCCCACGACCTGCACTTCGGGATCATCGAAGATAACCTGCTCGTCGTCGATCACCTTCGCACCGGGAGCCAGCCTGCGCGCCAGTTCCCGCGATTCAGCGCAGACATCGCAAATGTAGGCCACGTCCCATTTGCCGCTTTTCTGCATCTGTTCGAGGTAGAAACCTCCCATTCTGCCGAAGCCGATAAGGCCAACTTTTACAGGATTCATTGTGTAGTCAATAAGGTCGGTTAAAAGTAGGTTCAACATCGCGGCGGCTGTTTGCGGATGGTAAAACCGGCAGGTGCACCGCGCCGATTACAAAATTAACCCGAATAGGCATCGGTTTTAAAACTGAATCGGAAAATGTAGAACCCAATTTGACCCATATAATTAATTACCAATTTATTACATTTTAAAATCATCCGAAAAATGTAGACAATCTGGAATGAATCAGCCGTCCGTTTTATGCGCTGTACCGATCTTCATGACCTTTTTTTCGAACTCTTCGCGCGAAATGGCGGCCTTGTTGCGCACCTTGGTCCGGTAGTTATAGACGGTCGACAGCGAACAGCGCAGGAACGAAGCGATCTTCACGCTGTCGGTAATGCCGAGGCGCAGCAGGGCGTAAATCCGAAGCTCCTTGTTCAGCAGGTCCTCCTGCTTGAGCACGATCCGTTCGTCCTCGGTCAGGAGGGCGTTGAAGTCCTCGACGAACGACGGATAGAGATTCAGGAAAATGGCGTCGAAATTCTTGTAGAGCTCCTCCTGCTCCTCTTCGAGCATCGAAGTCGACTTCAGCCGTTTGTACAGGTCTTCGAACTTCCGGTCCTGGGCCAGTTTCTTCAGCGACTTGCGGTAATCGTCCATCTTGTCGATATACATCGAACAGAGGTCGAAGAAACGCGCGATATACTGCACCTTGACGACGTTGGAGTCGGACAACTGTTCGTTCTTTTCGCCCAGTTCCTCGTTGAGGCGGGCCAGTTTTTCGTTGGTGTCCGAAAGTTCCTCCTTGATGCGGTTGACCCTCCGGAGCTGCTTGTAGAGGTAGACGAACAGCAGGACCAGGACCACCGACAGCACACTGATCAGCACGAGGTAGTGTTGCAGTTTGTGTTTGATCTTCGACTCCTTGGCCTGGTGCGACGCAATGATGATCGAGTAAAGTTCCGACATCTGCACCGTGCGGAACTGCACGTTGCTGAAAAGGGCGTCCTCGACAGCCGCCTGCGTGTATTTGAACGCCCGGAAAAGGTCGTCGTGGCGGTAATAGAGCGTCGCCAGCGCCTGAAAGGCCGCGTTCTCCTTCGTGGCGTTCTTGATGTCGGTCATCGCCGAAATCATGTAGTACTTACGCGCCAGCCAGTCGTCCCCGCGGCGGCGGTAGAAACTGCCCACCGCATAGGCGCACTCGGCATAGACCTGCGAATCGGCTTCGAGGCTGCCCAGGAAACCCAACAGCAGGACCTCCATTTCATGCGACTGGTCGCGGCGGCTCATCTGGTACAGCAGGTCGAGTTTGTAACGCACCGAAGCCGTATCGGCCGTCATGATCACCGAATCCTGGTAACGCTCCTCCAGCTCGCGGAAATGCTTCTGCCCGCTGAAGGCCACATATTGCTGGTAAAATCGGTTGTAAGCCTTGTAATAGACCGCCAGCAGGTCGCCGGCGACCGAACGACGGTCGATCGAGTCCAGCATCCGCTTTGCCTCGATGGACATACCCGTCGACGAATAGAGCTCCGCCAGGCGGATGCCCGAGATACAGGCATTGCGGCGGTCGCCCAGCCGGCGGGCAAGGACGACGTTGCGCTCCATGTAGCGGATGGCCGAATCGAGTTTGTATTTGTGAAATTCCGCGAACAACTTGTCGTTGATCTCATACTCCTGCTCGGGGGTCAGGCCGCTCACGCTCAGCAGGTGACGCAGGTCGGTGATCCGCCGCTCCTTTTCGCAGTCGTAGATGTGCCGGTTGGCGATCATATGGTCCAGCTGCTCTGTCAGCGACTTCGTTTCGTTCTCCTCACAGGCAGACAAAACAACCGTCACAGCCGACAGCAGCAGCAATAATTGCAGCAGGTATGTAGGTTTCAGCAGTTTCATAGGGCCGGATTCGGGTTCCGGGACACATAAACCCGTTTTTCCGGTTCAAGATACGAAAAATCGCCGGAAAAGCGAGCGTCCCGGGCAAAAAAAAGAGGCCCCGGCGACAGAATCGCCGGGGTCTCAACCAATATCCGCCGGATAGACGGGCCGCCCCGGGACACGACCCGAAGCGTAATTAACAGACAGTGAACGACCGGGCTACCCCAGCTTCATCACGTCGTCGATACCCATATCCTTATACGTCGTTTCGAGTTCCTCGCTGCGGTCCGAAATGACCAGCAGTTTGTCGCCCAACTTGAGTTCCGTTTTGCCCTGCGGCACGAAGTACTCCCCGTCGCGGCAGACCATCATCACCAGCGTATTTTCCGGCAGCGTGATCTCCTTGAGCGTCTGTCCGCTGGCAAGCAGGCTTTCGTTGACCTCGACCTCCGTAAGCGCCGATTTCATCTCCTCGTGCATCTCGACGTTGAAAGCCGATTCGCGCTCCTCATAGGCCAGTCCCAGCAGGTTGGCCATACCGCTCACGGTCGTACCCTGCACTACGAGCGAGATGATCGTCGAGAGGAAGACCACATTGAACAGCAGCTCGGCCTGCTCGACACCCGACATCATCGGGTAGATGGCGAACAGGATCGGCACGGCGCCGCGCAGGCCCACCCACGAAACGTAGAGGCGCGCTTTGGTCGTGAAATGCCGGAAAGGCAGCAGGCAGGCGAAGACCGTGACGGGACGCGCCACGAGGATCATAAACCCGCCGACTGCGACGCCGAGGATCAGCACCTCGGGGCGGAACAACTCGTTGCTGTTGACGAACAGACCCAGCGTGAGGAACATCACGATCTGCATCAACCACGTGAATCCGTCGAAAAAGACCGTCAGCGAGCGTTTCTGAGCCAGCTTATGGTTACCCACGACCAGACCTGCGAGGTAAACCGCGAGGTAGCCGTTACCCTTGATCAAATCCGTAAAGGCGAAGGCGAAAAAGATGAAGGCCAGCAGCAGCACCGAATAGAGCGAGTGGTTGGCGAGGTTGATCTTGTTGATCGTCCACACCGCCAGACGCCCGATCAGGTAGCCCGAAAGCGCACCGACGACCATCTGGATCACGAAATAGACGATGCTCATGCCCATTCCGACATTGCCCGAGGTGTTGGTTATGATGCCGATCAGCAGGATCGTAAGCATATACGCCATCGGGTCGTTCGAGCCGCTCTCCAACTCCAGCAACGGCCGGAGGTGCTGTTTGAGACCCTGTTTCTTACTTCGCAGGATCGAGAAAACCGACGCCGAGTCGGTCGAAGACATCGTGGAGGCCAGCAGCAGGGCCAGCGTAAAGGAGATTTCCAGATTGAGCCACGGGGCGACGAGCCATACGAAGCCCGCCAGCACCACGGCAGTCATGACCACCCCCACCGTAGCCAGGACGACGCCCGGTCCGATGATGGGTTTGATCTCCTGAAAGGAGGTGTCCATACCACCCGTGAAGAGGATGATGCACAGCGCGATCATACCGACGAACTGCGTCATTTCGACCGAACGGTACGAAATGAAATTCAGTCCGAATAACATGCCGACCCCCAGGAAGAGCAACAACGCCGGGGCGCCGAAACGGTAAGCGACCTTGCCGGCCATCACCGCCACAAAGAGCAGCAGCGCACCGACCAATACTACATTTTCACCACTGATGTCTATCATTCTTTAAAATTAGTTTTTTGCCGTTTGCAATTCCTGCCCGTCGACGATCTGCAGCCGGGTCAGTGGCCTGTATTCCAGATCGGTATACTCGAAGGCCTGCATGGCGGCAAAACGGTTGTCGGGCGTACGGTATACAGCCACGGAGATCGCCGGAACCTGCGCGTGCGGCATCGCAATCAGCCGCTGCACGTCGCCTTCCGCGATGAGGTCCACGACCGTACTGCTCTGCGTGCGCTCGAAATAATATTCGTCGTAACGCAGGTAGCAGCGTCCGGCACGGTAGTAAGGTGCACCCTCGGCGCTGAAGTAACGCGCTGCAAGCGTGATCATTCCGGCCAGGGCCAGCGAACCGCCGATGAACACCGCCGCCGAGCGGAGGTTGTTGGTCATCGAAGCTCCGTAAACATGATTCAGAACCAGTATCGCCACGCCGGCTGCAAGCAGCACGGCAGGTATTACGAGGGATTTGCGGCGGCGTACCACAACCTCCCCGGGCAAGGCGTACATCGCCTCGCAAATTTTAATCTTATCCATTTCTCTTTCATTATTTTAACGTTTGTATTTCAGGCAAAAAAAACGGCAGGCCGTTCGGGAAATACACTACGCTAAATAATGAGCCGCCGCAACCGGTAGACATAGTAGTCCACGGCATGCAGTCCGGCAGAGAGATCTGAGGATTGAAATGCTGAGGTTAACCGGGCAACTCCCGTACCACAACCACATGAAACTGCGCAACGCACAGCCGCGCGTTCAGCCAGGACCTGCTGGCCGCCGAGCCGGAACGAAGGAGTCGTCGGGCAGGCTTCCGCCTCCCGGAGCACACGGGGTTGGTGGTTCAGGTCCGAATTATACATGCGCTCGCACTGCCATTCGTCGGCACGGGTGTCGCCCACGGAGAATGCCGCCAAACGCGTCTGCTGCCAGACACGCACGCTGTCGCTGCCCTCCGAGAAGAGCAGGGACGCCGCAAAGGCCAGTACGATGAACAGCAGTTTACGCATTATTTGATTCGGAAAATTACGTCGGCTACAAAGTTATATTTTTTCTCGGATAAATCCGAACCCCGAAACGAAAAAGTTGACAAAAACGACAAATTTCCCGACGCACACAGGGTGTTTTCCACCCTAAGACAACCGCTGAAACCGGAAACTACTGGGGAATAAAGATGTAGGTGATCGTTCCCGTCTGCTTGGCAGGCGCCGCGTTGTCAATGTTAAACACCGAATTGCGGGCCGCACGCAGGGCCGATTCGCGCATGCAGTCGTCGCCGCCTTCGTTAACGCGCGCGCCGATGACCTTGCCCGCACGGTCCACGGTGACGGCCACCACGACCTCGCCCCCACCCTCGCACAGATAGGCGGGAACCTCCAGATAACGCGACGTGCGCACGGGATTGGTGATCGAGAACGACACCGTCACGCGGCCCTTGACCTTGCGATCCTGATGCTCCGCGCCGTCCTCCCGACCGCGCCGTTCGCGGATAGCCCGCTCCTCGGCAAGCCCCTGCTCATAGGCCTCGCGGTTGGCACGCATCCGCGCCTCGGCCTCGGCAGCCGCTTCGTTCAGTGCCGCAGCATTGGTCCCGCGGTCGTCGCGGAGCTTCTCGTTCAGGGCATTTTCGTTCGACGCCTGGTTGCGGATACTGCGCCAGTCGATGTCTTCCTGCTGCTGACGCTCGCGCACCTCGCGTTCCAACCGGTCGCGTTCCTGCTCCATTTCGGCCAGCGTCTGCAGGTCGATAAACATGCCCTGCTGGTGCGAACGGCCGCCCACGACGATCTTCGACGACACGAAGACGATCATCAGCACCAGATAGGCTATAATCGTGACGCACAAACCGATACGATGATCGTAAGTCCACGACCCGACATCCTCCCTGCGTTTGTCGAAAGGAAGTTTGATACGGGGCCGCCGGGCGGGTTGGGGTTTGTTGTCACGGGGTGTTTCTGTCATTGCTGTCTGTCGGAATTTTGAGCAAAAGTAGCGTTTTTTACCGAAATTTTCCTATCTTTGCGCGCAAATATTAGAAACTCCGCTTATGTCAACCAAACAACAAACGCTGAAGGCGCCGATCTCTTTTTCGGGAAAGGGCCTGCATACGGGCGTCCGCGTTACCATGACCGTGAATCCTGCCGAAGCCGGAACCGGAATCGTATTCCGCCGCACCGACCTCGAAGGGCAACCTATAATTCCTGCCTTGTGCGACAACGTCGTAGATACTTCGCGCGGCACGACCATCGAAGCCGGCGGTCACCGCGTATCGACCATCGAACACATCATGTCGGCGCTCTGGACCCTCGGCGTGGATAACGCCGTGATCGACATCGACGCCCCCGAAACTCCGATCATGGACGGTTCGGCGCGCGAATACGCCCAGGCCATCACCGCAACCGGACTAACGGACCAGGATGCCGAACGTTCGTTCTACCATGTGACCGAAAAGATGGTCTACACGATCCCCGAAAAGGGCGTGGCGATCATCCTCTACCCCGACGACGAATTCTCGGTCTCGGTGCACGTGGACTATAATTCGAAGGTCATCGGCAACCAGTACGCCACCTTCAACCCCGGCGACGACTTCGCCGACAAGATTTCGCCCTGCCGTACGTTCGTCTTCCTGCACGAACTGGAGCCGCTGATCAACATGAACCTGATCAAGGGCGGCGACCTGGACAACGCCATCGTGGTCGTGGAAAACCCCGTACCCGACGAGCAGCTGGACAAGCTCAAGAAGCTCTTCAACAAGCCCAACATCGAGATCAAGGCGGGCTACCTCAATAACCTCGAACTGCGCTGCAACAACGAACTGGCGCGCCACAAACTGCTCGACCTGCTGGGCGACTTCGCCCTGCTGGGCGTGCGCATCAAGGGCCGCGTCTGGGCCACCCGCCCGGGCCACTTCGCCAACACGGAGTTCATGAAGCAGCTCAAGCAGACCATCCGCCGCGCAGGCGAAAAACCCCGTTTCACCTACGACTGCCGCAAGCCGCCGCTGTACGACATCAACGACATCCGCCGCATGCTGCCCCACCGTCCGCCGTTCCTTCTGGTGGACCGCATTTTCCATTGCGACCCCGTGTCGGTAGCCGGTATCAAGAACGTGACGATGAACGAACCGTTCTTCGTGGGCCATTTCCCCGAAGAACCGGTGATGCCGGGCGTGCTGATCGTCGAGGCGATGGCCCAGTGCAGCGGCATCATGGTGCTGAGCAACGTCCCCGACCCGGAGAACTATTCGACCTACTTCATGAAGATCGACGGCGTGAAGTTCAAGCGCAAGGTCGTCCCGGGCGACACGCTGCAATTCGAAATCCACCTGCTGGAGCCGATCCGCCGGGGCGTCGCCCTGGTCGAGGCCAAAGCATTCGTGGGCGAAACCCTTGCCTGTGAGGCCGTGATGATGGCCCAGGTAGTCAAAAACAAAAACTAAAGGAGATGATCAGCAACCTGGCTTACATTCACCCCGACGCGAAGCTCGGAGCCAATGTCACGGTAGAACCCTTTGCATACATCGCAGGCGACGTGGTAATCGGCGACGACTGCTGGATCGGCCCCGGGGCCGTGATCCACGACGGAGCGCGCATCGGCAAACGGTGCAAGGTTCACACGGCCGCTTCGGTCTCCTGCCTGCCGCAGGACCTGAAATTCGCAGGTGAAATCACCACGACGCAGATCGGCGACGACAACGACATCCGCGAGTATGTGACGATCAGCCGCGGAACCGCCTCGACGGGAACCACCGTCATCGGTTCGAACAACCTGCTGATGGCCTACGTACATGTCGGACACGATTGCATTATCGGCGACAACTGCGTGATCGCCAACCGCGTATCGCTTGCCGGCGAGGTGCACATCGGCGACTGGGTAGTCATCGGGGGCCATGCCGCCGTCCACCAGTGGACCCACATCGGAGCCCACGCCATGGTACAGGGCGGGGCGCTGCTGGGCCAGGACCTTCCGCCTTATGTCATCGTCCGCAACGACACGCTCCGCTTCGCGGGCATCAACAAGATCGGCCTCGCGCGCCGCGGTTTTTCAACCGAACGCATCGCCGAGATTCACGACGCCTGCCGCATCCTCTTCCAGAGCGGATTGAACTACCTGAACGGCTGCGACGAGGTCGAACGGCAGGTTCCGCAAAGCCCCGAGCGCGACGCGCTGATCGAATTTATCCGCACGTCGAAACGCGGCATCATCAAACCCTACGAATCGCGTAACAAAGAGGAGTAAATTTTGCGTATAAATATTGGTATATCGGAATTTTTCACTATATTTGCGGTGTCGAAAGGCAGCGTGAAGGGTAAGGGGACGGGTAGTCCCCTTATTTTATAGTTATACTCGACCGAAATTCAACGACTATGATAGATACGAAAAAGATAATCGAAGCGGCGGAACGTCATTTGGAAGGGACCGATATGTTCGTTGTGGAGTGCACCTCGACACCGGGCAACGAAATCGAACTGACGATCGACAGCGACACGTCGGTCGGCATCGACGCCTGCGCGGAACTGAGCCGGGCCGTCGACGCGGAATTCGACCGTGACGCGGAGGATTTTTCGCTGACGGTCATGTCGGCCGGCATCGGCTCGGAACTGAAGAACCTGCGCCAGTACCGCAAACTCGCCGGGAAATCGGCCGAAGTGCTGCTCACAAGCGGCATAAAGGTTCTGGCCAAACTGGAAGAGGTCACCGAAGAAGGCATCACGCTCTCCTACGAGGAGAAGCAGGCCATCGAGGGCAAAAAGAAGAAACAGTTAGTGAAGGTCACCCGCAGTTACCCCTTCGCCGAGATCAAGTACACGAAAGAGTATTTGGACTTCAAATAATCAGGCATTCGGAATTAAGAATTAAAACAAGATAAAGCACACAATGGACAATCTCAATCTCATCAGCAACTTTGCCGAGTTCAAAGAGCTGAAGAACATCGACAAGTCGACGATGATCGGCGTGCTGGAGGACGTTTTCCGCCACGCGCTGCAGAAACAGTATGAAACGGACGAGAACTTCGATGTGATCATCAACCCCGAGAAGGGCGACCTGGAGATCTGGCGTAACCGCACCGTCGTTGAGGACGGCGCCGTCGAAGACCCCAATGCACAAATTTCCGTTTCGGAAGTCAAGGCCATCGACCCGACCTACGAAGTCGGCGACGAGTATGCCGACGAGATCAAACTCGCATCGTTCGGCCGCCGCGCCGTGCTGTCGCTGCGCCAGAACCTCGCATCGCGCATCCTCGACCTGGAGAAGGCCAGCCTCTATGAGAAATACTCGGAGAAGGTCGGCGACATCGTCACGGGCGAGGTGTACCAGGTGTGGAAAAAGGAGGTGCTGATCCTCGACGACGAGGAGAACGAGCTGATCCTCCCCAAAGCCGAGCAGATTCCCAACGACTTCTACCGCAAGGGCGACACGATCAAAGCCATCGTCAAGTCGGTGGAGATGAACAACAACCAGCCGCGCATCATCCTTTCGCGTACGGCCAACCAGTTCCTGGAACGTCTGTTCGAGCAGGAGGTTCCCGAGATTTTCGACGGACTGATCACCATCAAGAAGATCGTCCGCATCCCCGGCGAGCGCGCCAAGGTCGCCGTAGAATCCTACGACGAGCGCATCGACCCGGTAGGCGCCTGCGTCGGCATGAAGGGTTCGCGTATCTACTCGATCGTCAAGGAGCTGCGTAACGAGAACATCGACGTGGTGAACTACACGGCCAACCCGACGCTGATGATCCAGCGTTCGCTCAACCCCGCAAAGGTTTCGTCGATCACCCTCGACGAGGAGAAGATGACCGCTTCGGTCTACCTCAAGCCCGACCAGGTTTCGCTGGCCATCGGCAAGGGCGGTCTCAACATCCGCCTCTCGAAGATGCTCACCGGCTACGACATCGACGTTTACCGCGAGGTCGAGGAGGAGGATGTAGCCCTCACGGAGTTCGCCGACGAGATCGACGGATGGGTGATCGACGCCCTGAAGGCCGCCGGCTGCGACACCGCGAAGAGCGTACTGGAACTCTCCGTCGAGGAAGTTGCCGCCCGCGCCGACCTCGAACAGGAGCAGGCACAGAAGGTCATCGACATCCTGAAGGCCGAGTTCGAATAATCAAAACCGCAAGACAAGAAAGGAAAAGAGACAGATATGGGTAATGAAAGAAAATTAAGGCTCATTCAGGTTGCAAAGGAGTTTAACGTTGGTCTGAACACCATCACGGACTTCCTGCAAAAGAAGGGCATCAAGAGCGACGGGTCGCCCAACACACTGGTCGACACGGACACTTATGCCGTTCTGGAGAAGGAGTTCGGGGCAAATCGCAGCGCTGCCGGCGCACGTGATTCGATCCGCGAACGCATCTCCCTGAAGCAGACGACCGTAACCCTCGAAGAAGCCAAGAAGCAGGAGCGCGAGGAAGAGAAAGAGGTTGTCATCAAAAGCAACGTCATCAGCGTCAAGGACGAAATTCAGCAGCCGAAGTTCCTCGGCAAGATCGACCTTTCGCCCAAACCCAAGCCGGCTCCGGCTCCCCAGCCGAAGCCCGAACCCGAGGCCGTGAAACCCGCGCCCCAGCCGGCCGCTCCGGCCCCTGCTGCGAAAGCGGAGGAGGCTCCGAAAGCCCCCGAGGCCGTGAAACCCGCTCCGGCTCCCCAGCCGAAGCCCGCCGAGGCCCCGAAACCCGCAGCAGCCGAAACTCCGGCTCCCGTGAAGGCTCCGGCCCCGGTACAGGAGGCCCCGAAAGCCGAAACGCCCGCCCCTGCTCCGCAGCCCAGGGTTGCAGAGGCTCCCGCAGCCCCTGCCAAACCGGCTCCGGCTCCGCAGGCAACTCCCGCCGCACAGGCAGCAGCCCCCGCGCCCGCTCAGGAGGCCCCGAAGCCCGAGGCTCCAAAAGATAACATCTTCCGCCCCCAGACCGTGACCCTCGCGGGTCCGCAGGTGCTCGGCACGATGGACGTGTCGGGCTTCGTCGCAGGCGGCAAGCACAAGCGCAAGCGTCTCCAGAAGGAGAAAGTCGACGTCAGTAAGGCCCCGAAGGGCAATGCACAGGGCGGCGGCAACCGCCAGGGCCAGGGAGGTCCGGGCGGACAGAACAACAACGGCAACCGTCCCGGAGGTCCGGGCCAGAACCGCGGCGGACAGGGCCAGAACCAGCCCCGTCCGGGCGAAGGTCGCCGCAACAAAGGCAAGAACCTGCCGCCGAAGCCCATCGTTCGCCCCGAAGTAAGCGACGAGGAGGTTTCGAAGCAGGTAAAGGATACCCTGGCGCGCCTGACGGCCAAGGGTTCCAAGAGCAAGAGTTCGAAATACCGTAAGGATAAGCGCGACGCCGTTGCCGAGCGCATGAACGAGGAATACGAACGCGAAGAGATGGAGCGTTCGACGCTCAAGGTTACGGAATTCGTAACCGTCAGCGAGTTGGCGACGATGATGAACGTTTCGCCGACGGAAGTCATCATGGCCTGCATGAACCTCGGACTGATGGTGTCGATCAACCAGCGTCTCGATGCCGAAGCGCTCGTGGTCGTCGCCGAGGAGTTCGGTTACAAGACCGAATTCGTCTCCGTCGAGATTCAGGAGGCTATCGCCGACGAAACCGAAGACAAGGAGGAAGACCTCGTTCCGCGTCCGCCGATCGTGACGGTCATGGGACACGTCGACCACGGTAAGACCTCATTGCTGGACAACATCCGCAAAACCAACGTCATCGAAGGCGAGGCCGGCGGTATCACCCAGCACATCGGTGCTTACAGCGTGGTGCTGAACGGACAGAAGATCACCTTCCTCGACACCCCGGGCCACGAGGCCTTTACGGCCATGCGTGCACGTGGTGCCGCCGTCACGGACGTTGCCATCATCATCGTGGCGTCCGACGACAGCGTCATGCCGCAGACCATCGAGGCGATCAACCACGCGCAGGCCGCAGGCGTGCCGATGGTTTTCGCCATCAACAAGATCGACAAGCCCAGCGCCAACCCCGACCACATCAAGGAGCAGCTCTCGCAGATGAACTACCTCGTGGAGTCGTGGGGCGGTAAATACCAGGACCAGGAGGTTTCGGCCAAGAAGGGCCTGAACCTCGACAAACTGCTCGAAAAGGTGCTGCTGGAGGCCGAGATGCTCGACCTGAAGGCCAATCCCAACAAGAAAGCGCAGGGTACGGTCATCGAGTCGACGCTCGACAAGGGCCGCGGCTATGTGTCGACGATCCTCGTGCAGAGCGGTACGCTCCGCGTCGGCGACGTGATCCTCTCGGGAACCTACACGGGCCGCGTGAAGGCCATGTTCAACGAGAACGGCAAGAAGGTGGACGAAGCAGGACCCTCGACGCCCGTACAGGTGCTGGGTCTGAACGGCGCCCCGCAGGCCGGTGATACGTTCAACGTCATGGACGACGACCGTTCGGCCCGCGAAATCGCCAACAAACGCGAGCAGCTGGCCCGTATGCAGGGCATCATGACCCAGAAGCACGTGACGCTCGACGAGATCGGACGCCGTATCGCCATCGGCTCGTTCAAGGAACTGAACATCATCGTCAAGGGCGACGTGGACGGTTCGATCGAGGCTATGTCCGGCTCGCTGATCAAACTCTCGAAGGAGACCGTGCAGGTCAACGTCATCCACGCCGCCGTGGGACAGATTTCGGAGTCCGACGTGCTGCTGGCCGCCGCTTCGAACGCCATCATCGTCGGCTTCCAGGTACGTCCGTCGGCTTCGGCCCGCAGGCTGGCCGAGAAGGAGGAGATCGAAATCCGCCTCTACTCGATCATCTACGACGCCATCAACGACATCAAGGACGCTATCGAGGGTATGTTGGAGCCGGTGATGAAGGAGGAGATCGTCGCTTCGGTCGAGGTGCTCGAAATCTTCAAGATCACGAAGGTCGGAACTGTGGCCGGATGTATGGTCCGCGAGGGCAAGCTCCTGCGCAACACCCCGATCCGCGTCATCCGCGACGGTATCGTCATCTATACCGGCAAGCTGGGTTCGCTCAAGCGCTTCAAGGACGATGTGAAAGAGGTCGTTATCGGACAGGACTGCGGTCTGAACATCGAGTCGTTCAACGACATCCGCGTCGGCGATATTGTCGAGGGATACGAACAGGTCGAAGTAAAACGCAAGTAACACATAAAACTAACTACTTACAATTATTTGGCAGTAATGACTAACCCAATCCATTTTACAACTGCGGAAGAGGCCGTCAAGGTCATCAAATCGGGCGACCACGTTCACCTGAGCTCGGTGGCATCGGCCCCTCAGTGCCTGATCAACGCCATGTGCAAACGCGGCGAGGCCGGCGAACTGAAGGACGTGCACGTCCATCACCTGCACACGGAGGGTCCCGCTCCCTACGCCGATGCGAAATTCAACGGCGTATTCCAGCTCGACTCGTTCTTCGTGGGATCGAACGTCCGCAAGGTGACCCAGAGCGGCTATGCCGACTACATCCCCGTTTTCCTGAGCGAGACGCAGCGCCTCTACCGTTGCGGAGCCGTTCCGTGCAATGTGGCGATGATCCAGGTATCGACGCCCGACAAGCACGGCTTCGTATCGCTCGGAACCTCGGTGGACGCCACGCTGGCTGCCGTCGAGTGCGCCGACCATGTGATCGCCGTCGTAAACAAGTATGTTCCGCGCGCCTTCGGCCAGGCCATGATCCACGCATCGAAGATCAACTACTTCGTGCAGGACGACACCCCGCTGATGGAGGCACATTTTTCCCAGCCGGACGAGATCGAAACGGCTATCGGTAAGAACTGCGCTGCGCTGATCGAGGACGGAGCTACGCTCCAGATGGGTATCGGAGCCATTCCCAACGCTGTACTGGCACAGCTGGGCGGCCACAAGAACCTCGGTATCCACACCGAAATGTTCGCCGACGGCGTACTGCCGCTGGTAGAGAAGGGTGTGATCAACGGCGAAGCCAAGAACATCGACAAGGGTAAGATGGTCTCGACGTTCCTGATGGGTTCGCAGCGCGTCTACGACTTCATCGACGACAACCCAGCCGTGCTGATGATGGACGTGGGCTACACGAACGACCCCTATATCATCTCGAAGAACGACCGCGTAACGGCCATCAACTCGGCCCTGCAGGTCGACATCACGGGCCAGGTATGCGCTGACTCGCTCGGTACGAAATTCTATTCGGGCGTCGGCGGCCAGATCGACTTCGTTTACGGAGCATCGCTCTCGAAGGGCGGCAAGGCCATCATCGCCATGCCTTCGATGACCAACAAGGGTATTTCGAAGATCGCCCCCGTGCTGACGGCCGGTGCAGGCATCGTTACGACCCGTGCCCACATGCACTGGTTCGTGACGGAGTTCGGCGCTGTGGACCTCTACGGCAAGACCCTGCAGGAGCGTGCACGCCTGCTGATCTCCGTAGCGCATCCTTCGGCACAGGAGGAGCTGGACCGCGCGGCTTTCGAGCGCTTCGGCGAACACCACCACTACGTCAAGGGTTACATGAAATAATCAACCCGATTCTATTCGTAAAAAAGTCTGTTTTATTAAAACAGACTTTTTTTATACATTATATTTAACTATATTTGTTCTACTACTCACTGGCCTAAACTGACTTCTCCATGAAAAAACTACTCATTGCAATTCTGCCGTGTCTGTTCTGTATCCCGGCTCTGGCACAAACGGTACTCCCATATTCAAAATTCCTCTCTTTGTCGAATAAGCAATTAAGTGAAAACCGATTCAAATACAACGACAACAAAAATCAATGGGTCTTGGGCAGGGGCTTTGTTCTCGATAAAACAGAGGCCACGCAGTTCGCCCTGCACAATATGCCCAAAAATTACCGTCCTCAGGAAGACAACTACCAGATTACGATCCAGAACGGAACGGACGGCATTGCATTTATCGATGTGCTTTTCTACAAAGACAACACTTTTCACGAACTGCTCACTTTTGCCAAGGATCACGGAGAAAACCTGATCGAAACAAATTCGCACAATCTGCAAAAGTACCAATTCAATTTCGAGGGATTTACGATCGAACTGAGCGTCTATACCCAGGAAATAAAAGCGACCTCAGACAAAGATAAAGCCATTACCCAAACGCAGGATGTATCTTACAACATCTATAATTACACGATCTACACGGGAATCGAACCCGCATCGCCCTGGCTCACCAAACAACGTGCAAAGCAGGAAAAACAGGATACCAAAGGTAAGAAGAAGCAAACCATATCCGACTATATGTAAATACATGATTTCCGAACGGAACGCTCTGTCCGGAAACACGGGGAATCCGTTGAACGATGAGAAATTACAGTTATATTCTCCTTATGGCAGCGCTCACGGCAGGGAGCTGCGCTGCATCCCGCACGCCGGGCCGCTACCCCACTTCCGCCGCCCCGCAGGAGAAACAATATGCCGTCATCCTCTCGATGGACGCCTTCCGCTGGGACCTCGCCGCCCGCAGCCATACCCCGACGCTCGATTCGCTGGCCCGCGTCGGCACATACGCTGAAGTCTTCCCGGTCTACCCGTCGAACACCTTCCCGAGCCACTACGCCATGGCGACAGGACTGCACCCCGACCATCACGGCGTGGTCAACAACTCGTTCTTCGACAAAATGCAGGGCCGCAAACTCTCGGTTTTCGATGCCGAAGATGTGAAAATACCGGGATTCTGGGGCGGGGAACCCATCTGGAACACCGCTGAGCGGCAAGGACTCACCGCGAATATTTTCATGTGGCCCGGCAGCGAAGTGCCCGTCAACGGCCGTCAGGCGACGGTCTGGACCCGCTATTCGTCGAAACCCTCCTACTACCAGCGCGCCGACTGGGTCATCGACGCCATGACGCGCCCCGAGGCCGAAATCCCGGAACTGGTCATGTGGTATTTCGAACAGCCCGATGCCGCGATGCACACCTACGGACCCGAAGCACCCGAGGCCGTGGCGCAGGCCGAACACATCGACTCCGTGCTACGCTATTTCTTCCGCGAAATCCGCCGCTCGCCCGTTTTCGACCGCATCAATTTCATCGTCACGGCCGACCACGGCATGGCTGAGCTTTCGCCCGACCGTTATCTGAATCTTTACGGCTTGCTGGATTCCACGCAGGTCGTACGTACCGTCGCAGGAACGCCCTTCGGCATCGAGGTCCGCAAAGAGTATGTCCGCGAGGCCCTGCGCATCCTGCGCCGCACGGGACATATCGGGGCCTGGGAGCGCGAAAAGATGCCCCGCCGCTTCCACTACGGTCAGCACCCCTCGCGCCTGACGAACCTCGTCCTGATCCCCGAAACGGGCTGGACGCTCGACTATGCACCGCAGGACCATCCCGTCCGCAAGCGCGGCACGCACGGATTCGACAACCGCGACCGCGACATGCACATGGTCTTCTACGGTTCGGGCCCGGCATTCCGCGCAGACTTCCGCCAGCAGACGTTCCAGAACCAGAATATCTACCTCATCCTCTGCCGCCTGCTGGGCATCGAACCCGCGCCGAACGACGGCGACTGGCGAAGCGTCAAACGCATGTTCCGCAAGGAGTAAACATTTGAATTCCGGATGTTTTTACTATCTTTGCCAGACTGAAAACGATATGACATGAAGAAACTTTTTCTCTTATTTGCGGCAGCAACCATCGCCGCAGCCTGCCCTGCAGGGGCTTTCGCACAATTCAAGATCGGCGGCAAGAAGATCGACGCCGGGAAATTGCTCAACGCCGGCAAGGACGTAGCCACGGCCATCACGCTCAGCGACGAGGACATCGCCCGCCTGAGCCGCGAATCGGTTGAATGGATGGACGCCCACAACCCCGTTGCCGCCGACACGACGACCTACGGAGCACGCCTCAAACGCCTCACCGCAGGCATCACCGATGCCGACGGACTGTCGCTGAACTTCAAGGTTTACCTCGTGACGGATGTCAACGCCTTCGCCTGCGGCGACGGCTCGATCCGCGTATTCGCCGCCCTGATGGACCTGATGGACGATGATGAACTGATGGCCATCATCGGCCACGAGATCGGCCACGTCGTACATGCCGATACGAAACACGCCATCAAGAACGCCTACCTCGCCTCCGCAGCCCGCAATGCCGCCGGAGCCGCACAGGGCAGCACGCTGGCCAAGCTCAGCGAATCGCAGTTGGGCGAGGTCGTAACGGCCTTCACCGATGCACAGTTCTCGCAGAAACAGGAGTATGAAGCAGACGAACACGGCTTCGAGTTCTGCGTGAAACACGGATTCAGCCCCTACGGCATGGCCAACTCGCTCAGCAAGCTGGTCGAACTCTCCAAGGGCGCAAAGGCCTCCACCGTGCAGAAGATGTTCTCTTCGCACCCCGACAGCGAGAAGCGCGCAGCCCGCATGAAGGAAAAAGCCGACGCTTACGCAGCCGCGAATCAATAGTCGCGGCCCGTTCGCCCGGGCCACGCGCACGCAATAGGATAAATACACAACAAAAAAACATCCGGAATTCCGGATGTTTTTTATATATTTGTACGTCACTAACAACTGAATTGCCGATGAAATAATACGTTAAGTCGCAGTAATACAACAAAAAGCGCCGAATCCGCACGAAAAGCGACGGCGCACACTTATAAAAAGCGTTAGCTTTGTACCTTGCTTTCTGAAATCTGGAAAATTTTACGAGCAACCAAGGAATGAAGTTTGACGCTCACGTTTCCAACGTGGGCTTCATTCTGTATTTGGTTGCACGGGTTATTCCAGAGCCTCAGAAAGCAAATCAGAGTTTTGTCCCACGTTTTTTATTTCCCCTAACTGAATTCTGAACTTAATCTTGCAAACGCTGTGGGACTGGCGTACATATACACCCATGAAAGCCCACGTCCTGCTTTTTGCAATCTGTTTCGTGCCTGCCGTTGCGGGCATTCTCGTCACCCGCCCGATGTGGCGCGTGCGCAACCTTCCCAACGAAGTGATTCAAGGCATCGGCCTCGTCGTACTGATCGCCGTGCTGATCGGCTGCCTCATCCCGCTCTTCCTCGGCGACGAAGAGGGGATCGGATTCGTCTGCATCCTGCTGAGCCTGCTCAACCTCGTGATTTTCCAGTGCTACGAGCACCGGCTCAACACCTCGCGCTGTCCGCAGTGCCACACGCGCAACCTGCGTGTACGCAAGCACAGCCGTGGGCTCTACAAACTCTACTGCTCCCATTGCGGACTGCACAGCCGGTGGCATACCTGGCGGTATTTTTCAAACGAAGAGTAAGGACTATTTCAACGGCTGGCAACAGGTACAATAGTACACCGCCCCGCCCAGATAAGCCTCTTTGACGATTGATCCGCCGCAGACCGGACAAGGTTCCGTACAGGTATTGCGCGAAAGCTGCACGGCATATCCGCCGCAATTCCCGAAAAGGTCCTTCTCCGTATCGCGCCCGTTCCGGCCGGTCATCTCCGTCAGGAGGCTTTTTACCGTCCCGAAAAGCCGTTCCACATCCCCGTCTCCCAGCGTGGAGAGTTTGCGTTTGGGATGTATTCCCGCCCGGAACAGAATATCCTGCAACACCCCGTTCCCCAACCCCGGAATACGTTGTTCCGTGGCCAGGAAAGCCTTTGCCGAGAGGTTCTGTTTCACGCCGGCGAGCATGCTTCGGAAGTAGTCGGCGTCGAATTCCGCATCTAACGGCGAAAGTTTCGTCCGCGCGCCCAGGTAATAGGGATTTTCAAACGTCCCCCGGAAAGCGAAAATGCCGCCATACATCGCGACGGTGAATACCAGAAAGCGTCCGTCGTCGAGTGTGATAAGCAACTGATATTTGGCCGGAATTTCGGCTTCGGACGCATAAAGCCGCATAATCGTCCCGTCCGACACGGCAAGACGCACATCATCATCCAACAGAATCTCGATATAAGCACCGAACCCTTCTGCCCCAACGATCTTTCGTCCCGTCAGTAACTTTGGATAATCGAGCGGATCACCGGCATACCAGGTGAATTTGTGCGGATGCGTGGCATTGAACACATCGGTTATTGTGCGCCCTGTCAGGGTCTCACGAACCTGACGTGCAACGGTCTTCGACTCGGGAATTTCAATCATCGACAATAGAATTAGTTGTTCTGCTGGATAAAGGACCAGTGCGTATGGATGATTTGCCATTGGGCGGAGGGATTCAGGTGGTAAACCTCCGTACAGTTCATCAGAAATGTCAAACCATCCCGGCAAGCCCTGTAATTATACATCAGGACAGCAGCATCGGGCAATACCTGAACTACGGGGTCGATCATTTCATACGAATCGATCTTGATCTTTCCCCGAACCTGATCATAATACGCCTCCAGCGCTTTCCGTCCTTCGAGCTTATGCCCGAGAGCCGGGTCCATATAGACCACATCGTCCGAGGACAACCCGATAAACCCGTCCGGGTTTCCATTGTTCCACTGTTCCAAAGCCTGTTTTTCCAAAGCGATAATCATCGCCCTAATATCCCCGCAGTCGGAGGAATTTACCATACGTCCAGTCATAAAGGCTATATTTTGCTCAATATAGCAATTATTCGGGAAAATACAGCGGCAGCAGGTCAGAGATCAGCTATATGTACAAAAGAAAGCCGGACCCTGTAAAGGATCCGGCTTGAAGAGGCGGCTACCTACTCTCCCACGGGAAAACCGCAGTACCATCGGCGTAAGTGAGCTTAACTTCTCTGTTCGGAATGGGA
>JAEZTA010000147.1 GCA_023443765.1 Bacteroidota bacterium | reverse complement strand
ATGTTGATCTCCACATGGTGACCGATATGGATATTTTCGCCGTAATCCACCAGAAACGGCGCCGAGATCCAGACGTGTTCCCCGCGTGAACCCAAGAGGCGGTCCAGCAGGGCCGACAGACGCACGGTATCGGTCATCGGCGTGTTGTTGTACTCGGCCTGCAACTGCTTGGCCAGTTGCCAGCGTTCCAACAACTCCGGAGAACCACAGTCGTAACTCTCCCCGGCCAGCATCTTCTCCTTTTCGGTCTTCATATTGGCTTATCCCCGTTTACAGATTATGTTGAAATCGCAGAACTTGCAGGCGTCGGCATCTTCGCACTGGCGGAACGGCACGGCGGGGTTGTACAACTCGGAAAGAGTCTCACGGACAAGCTCTTCGAACGGCCCGGCATAGAGCGTATAGCGGCCCCCGCGGACGCCGGTTTCCTTGTCGTCGAGCGTCGGCAGGTAGTCGGGGCGGTTCATCGCCCGCACGTAGTAGAGCGCAGGCTCGGCGTCGACGCCCCGCGTGCGGTAGAGCATCATGGCATAGAGCAGCGTTTGGAGGATGTTCGAAAGTCGCTGTTTGCCCTCTCCGCGAAAAAGGCTCTCCACCCCGGCAAATTCGAGGTGCGGGGCGCCGGTCTTGTAGTCGACTACGCGCAGCGTCCCGTCGTCCAATGCATCGATACGGTCGGCAATACCCGCGAATTTCACCTCCATTTCCCGGTCCTGCGCCCGGAACGGGAACGAATAAGCCACCTCCTGTTCCAGCCCCGTGACCGTGAAGCCGTCGTGCCCGGCATCGTAAGGAATCACCCCGCCGCGCAGATAACGGGTGACAATATCTTTGACCAACAGCAGGTTGCCCGTATAATCGTCGGTCGTGGCTGCTGGGTCCTGCAAATAATTTTCGTTGATCGCCGCCTCGACCGCCGTTGCGATTTCGCCCGTGCGAACCATGGCCCGCAGGGTTTCACCGGGGTGCACTTCGCCCACAATCCGGGCATAAAGTTTCTGCACCGCGGCGTGGAGGATCGTACCGAACATCGGGGCATCGACCTCCTCGGAAATCTCGTCGTCGGCCTGAAGCCGCGCCACGGAATGGAAATAGAAGCGTAAAGGACAGGCCACATAGCGGAAAAAGGCTGTCGGCGAGAGCGTAGCCTTCGATTCGGGGTCGGTGAAGCGCCCGAGGCGCTTCATAATCCCCTCGTCCTTCGCCACCTCGATCGGGGCGGTTTCGGCGAGGTTGACATCGACGCCCACCTCTACTTTACGGACCGGAAAGCCGCTTTCGTAGTCAAGCTGATAGATATAGCGGCTCGGCTCGCCGGTCGACTTGTCGTCGGCATGCGAACAGTAGAGCATCCACACCCGCCCGGCGCGCTGCACGAGGCGGTAGAAATAGTAGGCGTAAACCCCTTCGTGGTGCTCCGGCGTGGGCAGCCCGTAAGCCGCCCGCAGGTTGTAGGGCACGAACGACGCTTGAGCCATGTGGTTGCCCGGGAAGTTGTCGTCGTTCATCGAGAGCAGCACGACGTTTTCGAAATCGAGGTTACGGGTTTCGAGGATACCCATGATCTGCACCCCTTCGAGCGGTTCGCCTTCGTAGGGAATGCGCATGGTCTGCAAATGGCGACGCAGCAACGACGCATACACATCCGTCGTCAGTTCAATATCGCATTCGTCCAGCGAGTTGCGGAGTTTGGAGATTTCACCCGAAATCACAGCCAGGAACTCCACCCGCTGACGGGCATCGTCGCCTTCGTAGGGCAGCCGGGCCACGGCAGCTACCACCAGCAACAGCCAGTCGGACAATTCGCGCCATTCGGCGGCAGGCGAAAAGACCAGCCGCAGCAGGTCGTTGCGCCCCAGCCACGCGGCATCGACCGAAATGCGCCGTTCGCGCACGATCTCGTCCTGCATGGCGCGGGTCTCGCGGGCATCGCTGTCCGAGATATAGGGATGCGCGAGAATGCCCACGGCATCGGCATGGTAGAAGGTGCACCCCGCGCCTTTTTTGCGGCGATGGGCCTGCAACTCCACAAGGCGTTCGATAAACGTATAGGCCAGACTGGCGCGCAGCGGGTAACCCATCGTGACGTTGACCTTCCCGATCTCGGGCGGCAAGGCGTAAAGCAGCGGCAGGAGCAGGTTTTCGTCGGTCAGCACCACAGCCGTACGCTTGTCCAGCGGTCCCCGGGCAGCCAGTTCCCGCAGGATCGAAGCGGCATGCTTACACTGCACGGCGTTCGACACCGCGGCCACGGCGGTCAGCTCCTTCGCCTGCCGCATATTGTCGTGCGACACGCTTCCGCGCGGCGGGAACTGCACGACGTTTTCGCGCACGAACATCCCGGCTTCCTGCTCGGGGTCGTCTTTATAATAGGAGTCGTAATCCCAGTAAAAATCGGTTTCGGCGGCAGTCGAAAGGAATTTGAAAAGTAGTTTTTCGCACTCCGACAAGGCGTTGAACCCCGCCACGACATACTGCCGTGCCTCGGGGAAGGCATATCCGCCCTCGCGGATACGGTCGGCGGCGGCCCGCTGGACCATGCCGTTGTAAGCAATGCCCAGTTCGGAGAGCCGTTCGCGAAAACGGCGGTAGACCGGTCCCAGCGTCTTCCAGATCGCCAGGAAGCGGCGTTTCTCCTCCGAGAGGTCGGCCTCCTCGCCCAGCGACGACCAAAAACGCAGGATTTGCAGCTGCGCCGGGGTGAGGTACGAAATGTCGGCCTCGATCTCCTTGATCTCCGAGATGTTGCGGAACAGCATCGCGGCGTCGATCCGGTATTTGTCGATGGTGTCGAAATCTGTCAGGAGCATGTCGCCCCAGAAGTAGAACTTGTCGAACGGTTCGGCGTGGTATTCCGAATAAATTTTATAGAGTTCGGTGATCAGCCGCACGCGGTCGCCAGTCCGGAGGCCCGAAATCTCGGCCATCAGGTCGTCGATCGTCACCCACCGGGGCTGCCACATCGGACGCCCGGCGATACCCGTCAGGGCATCGACGAAGAACAGCCGCGCACGCCGCGACGGAAAGAGCATCGCCCTTTCGGAAAGCCCCTCGCCATAGCGTTCGTAAAGGTCCCGGGCAACTTCGTATAAGAAAGTTTTCAACTGAAGAATCGAATGTGGAAAGTGGATGATTGGAATCGAAAAAAAGATTCATTGCGTGCCGGTCTCCGGTCTTAAAGAGCCGCTGGCCCGTGAAGGACAAGCTTCGTTTTTCGAATAAACCCGAATCCCGGCAAACCGATTCTCAACTTTTCACTTTCAATTTTCAACAGAAGTTATGTCACCGCCCATGAACTTCGCTCCGCTGCGCACGATCGGCGGCACGCCCTTGTAGGTGATCTTACCCCCGGTCGAGGTCTTACCCTGAAAACGGTCAGTCACCCACAACGAGGCCACGCCCGAACTGGTGACGTTGACTTCGGCGGCCATCACCTCCAGCCCTGCGGCCTCGACTTTTCCGGTCGAGACGAACAGCGACAGGTAGCGCACGGCGCCCATCAACGTTGCCACGCTCTTGCCCGTGAGCTCCATCTTGAGGTCCTTGACATCCATCGCAGCCGTCACCTGCGCCATGCCGCCGACGGTCATGTCGAGCAGCGTCGCCGAGAGCGTTCCTTCGAACGTCGCAACGGCATCGGCAATGGCTATGCGCTCCAGCGAATTGTAATAAACCGTCACTGCGGTCCGCTCGGGCCTGCGGGCATCGGAGCGTTCCGAGATGCGCAGCACCTTATCCTTCACCTCAGCGCGGAATTTGGTCGTATAGGAGCCTTTGGTGTCGTAGACGATCTTAGGGGCTTCGGTGTCGGGAACCTGCACGAACTTAACGTCGAGCGGCGCCGATACTTCGACGGCGTTGAACGAAGTGAGCCACTCGCGGCGTTCCCCGGCTTCGGCGGGCTGCTGCGCCCGGCAGAGCACGGCAACGGCCAGCATCACGGCCGTCAGAATCATTTTCTTCATAACAAGGTCTTGTTTTACCTCCGCTAAATTACAAAATTATTGCGAAGTTCGGGATTTGTTTTGTATTTTTACCCTTTAAAAAGAAATTTCGGACAGTGAGAGCGAAGATTCTGAATGCGAGCGCCGGGTCGGGAAAGACCTACCAGTTGGCCTATAAATACGTCCGCGACGTGATCGGCCAGCCGGGCCTTTACCGCCATATCCTTGCCGTGACCTTTACCAACAAAGCCACCGAGGAGATGAAATCGCGCATCCTGAAGGAGATTCACTTGCTGGCCTCGGGGGCCGCAAGCTCCTACCTCGAAAACCTCTGCCGCGAGTTGTCGCTCGACGAGCGTTCCGTGCGCAAGCGCGCCAAAGAGGTGCGTTCGAAAATCCTCCACGACTACTCGCGGTTCACGGTGCTGACCATCGACACCTTCTTTCAGCGCATCCTGAGGGCCTTCATCAAGGAACTGGGCATCGACCTCAATTACAACGTGGAGATCGAGACCTCCTCGGTGCTGTCGAAAGGCGCCGACACACTCATCGAGCAGATCACCGTCGACCGCGACCTGCAACGCTGGCTCACGGACTTCGTGCAGGAGCGCATCGACGAGGGCCGCAAGTGGGACATCCGCGACGGCATTCTTTCGCTCGGCAGCGAACTGTTCAAGGAGAAGAACAAGGACGCGCTGAGCAGGGCGCACTCGCGCGAAGAGTTGGGCAAAATCGTCTCCCGGGCCACGGCGCACGCCGAAGCGACCAAAAAGCAGTTGCAGGAGACCGCAGCCCGAGCCGTCGGAATCATCTCCCGGGCCGGGCTTACGGCTGCCGATTTCTCGGGCAAAAGCCGCAGCTTCGCCAACTGGTTCTTCACCGTCGCCGCCGGCGAACTCAAGTCCTACGGCGCCACGGTGGCCAAAATGGCCGCCACCACCGAAGGCTGGGGCGCCAAGGGATCGCCCGCACAGGCGTTAGCTCCGGAGTTGCAACCCCTGCTGCGCGAGATGTGCGACATGTACGATGTCAACGTCAAGAGTTGGAACACCTCCGACCTACTGCGCGAAAACTACCGCAGCTTCGCCCTGCTGTCGGACCTCTACGCCCGGGTGCAGCAGTTGTGCGACGAACAGAACATGATGCTCCTCTCGGAGACCAAATACGTCCTTTCGGAGTTCATCGGCCACAACGACGCGCCGTTCATCTACGAGAAGGTCGGCAACCGCTTCGAACGCTTCATGATCGACGAGTTCCAGGACACGTCGGCCAAGGAGTGGGCCAACTTCCTGCCCCTGCTGCAAAACGCCATGGCGCAGTCGGAGGAGACCTCGGTGCTGATCGTGGGCGACATCAAGCAGTCGATCTACCGCTGGCGCGGCGGCGACTGGAAAATCCTCCACGGCGAGGCCCAGCAGGCGCTGGGCACGGGCGACACCGAAGTCGAGGTACTGCGGGAGAACTACCGGAGCCTTCCCGCAGTGGTCGACTTCAACAACCGCATCATTGCGCACATCGTCGCCGCGGACAACCTCGCGCTCAACGAAACCCTCTCGAAGGCCGCCGACGAGGGAGCCATCGACCCCGCCGAGGCCGCAGCGTTGCGCGACACCCTTGCCGACGCCTACCGCGAACACGCCCAGATTCCCCGCCGCAAGGCCGAACATCCGGGCTATGTCTCGGTCGAGACCTTCGCCGAACAACCACCCGTCGTGGAGCGCATCTGCGCGCTGATCGACAAGGGGTTCCGCCCGTGCGACATTATGATTCTCGTGCGCGGGGCCACCGACGGCGCAAAGGTCGCCGCCGAACTACTCGACTTCAAACGCCGCAACGAAGAGCCGCGTTACCGTTTCGACGTGATGACGCAGGAAGCCCTGATCGTCGGCAACGCCCCTGTCAGTTCGTTCATCGCCGCCGCCCTGCGGCTGGCGCTCAACCCCGACGACTCGCTTTCGCGCGCCGTCTACAACCACTACCTCGGCCATCCGTTCGACCGCACGCTGACCGACGACGAACGCGACTTCTTTCGCTCAGTCCGGCTCCTTTCGCCCGAAGAGGCGTTCGAACGAATCGTCATGCGCCACACCCTGCAGGGCGACCGACGGCAAACAGCCTACCTGCAAGCCATCCACGAGCAGATTATCGCCTTCTGTTCGACGAAGATCGCCGACATCGCGCTGTTCCTGCGCTGGTGGGAGGAGACGGGTAAAAACCGCTCGCTGTCGGTCGACGAGAGCGCCACGACGGTCGAAATCACCACCATCCACAAGGCCAAGGGGCTCGAAAAACGGGCCGTCCTCATCCCCTACTGCTCGTGGTCGCCCGACCCCAAGTCGAGCGGCACGGTACAGAACATCGTCTGGGCCGAAGCCCGGGGCGACGGGGCGGAGGAGATCGGCCGCTTCCCGGTAAGGTACAAGAAGGCGATGGCCGAATCGGGGTTCTCAGCGGAATATTTCCGCGAACTGGTCTATGCCCACGTCGACAATATCAACCTCCTGTACGTAGCCCTCACGCGCGCCGCCGAATCGCTGCACGTCTTCGTCCCGCAGAAGGGAGGCCGCTCGGTCGGGGGACTGCTGCTCCAAAGCATCCGCACCGACGGCGACAAAGCCCTGCTGGGCGACACCGAAGGGCGCTACACGGCCGACGAGGCGGGCGAACACTTCGCCTTCGGGGAGTTCGCGGGCCCCGTCGCCGGGGGATCGAAACGCTCCGAAGCCGAACACGTCATCCTGGAGGACTACCCCACGGCACAGGCCGACCTGCGGCTGCGACTCCCCTCGCAGCGCTATTTCGAGGACGGAGGCGAGGTGGAACTCTCGCCCCGCAACTTCGGTATCCTGATGCACAAAGCCTTCGAGCAGGCCGACGACGAGGCCCGGATTTACGAAGCCGTGGAGGGCATGCAGGCCGACGGCACATTGTCCGCAACCGAGGCCGAAACCCTGCGCCAAATGGTCGCCCGGGCGCTCGCACAGCCCGAGGTACGCGAATGGTTCGGCGGAGGCTGGCAGCGTGTGCGCAATGAGAACGAAATCATCATCCCCGGCAGTTCGTCGACACGGCGGCCCGACCGCGTGATGATCGACGGACAGCGGGTCGTCGTCGTCGACTACAAGTTCGGCGAACTCGACGCCGAACGCTACCGCCGGCAGATGCGCGAATACCTCCGCCTGTTAGGCGAAATGGGCTACACCCCCGCCGAGGGATATTTATGGTATGTGAAACTGGGTAAGATCGAAAAAATAGAGCCATGAGAAGCATCCTGCAAAGCCTTCCCGCAGCATTCCGCCGCCGGGGCCTCGGCATAGCCGCTACCCTGCTGCTGCGCGCCGTGCTGAACCTCGCGGGACTTGCGGCCCTGCTCCCGGTGCTGACGCTGGTGCTCGATCCTGCGGGATTCGAGGGCGACGGACCTCTGGCGCGCATCTACATCTGGTCGGGGGCCGAATCGCCGCGGACGTTCGCACTCGCGGTCTGCGGGGCGGTCGTGGCGTTCATTATCCTGAAATGCGGCGTCAATTTCCTGCTCGCGCGCGCCGAACGCCGCTACATCTACGACCTCTACCGCACCCTTTCGCGCCGCCTCTACATCGCCTACCACGACCGGGGGCTAGCCTTTATCAACAATTCGAACTCCTCGGTGCTGGCGCGCAACGTCAACGTCGTCTGCCTGGCATTCGCCGCCGGGGTCCTGCGCCCCGCCGCCGCAATAATCGCCGAGGCGATGCTCCTCATTCTGCTCTTCGCCTCGCTGGCCCTCTACACGCCCCTCGCGGCGTTGCTGGCCGTGGTGATCTTCCTGCCCGCCGTGTGGCTTTATTACGCGCTGGTCCGCAACCGCATCAACCGCTACGGCGAGTTGGAAAACCGCGCCCAGCGCGAAAAGGCGCGGCTCGTGGCCGAGACCTTCCGGGGTTTTGCCGACATCGAACTGAGCAACGCCTTCCCGGGGATGCTCCGCGCTTTCGACCGCTCGATGGACGAAGTGGTACGCACGCGCTCACGCGAAGCCGACATCGGCCAACTGCCCCAACTGTTCACCGAAATCGGGCTTGCCGTGGGCATGGCCCTGCTGGCGGCCCTCAGCTTCGGCGGCGGACAGTCGCAACTGCTGTTCGGTGTCTTCGCCGTGGCGGCTCTGCGGCTGATGCCCTCCGTGCGGGGCATCATGTCGGGCTGGGCGACCATCCGCTACAACCGCTACACCATCCCCATCCTGCGCGAAGCGGCTCTGCACGAACCGGCCTCTGCGCAACCTGACGTTCCGACGACCGAAACGCTGCCTTTCGAGCGCGAAATCGCGGTCCGTAACCTCACATTCCGCTTTACCGACAGCAGCCGGGAGTTGTTTCACGGCCTCTCGCTCTCGATCCGCAAAGGCGAACGCATCGGCATCCGCGGAACCTCGGGAGCGGGCAAGACCACCCTTTTCAACCTCCTGCTGGGGCTTTACGAACCCACGTCGGGGGAAATCACCATCGACGGCGTGCCCCTCACCGCCGCCAACCGCCGGGCCTGGCAAAACCGCATCGGCTATGTATCGCAACACCTGTTCCTCTCCGACGGAACATTCGCAGCCAACGTCGCACCGGGCGTTCCGGCCACCGAGATCGACCGGCGACGGGTCGCCGAAGCGCTTGAAGCGGCCCAGCTGGGCGAGTTCGTCGCCGCACTGCCCCGGGGCATCGACACGCCTGTCGGCGAATGCGGCAGCCGCCTCTCGGGCGGACAACGCCAGCGGATCGGCATCGCGCGCGCCCTCTACCGCCGTGCCGACGTGCTCTTTTTCGACGAAGCGACCTCGGCGCTCGACAGCCATACCGAAGGCGAAATCAACCGCTCGATCGCTTCGATCGCGGCACGGAATCCGGGCCTTACGCTGCTGGTGATCGCCCACCGCGAAACCTCGCTCGAATATTGTGACCGAATCATAACACTTGGAAAATAAATGGAATACACGATTGCAGGCGTACGCCTCAGCCTGCCCGACACACTCATAAGCAACCGTTTCAGCCAGGCGCTGCAACCTTTTGCATCGGCATGCCCCGGCACGCCCGACCTGACGCTCAACGTCGGTATGGAGATTACGCCCCTGCCTGATTATCGCGAACTACACAGTTTCGACTTCCCCGATGCGGATGCCGACTGCCGCTTCGGGACCGACGGTGCGGGCTACCTGCTCGAAATGACACCCCGCGACGGCAGCTCTCCGGCCCGCTACCGTATGGCCTACGGCGCAGCGACGGCCCAGAGCGACATCACCCCGGAGCACAATCCCGCGCTGTTCCGGTTCGGAGTCTGGACGCTCTTCAACATCGCAGCACTGCCCAAAAAGGCCGTAGCCTTCCACTCCTCGGTAATCCGCTACCGCGGCAAAGGGGTATTGTTCCTCGGCGAATCGGGAACCGGGAAAAGCACCCACACGCGGCTGTGGCGGGAAAATATCCCGGGCGCAGAGTTGCTCAACGACGACAGCCCGATCATCCGGGCCACGGAGCGCGAAGCCATCGTCTACGGCTCGCCGTGGAGCGGCAAAACGCCCTGCTACCGCAACGAAAGCTGCCCGATCATCGCCGTCGTACGACTCTCGCAGGCTCCGCACAACCACATTCGCCGGCTTAGGCCGATCGAAGCCATCGGGGCTTTGCTACCCTCCGCACCTCCGGCCTTCGCTCAGGACGAACGGCTGTCGGACGACACCTGCAACCTGCTCTCCCGGCTGATTGCGCAGGTTCCGGTCTACCACCTGGAGTGCCTGCCCGACGCGGCAGCGGCACAACTCTCCTGCGACACAGTTTTCAACCGCCAACCGCTATGATGCTGCTTCCCAACCAGCTCTTTTTCGAACAGGTCGAGGCGATGCTCGCCGAAGGCCGCGAGGTTCAAATACGCATGAAGGGACACAGCATGCGGCCCCTGCTGCGCAGCGAGCGCGATTTGGTCGTACTGAAACTCTGCAACCCGGCACGCCTGCAACCGGGCGACGTGGTGCTGTTCCGCAGCCACGGCCGCCATATCCTCCACCGCATCGTCCGCCGCGACGGCGACCGTCTCACGCTCGCGGGCGACGGGAATTACAAGATCACGGAACAATGCACGACAGGCGATGTCGCCGGAATTGCCGTGCGGGCTATCCGGACATCGGGGCGTACCGTAGATTTCAATTCGCCCGGCTGGCAGCTCCGGTCGCGCCTCTGGCTCTCGATCCCGCCGTGGCTGCAGCGGCAGTTGCTGCGCGTGCTTTGGCATATCGGCTATAAATAATAGAAAAGCAGGACTTTTAGGGCCCTGCTTTTTCGTTGTAACGGTTGGGGCGGTGCGG
>JAEZTA010000178.1 GCA_023443765.1 Bacteroidota bacterium | reverse complement strand
GCTTATGGGGCGGTAAAGCGGATGTTCAGGCACGCCCTGCGCCCCTTCGTAGTGGATAAAACGGGTCGGATCGGCGTCCCGGGTCCAGGCGGAAACCGCGGCGAAAGCCGGACCGCAGCCCGATTCGTTACCCATCGACCAACCGATGATCGAAGGATGGTTCCGGTCGCGCACGACCATGCGCGTCACGCGCTCCATAAAAGGCGTGATCCAGTCGGGATCGTTTGCGAGCAGTCCCCGCACGCCGTGCGACTCGATGTTCGCCTCGTCGATGACATACAGGCCGTAGGCATCGCAAAGGTCGTAGAGGTAAGGATCGTTGGGATAGTGGCTCGTACGCACAGAGTTAAAGTTATACTGCTTCATCAGGCGCAGGTCGGCCTCGATGTCGGCCCGAGAGACCGTTTTGCCCGTACGGGCATTGTGGTCGTGGCGGTTCACGCCGTAGAGTTTCACCGGGACGCCGTTGATGAAGAGTTCTTCGCCGCGGACCTCCACCTCGCGGAAGCCGATGCGGACGCTCCGGGACTCGATGACCGAGCCCTGCGCATCGCGGAGCGTCAGCACGAGCGTATATAGATAAGGTGTTTCGGCCGTCCAGCGGTGCGGGGCGTGGATCAGTCGCTCCATAAGCGGATAGTAGACATTGTCGCGCTGGGGATAGACCTCGGTCACGATCTCCGTAGCCGGGAGGCTCCACGGCGTGTCGAGGCACGCCGTACCTGCGGCATCGAAGAGCTCTGCGCCGAGCGTCCAGCCCGTAAGGTCGCGCCCGGCGTCATTGCGCAGCGACGGCCGGATTTGCAATCGCGCGTCGGTGTAGTCGTTAACAAGGCGTGTGCGCACTCCGAAATCGCGGATGCAGACCCGCGGCGCGGCCATCAGGAAAACTTCGCGGTAGATGCCCGCCATGCGCCAATGGTCCGCATCTTCGAGGTAACTGCCGTCGGCCCATTTGCAGACCTGCACGGCGACACTGTTGCGCCCCGGGCGGAGGAACGGGGTCACGTCGAACTCGGAAGGAAGCGCCGAATCCTCGGCATAACCGACGTATTCGCCGTTGACCCAGACGTAGTAAGCCGAATAGATGCCGCCGAAATGCAGCGTAACATCCCGGTCGTGCCACGCCGTGGGAAGGTCGAATTCGCGGAAGTAACTACCCACAGGGTTGTTGCGGCGGATACGGGGCGGATCAACCGGAAAGGGATAGCGGACATTGGTATAGTTGGGGAAACCGTAGCCGTGCATCTCCCAGCAGGAGGGCACGGGGATCGTATCCCACCCTTCGATGCGGTCGCCGCCGCGGAAAAAATCGCGGGGACGCTCCGACATGTCGGAATCGAAGCGGAAACGCCACGCTCCGTCGAGAAAAAGGATTGCCGAAGCATTGCGGTCGCCGCGGAGCGCCGACTGCGGGGAGTCGTAGGAATAGGAGGTGGCACGCATCGGCAGACGGTTGACAGCATTGACATGCTGGTTTTCCCATTCGGCGGGAGGTACGGAGGCCGAGGCTATGCCGCAGAGCAGCAGGACCGGGGCCAGGAGGTTACGCAAAGGTCTGAACATAGGTTTTAGGATTAAAAAAAGGCGGTCCTTTGCAGAACCGCCCTGTCGCTTGGTGAGTCCGGAGGAAACGGTCGGGTTACCGGCGGATGATTTCGATCGTCATCCGGTTGAAATCGAGGCGGAGCAGGTAGACGCCTTCGGTAAAGGCCGTGCCCGTCGCAAAGTCGCCCGTCTTATGGCCGTCGCTCGGCTCGATGCCGTCGACGAGGATGTTTTCGGGCGTCTTGGTGAAGTTGAAGGACTGGAATTCACTGCCCCAGCCGCACTGCTGGAAAATCTTGAGGTTGATGCTGCGCGAGATGTAGAGCAGCGCCTCGAACGTACCGTCGCCCGTCTTCTTGCAGAACGCGCGCTGGTGAACATCGACCGTCCAGTTCCAGCCGTTGCCCGACCAGTCGATGTCGAGCGAATAAGGTAGCTGCGGGAAACCGAGGCCCATGCCCGAGATCCACAGTGCCGCGGGATAGGTGGCACCCCGCTGTTCAATGTAGAGGCGCGATTTGGAGAGGTTGTAGTAGAGCGTATACTCCCCGTCCGGGCCGGTGAATTTCACCTCCGAGTCGGAAACGGATTCGAAGAAATTGGGGTCGACCGCCGTAGCGAGGCCGCCGATGCCGGTCACCGTATAGGTCTGTCCGGAAGCAAGCGAAAGCGTAGCCTCCTGGTAACCGTTGTAGGACGAGGGTTGGAGTTCGGCGCTGCCGAAGACCACAGCCAGGTCGAGCACCGTGCGGAAACTTACGGCGTCGAAGTTCATCTTCTTGATGATCGCCGCAGGGTTGACTTCGGAAGGAATGCCCGCAGAAGAAGAGTCGGTAACGACGGCAGGCTGGCCGTCGACAAGCCCCCAGACAACCGAGGAGTAGTCGATCTTTTGATCAGTAGTGAGTTTCGTGGCGATCTTGTACGACTCGAAATAAGACACCTTGACCTCCGCCGAATAGCGGTTGTCGGCAGTGCGGGGCAGTTCGTAGACATCGCCGGCGCTGGTTACGAGGTAGACCTTGTCGCCCAAAACAGGACGTTTGACCAACACGTTCTGCGCATCGGCGAGCGTCACCGAAGCGGTTTTGTGGAGGGAGTTGGTCACATCGAGCGTCACCGTGGGATAAACGTCGCCGTTCATGCCCGAGACGAACGGGACGGTGAACGTATGGTCGACATCGACATCGCCGCCCGCGAGGCGGAACTGCTCGGAGACAATCTCGTTGCCGCCGACCGTAACGGTCAGCGTCGCACGGCGTACCTCGTTGTCGGAATCGGTGATATGCGCCTGAAAACGCACGCTGCCCCCGGCGGAGATCTCCGCACCGGAACCGGCTGCGGGTTTGAGCGTCGCCGTGACAACCTCCGGAGCCGATACGGTGGGCCATTCGGGCCACGTCACATCGGGAACATCGTCGTCCTTACAGGAGGTCATGACGCAAAACGCCACGAGCGCAACGGAAAACGCCATGAGTATATTCCTCAGTTTTCGTTTCATAATTCAGTCAATAGTTAAAAATTAAACGGTTTTTTCGAAACCCTTTAAAAACTCCATCCATATATAAGACGAATCAGCCGCAAAACCCCACATAATTTTTTATTTCCGTAAAAATTGTGTAGTATTGTATTAAAATCGGGGCGGCCGATAGGCAATACGGTCACTCGGGCAGACACGAAACAAACTCACAAAATGGCGGATATCAACGAAGACGGGCTGTTATTGTGCAACATGGGCAACAGCAGCGACGAGGCGTTTGCCACCCTGTTCCGGAAATATTACAAAGACCTGGTGCTGTTTGCGGGAACCATCCTCCGCGAGCAGGCGGTCTGCGAGGACATCGTGCAAACCATCTTTCTCAGGCTGTGGGACAACCGCGACCGGCTCCGGATCGAAACTTCGCTGAAATCCTACCTCCTGAGCGCCGTGCGCAACAGTTGCATCGAGGAGCTGCGCCACCGGAAAATCGTCTCGGTCCACCAGCAGGAAACCCTCAGCGGCAGTGCGCTCGGCGACCACGACACGGCCCGCTACATCCTCTATTCCGACCTGAACGACCATTTGCAGGAGGCGCTCGGCAAACTGCCCCCGAAACTGCGCGAATGCTTCGAAATGAACCGTTTCCAGAACCTCAAATACCGGGAGATCGCCGAGCAGCTGAACGTCTCGGTGCGGACGGTCGAAGTGCGCATCGGCGACGCACTGAACCTGCTCAAAAACTACCTGGGCGAATTTTACACCGCAATATGCATTATTTTGCTTTCGGACGTGTGGTAAAACCCCGCCGAACCGTCATATATATGAGTATACTGTATTTTCAAGACAACAAGGACGCATGGACGAACAACAAAATATACGGATAGCCAGATACCTCGCGGGCGACGCTACGGAGCAGGAACGCAACGAACTGCGCGAAGAACTGGCGCAGTCGGAAGCGCTGCGCGAGGAATTCCTCCGGCTGAAAAACCTGTGGGAAGCGGCCCACCCCGCGTTCGACCCCGCGCAGATCGACACCGATGCCGCACTGCGTAATGTACTGGCACAGCGCACAAAACAGCTTCAGACAACCGCACCCCGATCGACGTTGGCCGACCGTTTCCGCCACATTGCCGCCGTGCTGTTCATCCCCCTGCTGGCCGCTTCGCTGTTCTTCGCATGGAAGGCTGCGGACCGCACCGGGGAGGCCATAGCTTTCAACGAGGTGACGGCGCCCTACGGAACCATGACGATGATCGTACTGCCCGACAGTTCGCGCGTATGGATCAACACGGGCAGTTCACTCGAATACCCCTCGCGCTTCCGGACCGGGAAACAGCGCACGGTGCGCATGACCGGAGAGGCCTATTTCGAGGTTCAGGCCGATGAAAAATGGCCGTTCGTCGTCGAAGTCGGCGACCTCAGCGTCACAGCCAAAGGCACGGCGTTCAATATCAACGCTTACGACATGCTCCGGGAGACGGTCGTGACGCTGGTCAGCGGCAAGGTGGACGTTGCGGCGGACGGCGTGGAGAACAAGCTCCTGCCCGAACAGCAGTTGAGCTATTACGCCGACGGCACGATGCGGATAACCGACGTGGACACGTTCCGGGGAACTTCGTGGAAAGACGGCATCCTCGCCTTCCGCGACGATGCGCTGGGCGATGTTTTCAAACGCCTGGGGCAGATATACCGGGTGCAGTTCGAGATCATGGACCCGGAACTCGGCGATTACGTCTACCGCGCGACTTTCCGGGGCGAGACGTTCGACCAGATCCTGCGCCTGCTGGAGATCAGCGCCCCGATCCGCTTCGAGGAGCAGCCCCGCCACCAGGAGTCGGACAGCGGATTCTCGGAAAAGATTATCCGCGTATACAAAAATTCATGACCGTTCAGAGACCAATAAAAACGGGCCAATGGCCCGTTTTTTCAGTTGTATAGGGCCCGAAATCCGGGGAGAATCGAAAAAAAGATGTGGGGTTTCGCGTGTGGTTCGTCTTATTTATAGCAGCGGCCCTGAAGCCGCGGCCGAGAAACCAAACTAACCCATTTATTATCGCAGAAAACCTTTTACTTCCTCCATCCTCCCAAAAACCAAATCAATCGAAACAAAACTACAACGTCAATCATGAAACAAATCCTATTTACGTGCTTCACGTGCATGTGTCTTCTCTGGGTCTGTTCCGCACACGCCCAGCGTAAAACCGTCACGCTGAATAAATCGAACGTACCGCTGACGGTCATCCTGGACGAGATCGAGACCCAAAGCGGATATTTGTTCCTCTACAACAAGCAGGTGGTCGGGGTCGACAGGACGGCGTCGCTCAACGTGGCGAAAGCCTCGCTGACCGATGCGCTGGAGAAACTTTTCGCCGGAACCGACATCGCATATACGATCAAGGGACAGCAGATCGTACTGACCAAACGCGAGACAGCGGCCAAAGAGAGCCGCAAAGCCGACGGCATACAGGGCCGGGTGCTGGACCGAAACACCAAGGAACCGATCGTCGGGGCGACGGTGATCGTCGAGGGAACCGCCAGGGGAACCACGACCGACACGCAGGGCCGCTTCCGGATCGAGGGCGACAAGAGCCTGGTGCTCAGCATCTATTACATCGGCTACACGATGCAGACGGTACGCGCCACGGCAGGTACGGAGATCGAGGTATACCTGACCGAAGATGTCAAGCTGGTCGACGAAGTGGTCGTCGTGGGCTACGGCACGGTATCGCGCCGCAACCTGACCACGGCCATCGCGCAGGTGAAGCCCGACGATGTGCCGAAGGCCGCGAACAGCAACATTTCGCAGATGCTGCTGGGACGCGCCGCAGGTCTTCAGGCCACGGTCAACAGTTCGCAGCCCGACGGTAAGGTGGACATCTCGATCCGCGGCGCAGGCAACCCGATTTACGTCGTCGACGGTATCGTCATGCCTTCGAACACCATCGGACTGGGCAGCGCAACGGGACTTCCGAGCAATGTCAACCGTGCCGGACTGGCGGGTCTCAACCCCGCGGACATCGAGTCGGTCGAGGTGCTGAAAGACGCTTCGGCGGCCATTTACGGTATCGGCGCCGCCGACGGTGTGATCCTCATCACGACGAAAAAAGGTACCGAGGGCGCTCCCCGGATCAGCTACGAAGGCAGTTACACCTTTACGCGCAATTACAAGTATCTCGACGTGCTCGACGCACAGGAGTACATGAACATCGCAAACGTTTACAGCAAAGAGAATTACCTTTACAACAACAAACAGTATCCTTACGGCGGACTGGCCTACGACGGACGCTGGGCACCCGAATTTTCGCCGGAAGACATCGCAGCGGCCACGACGACCAACTGGACCGACTACGTACTGCGCAGCGGCTACTCGACCAACCACAACCTGACGGTGAGCGGCGGTACGAAGCACGTTACCTACTACATGGGCGGCAGCTATTTCGACCAGAAAGGCACGGTGTCAAACTCGGGAATGACCAAATACACGTTCCGCGGCAACCTGGGCGTACAGATGTTTCCGTTCCTGAAACTCACGTCGGCCTTCAACGCCAACCAGAACCACTACACCAACGGCATGGTGGGCGACGACGTGGGCAACCGCGGCAACACGGCCGGAGGTTCGCTCAGCTCGGCGCTGCTCTACCCTTCCTACCTCCCGCTGCGGCAGGCAGACGGTTCGTATACGATTTTCAACAGTGTTCCCAACCCCGCGTCGTACGACGACATTCAGGACAAGACCAGGCAGAACGACTACATGCTCAACTTCACGGCCGACCTGAATATCTGGAAGAACATCATCACCCTGAAAGGCGTCTACGGTATCAACCAGGAGAACATGCGCCGTTCGACCTATGTGCCGTCGTCGATCTACTTCGACCGCATGTACAAGTCGCGCGGAAATATCGCTTCGGAACGCCGCCGCAACCAAACGATGGAGGCGATGCTCCAGTTCTCGAAAAAATTCGCCGATATCATCCAGGTGGATGCCCTGGTCGGCATGGGTAAGTACCTCGAAGATTACGAAGGGTATTCAATTGGTTACGAGGACACCAACGACCTGATCAACGAGCACAACATCGCTTCGGCAGCCGGAAAGATCACCCCGGCCTCCTACACGGGCAAAAACCAGAAACGTTCGCAGTTTGCAAAACTGAGCATCGACCTGCTCGACCGCTACGTAGTCGCCGCAACGCTTCGCCGCGACGGTGCGGACAAGTTCTTCCCCAACAAGAAATATGCGCTGTTCCCCTCGGTGTCGGCCGCCTGGAAAATCTCCAACGAATCGTTTCTGCGCGATGTCGAGTGGCTGAGCCTGTTGAAAATCCGCGCCAGCTGGGGCAAATCGGGTCAGGACAACCTCGGAAGCTCGCTCTACGGCGTCTACAAGCCCAGCGACTACAAGGTGACCTTCAACAACAACTCGACGTACTACATTCCCTACCTGCTGATGAGCGCCGACTATCCCGATGTGAGCTGGCAGAAGACCACGATGAAGAATATCGGCGTCGATTTCTACCTCTTCGACGACCGGCTGTCGGGAAGCTTCGACATCTACCGCAACGACGTGACCGACCTGCTGGGCAACGCTTCGACCTCG
>JAEZTA010000065.1 GCA_023443765.1 Bacteroidota bacterium | reverse complement strand
GGTCACCATGGCGTCGGCCACCGTGAACTCGTAGGGGGCGAAAATGAACTTGTTGGTCCAGCCCTCCATGGGTTTGATCATGCCGTTGGTCGATACGGCGGTCTCGATCGTGCGCATTACCGTTGTGCCGATGGCCACGACTTTGCGGCCCTCCTGCTTGGCTGTATTGACCGATCCTGCGGCGGACTCCTCGACGAAGAACTGCTCGGAGTCCATCTTGTGCTTCGAGAGGTCCTCGACATCCACCGTGCGGAAGTTGCCCAGCCCGACGTGCAGCGTCACGAACGTCTTGTCGATGCCCTTGATCTCCATGCGCTTCATCAGGTGCTTCGAGAAGTGCATGCCGGCCGTCGGGGCGGCTACGGCTCCCTCCTTCTCGGCGAAGATGGTCTGGTAGCGCTCGGCGTCTTCGGGTTCGACCTTCTCGCGCACCCATTTCGGCAGGGGCGTCTCGCCCAGCGAGAAGAGCGTCTGCTTGAACTCCTCGTAGGAGCCGTCGAACAGGAAACGCAGCGTACGGCCGCGCGAAGTGGTGTTGTCAATCACTTCGGCCACCAGCAGGTCGTCGTCGCCGAAGTAGAGTTTGTTGCCGATACGGATTTTACGCGCCGGGTCCACCAGCACGTCCCACAGCCGCAGTTCGCGGTTGAGTTCCCGCAGCAGGAAAATCTCGATCTCGGCCCCGGTCTTCTCCTTGTTGCCGTAGAGGCGTGCCGGAAAGACCTTCGTGTCGTTGAAGATGAACAGGTCCTTTTCGTCGAAATACTCGATGATGTCCTTGAAGATGCGGTGTTCGATTGTGCCCTTGGCGCGGTTGATGACCATCAGACGCGACTCGTCGCGATTGTTGGCCGGGTATTTGGCCAGCATTTCGGGTGAAAAGTCATACCCGTACTGCGATAATTTCATAAATAGACGCTCTTTTTTACGTTGAATTTCATTCGACATTTTCTGTGCCGGGCCTAACCCGGGCCACAGCTTTGTTGCTGTCTCCGCTTAACGGAACGGTCCCGAAACACAAGACAGATTATTTTCTATACGCAAAAAAGGCTATTTTGTTTCAAGATTTTGCAGATTTTCAAGAAATTCGTCCAATTCATACGACTTTTCGAGCGTGAAGCCGCCGCTGCGGGTCCGGCGCAGGGACGTGAGGTGTGCGCCGCTGTGGAGCGCCTGCCCGATCTCGTGGGCCAGCGAACGGATGTAGGTCCCTTTGCTGCAACGGATGCGGATGCGCAGGCGGGGCAGGGCGTATTCCAGGATTTCCATTTCGTAAATGGTGATCATCGCCTGGCGTACGGCGACCTCCTCCCCGGCGCGGGCCAGTTCGTAGGCGCGCGTGCCGTCGATCTTCTTGGCCGAATAGACGGGCGGGGTTTGGAGCCGCTCCCCGGTGAGCGATGCAAGGGCCTCGTCGACGGCCTCCCGCGTGATGTGCTCCCACGGATAGGTCTGGTCGATTTCGTGCTCCAGGTCGTAGCTCGGGGTCGTGGCGCCCAGCATTACGTCGGCCACATACTCCTTTTCCTCAGCTTGCAGCGTGTCGACGAGTTTGGTGGCGCGGCCGATGCAGACCAGCAGGATGCCCGTGGCCAGCGGATCGAGCGTCCCGGCGTGCCCGACCTTGATTTTGCGGTAGCCCAGCCTGCGGAGTGCGAATTTAACTTTGCGCACCACGTCGGTCGAGGTCCAGCGCAGGGGCTTGTCCAGTACGGCGATGTACCCGTCCTCGAAATTGATGCCGCGAAGGTCCAGTGCTTCCTTCATCAGCAGAAATAGCTTATGATCGACACCAGTCCGGCGACGGTGCAGTAGGCGGCGAACCAGATCAGCTTGCCCCGTTTTACGATCTCGATCATGAATTTGCAGGCGAGGCATCCCGTGACGAATGCGGCGAGGAATCCGCCGATGAGCGGTGCTGTGGCTACCCCGGCGGTCAGGTCGCCGCTCGTGGCTTCGAGCAGCGTTTCGCCCAGGATCGGCGCCAGCACCATCAGGAACGAAAACTGCGCCACGGCGGCTTTCTTGTTGCCCAGCAGCAGGCCCGTCGCGATGGTCGAACCCGACCGCGAGAGTCCCGGCATGGCGGCGCACGCCTGCGCGAGTCCGATGATCAGGGCGTCACGGTAAGATATTTTCTCCTTCTGCCGCGGTTTGGCGTAATAGGCGAAGGCCAGCAGTGCAGCCGTCAGCAGCAGCATGGCGCCCACGACTACGAGGATATAGGGAGCGTTGAGCAGGTCGTTGATCTGGTCTTTGAGCAGGAATCCGACGAACCCGATGGGGATCATCGAGATGACGAGTTTCAGCACATAGGCCTGTTCTTCGTTGAACCGGCGCGAGAAAAGTCCTTTCAGCAGGCGCCATATCTCGCTCCACAGCACGACGATCGTGCTCAGCACCGTTGCGGCGTGGAGCGCCACGTCGAACGTGAGGTTCTCTTCGAGTTGTACGCCCAGCACCTCTTTGGCGATCTGCAGATGACCGCTGCTTGAAACGGGCAGGAATTCGGTAATGCCCTGCACGATACCGAGCAGGATGGCTTGTAGTGTATCCATTTATTCAGTGAGGGTATGAAATTTTGGCGGTCCCGGTTGCTCCGGCTGTTGCCGGGGACAGCATGCCTGCGGGCATTCCGGAACCGATCGGGAATTTACTTGTAGCGTTTCATGATCGCGTAAACCTCGATGACGAAACCGCCGATCACGAGGATCGGGGCCAGCGTGATGCGCCGCCACGAGAACATCGCATAGTTGAATTCGTCGGGCGAGTCGCTGCCTCCCCCGGCCATCAGGATGAAGCCCAGGAGGATGACTGTGAATCCGATCGCGAGCAGGGTGTAGTTGCGGCGCGTAAGCGGCATGCGCGGATCTTCCTGTACGGGGTCCTGTGCTTTCTTCTGTTCGTTTTTCATTTAATATAGGTATATCTTGTTCGACTTCATGTTGACGAATTTGTTGAGGGCCGCGATGGTGAAGAGCCCCGAGATGATGATGCCGCCCGCAATCATCGAGCCGAGGATGATGGCGATCTTGCCTGCTTCGGCGATGGTCATCAGTTCGGGCACGGCCTCGTTCAGCCCGTAAACCGCAAGGCAGAACAGGGCCGATGCAGCCGTTCCGGCCAGGATTCCCTGCGTGACGCTGCTCCCGAGGAAGGGCTTCATGATGAACCATTTGGTCGCTCCCACCAGCTTCATCGTATTGATAAGGTATCTTTTCGAAAAGATGGCCAGCCGGATGGTGTTGCTCAGGAGGATCAGCGAGATCACCAGCAGTGCGCCGCCGAACAACAGCAGCACGAGGCGGATTTTGTTCACCGTGGCGTGCAGCCGTTCGGCCATCAGCGCCGGATACGACACCCGGTCGACCCCCTCGATGCGGCCGACGGCCGTGATGAACGAGTCGAGCAACTCCTTGTCGGCCGATGCCGACGTGAGCGTAAGTTCGTATGAGTCCAGCAACGGATTCTCCTGCAGGACCTCCTCGAACGAACTGCCGAACATCTTGCGGAACTCCTGGTCGTCGACCTTCTCCTCTTTGGCCGAGTAGGCGATCGTCGCGACCATTTCTTCGGCGGTCAGGCGTTTGTTGATGGCCTCCTTCTGAGCCTCCGAAAGCCCGTTCTTCAACTCCACGGTGACGGCGATACTCTCCTGCAGCGTGTCGGCGACCTTCAGCGCTGCGACCATCAGGTAACCCACCGATCCCAGCAGGAACAGCACGAGCGTAATGCTCACCGTCGACACGATGTAGGAGTTGCGGACCTTTCGTTTTAAACGCTTGTCATCTTTCATAACTTTACGCTTTTTTCTTGCGGAAACAATAGACCAATGCCGCGACGGCCCCCAGCAGGATCACGAGCGACGCGGCAAGCGTCACGCCCTCGACCGCCGTCCAGCCCGGAGCGCGGAACCGCCATTCGACGGTGTGCGTTCCGGCGGGGAGCGCCATCGCCCGCAGGACGTAGTCGGCCCGGAAATAGGGGGTCTCTTCGCCGTCGACATAGGCCGTCCAGCCGTGGTCGTAGAAAATCTCCGAGAAGACCGCCACCGATTTTGCCGGCGCGGTGTATTCGTATTTCAGGTAGTTCGGGCGGTACTCCGTAAGCGCGATCACACGCGTGGAATCCGCGCCGGAGGCTGCCGTGGGAACCCCTGCGGTCTGCGCTTCGTCTTTCGTGGCGACTACCGCCGTGGTTTTGGTGTCGATGGTTTCCAGCGCGTCGATCTCGGCTTGTGCCGTCGGGACGTAAACGAGGCTGTCCACGAACCACGCCGCACCGTTGGCTGTCGTCCGGATGCGCGGCTCGGGCTGTCCCTCCCTGCCCGCGACGATCAGGTAGCGCGTGTTGAGCATGTCCAGCACGCTGTCGTCCACCTTGGAGAGGTAGCGGTCGATCAGGTCCTGGTAGCGGGCCAGCTTTGCACCGTGGTAGCCGCCCACCGAACGGTGGAAATAGGAGGTCGTGGCGTCGTTAAAGGGGCTGACCGTGAGGTTCAGCACCCGGTAGCCCGGGTCCGTGTCCTGCATGATCGCCTTGTCGGCCGCCGTGGCCGTCACCCGGTTGCGCTGTGTCGAAACGAAGTTGTCCGACGAGAGGAACCGCAGGTCGACCGGCACGAGGTCGAGCAGCATCACGCCTCCGAGCAGGCCCGTCAGGACGTATTTGTTGATTTTTCGCAGGGCGAACAGCGCCACGCCGCCTGCCGCCAGCAGGATCATCAGCAGCGAACGCCATGCGTCGGCTTGCATCATTGCCGCGCGGTCGGCGGCCATCGCCTCGGCGGTGGCTTCGGCCCATTCCACGTCCATCCCGCGGTCGATGTACGACTGCATGTTGTTGCTTTCGAAGATGTGGCGGAACGTATCGGCCATATAGACCGTACTGTCCGCGCGCCCGAAGTCGAAGAATGCGCTTCCGGCGACGGCGAACAGGAGGCAGAGCCCTCCGGTGATTCCCGCGGCCCACGCCAGCCCGCGCAACAGCCGTTCGCGGGGGATTTCGCCTTTCCAGAGCCGCATCAGGGCGAATGCGCCCAGCAGCGGCACGGCCCATTGCACGACGACCAGCGTCATCGACACGGTGCGGAACTTATTGTAACCGGGCAGGTATTTGAAGGCGAATTCGGTGAATCCCATCAGGTTGCGGCCCCAGGCCAGCAGAATCATCACGACGCAGGCCGCAATGATCCACCATTTGTTGCGTCCCCGGGCCAGCGCGATGCCCAGCGCCGCGAGGAACACCGCTGCGGCGCCCAGGTAGGTCGGGCCGCCCGTGTAGGGCTGCGTGCCCCAGTAGACGCCCAGTTGCTGCGCCGCGCCGCGCAGTCCGTATCCGTTCAGCACGGCGGCCGTCTTTCCGTCCGCCGGGAAAGTCGTGGCCGATTCGCGGCCCATGAAATCGGGGATCAGCAGGTTGAAGGTCTCCGCCTTGCCGTAGCTCCACGCCGTAGCGTAGTCGAGTGCGAGGCCGCCCGCCGAGGTTTCGGCCGTCGTTGCGAGTTCCGAGCCGCCGCGGATGGTCTCTTTCGAGTGTTTGGCCGTGTACCACAG
>JAEZTA010000023.1 GCA_023443765.1 Bacteroidota bacterium | reverse complement strand
TCTGTATGCCCTCCTAAAACCACTTTCAACCGGTTCACGCAGTAACCCTCCGGTCATGTACGGAACGGCCGGAAGGCCAACAGGGCACAAACGACACATCGCCCATACGGAAACCGTCGGCGACGTGCCGTTCGCACCCTGTTGCTGCGCAGCATCCGCACACACAGAGCCTCTACCCTGCTACTGCCGTCGTTAGCAGTTTTCCCTGAAAAAGGGTATATCCCGGAAACAGCTGCCAATCGCGGGATTCCCTGCTGTTTTTGTGTCCCCCGGGAGACACCCCGCCAACTAACCGAACAATTCGTTGAGCACCGCGGCCAGGCGGTACGAAGCCTTGATCAACTGGCTTTCAGGCAGCAGATATGTGTCCAGCACAAACTGTTTGTCATAGGTCTCGTCAGCCCGCTGCCAGTCGTAGATCACCCGGCAGGCGACGGCCGTTTCATGTACCCATTCGCGGGGCGTACCCTTGGCCATGGCGGCTTTCTCGCGCCTGGAGAACGTGTCCAGTTGCTGCTGATACTCGCTGTAACTCCAACCGTGAGCGCCGTCCATCACACCCCAGTCCCACATCGCATGGTAGGACATCTTTTTACCGTTGAGGTCCGCCTGGCCGCTCTTGCAGCCGCGGTATTTGACATGCGAGGGACAATGCATGTCACCCACAATATGGATCACATACATCAGGTTCAGCCGCACGAGCGAATCGTCCATGTTCCGGTAGTCTTTCAGCCGGTCGATGGCGTGCATCAATTCCACGACGCAGTTGGTTTTGCCCTTACGCAGCGTGTCGACCAGCTGCATGTCGTCATCCACGTAACTCACGTGCTCGACATTGCGGAATCCGGACGTGTCGCGGTACTTGTCCATCCACGAAGCATAATAGACGATCGAATGTTCGAGGTACCTGGCAATATTCTTCTTCGCCCGGGGCGTCAGGTTGCATTCGGCGATATACGCAATGGCGTCGTGGCGCGTGCGGTCCCATGCCTGCGACGGTAATGCCGCGCAGAACATGAGGCCCAACAGAAACAATTTCAGGCTTTTCACAATCGTATTATTTTACTTTTTCAATTTTCACATTATCCAGGAACCAGCGATTGGCAACGGTTTCCTCCACCGATTCGAAAACAATCCGCGTGGCAGGCGTAGCACCGCTGACAACAAACTGTTTGGTCTCCCACGGATTCTTATCGGGGAGTCCCGATTGCCAGACAGCCAGCATCTCGTCCGAATTCGACATTTCAAAGGTCTGCACCGAAACCTTGTCATCGCCGATTGTACCCGGCCCCACGATGCGCACCTGCATCGTAGTGGGATCCCACACCGACTTCGTTCCGAGGAAGATGCAGCAGTCGAAGGTGACCTTCAGCGAGGCTGAGCAACCTTCGTCGATCTCCAGCGCCGGCGTCATCAGACTGCCGCCGCTGCCCCCGGCATTGCTGCCGCGCCCCATCTTCACATAGCCGATACGCAGGTAAGTCCGCTGTTTCAGGGTGTTATCGCCGAGGGTCCAACCCGAATCGACGAACGTCTTATAAGCCTCCTCGCCATAAGCCGCCGCAGTAACGCTGGTCCAGTTGGTTTCAGCACTGTTGCCGGGCCAGCCGCCGATATAGTCGCTGCCTTTGTAAACGGCGGTCACCCACGAGAAATCATCCTCGAAGAAGATATACCCGTCGGGATGTGAATCTTCGCTCGTCGCGCTCTGCACACTTCCCTCGACAGGGTCGCTCCAGGGGGATTCCTTGTAGACTTTGTCTCCTTCCGTAGGCAGGGCGCGCACCGTCAGGCGGGCCGAGGATCCGGCGATCAGTCCGGTAAATTCGACCGACTGTTCCGCCGTCTTACCGCTGCGCGAGGCGACCACCTCGCCGCAGTTGAGGCAGGTGTAGGAATATTCGTACTCCGCGGCCGCCTCCACCTTCGTCCAGGTGAACTTCACAGAACTTTCGGTAACGGCTTCCTGATCGAACGTCACCGCAGGAGCCTCCAGCGGGATCAGTTCGACGGACGGTTTGTCGTCCGGACCTGCCTTGACGATCCGCACGTCGTCCAGGAACCAGCGGTTGGCCCTGGTCTCCTCCACCGATTCGAAAACCAATTGTGTGGCGCTGGTCGCACCATAGACAATCAGCGTCTTCTCCTCCCACTGCACAGGGGTTTCGGTCTGCATGACAAGCACCTTCTCTGTCGACGCGTCGTCGTTGATCGTACCCGGGCCGATCATGCGCACCTGCATGGTCGAGGGGTCCCACGTACCGTTGGCCGCGACATAGATACAACACTTGAAGGTGACCTTGAGGTCCGCCGCACGGTTTCTCCGGATATCCAGCGTCGGACTTACCAGACCGCCGCCGCAACCTGCCGCATTGGATCCGCGGCCCATCTTGACATAACCCAGGCGCAGGTAAACGCGCTCCTTGAGTTTATTGTCGTCGGTCTTCCAGCCCGATCCGACAAGGGCGTTGTAGGCTTCCTGTCCATGACTTGCCGCCGTAATGCTGTTCCAGTAGGTCTCGGCTGTGAGCGGCGTGGGGTAAGTTCCGACGTAGTCGGTTCCGCCGTACACGTCGGTCACCCACGAGAAATCGTCCTCGAAATAGACGTAACCCACCTGCTTGCCATCGTCGCCGCCGACCTGGAATGCAATCTCCTGGCCCTCGCCGATATTGCCTTCATAAAGGCGGAAATCGTCGATGCGGTAACCGCCTGCCGGGGCTTCGACCTTAAAATCGAGCACGGGATTGTCCTCGCCGATCCAGAATTTCGCCACGACCTCTTTCCAGGGGCCTTCGCCGTCAGCCACTTCGTATTGCAGGGCGACCAACTCATCGCCGCCGTTACCGACCAGCATCCGGAACTTTTCGGGCGTCAGTCCGCCGTCGGGAGCCAGCACGCCCATCTTCAGGCGGAAATACAAGTCGTCCCGGGTTGCCACGTCGCGCACCGAGAACGACGGCACGACCGTCGCGGCGCCCTCTGTCGGCTCGGCGGGGAGCTCCAGCACAATGTTGTTGCCGCCCGAAGCCCCCTCGTAACCCGACGAAGGACTGTCGGCCGACACGAAGGCGTTCACGCCGGAGAATCCGGCTGCGGAAGCCCCCACGCCATCCGGCTCCCAGGCCGTATAGCTGCTCACGGCGACGGGCGACGCAACAGCCGAAGCCCCGGCCCCGGTGCGGATGTAGTAGATCAGTTCGTCGGAAGAACCCTGCGTCACCTCGATCTGCGCGGTCACGCCGTCCCGCGAATCGAACCGGAGCGTCGTCGAACGCCGCGAGCCCGGATTCTCGGCCGCAGTGATCTTCACCGTCTGGTTGCCGTACGCCCCACGGGGTGTAACGGTCAGCCAGTCGGCATCTTCGTCGAGGTTGATCACCCAATAGACATTCGACGTGACATCGAACGTGACATCGCCGCCCTCGTAGGTCATTCCGCGCTTGTTGGCGCTGACGGAAGAGGCGTTGAGCGCAAGCGTCCCTTCGTCGACCGCATCCGTACCGCAAGCCCCGGTGAACAATGCAGCGAGCGCCAACAGCCATATACTGTATTTTTTCATGATCTTCGTTTTTCAGGTTATTTCATGGTCTTCACATAGGCCTTCGGCCGTTTCATCGTTTCGGTATAAACATTGCCGAAACGGTCGGTGACAGTGATTTCCAACTCCGACACGGGCGTCGACGCTACCACACTGAACATATGCGACGAGCAGCACGAAGCCCAGTCGGCATTGGCCTCGTATTTGGCCTCCACGCGGGGAATGTCGAAGGTAATCGTGTGCAGCGGGTCGCGGTCGAAGACACGTTTCACCTCAAGCGGCGAACCGTTCTCCCGCACCTCTACCTTCCAGGCCGGATCGTAGTTCCAGACGTTGATATACACCACGTTGTCGCCGACCTTTCCATAATCGTCGCCCTTGTTGTCGCGGCTCGCATACTGGGCCAGCAGCGTTTTGTAGGTGTTGTTGTCAAGGTGTTTCTTCACGGTGTTCATGTCGTACGTGCGGAACTGATACGAGGCAGGTTCGCCGATGCCTTTATAGCTCCACTTCACATCGGTCGAATTGACAGTATAGACTCCGTAACCCGCGGGCGACCCGTCGACGCAGATGGCCCGGTCGGAAAAGAAGGTGCTCCACCACCACGTCTCGCAGACGGCGGCTGTGTTGTGCTCGATCACCTTGTCGCTGATAACCATCGTAGCATTGTGGTGCGTATGCCCGGTTATGAAATGCACTTCGGAGAAATCCCGGACCGCATTTATCAGCGCTCCCGTTCCGCCCGTAGCACTCGTCATCTTGGCCGTGTTGGTGAACGAAGCGTTGTAATTCTCGTAGAGCTGAACATGCAGGCAGACCACCAGCGGCGCCGTTTTGTCCTCGACAGCCGCCAGGTCCTCGGCCAGCCACGCCATCTGGGCCAGCGACACGACGCGATTGTAGTCGCGGCTGCCCAGCACACCGTCGCTGCCGCCCGTATTGATCCAGTCGATGTCGTCGAGCACCACGTAGTGGACCTTGCCGAGGTTGAACGAGTAGTAGTTCGGACCCAGCGTTTTGCAATAGGAGAGCTGCCCCGGGGCATCGCCCTGCGCATAGGGGTCGTTGTCGTGGTTACCCATGGCATGGAACACCGGCACGGAATATCCGCTCCGCGAGAGCCACTCGCGGTAATGCGGCAGCCGGAAATTGCGGTCGTACCAATAGCGGTCCCAGGTCATGTCGCCCGCCATAAGGCAGAAAACCGGCACAGAACTGGCATCGGCGAAAGCCTGCGTTTCGGCGATGAACCCGTTTTTGAAGTTACGCAGGTCGTTCTGTTTGTCGGCCAGGTGCAGGTCGGCGCCCACCAGCATGATGTGGTTCTCGGTATCGGCCCCGACCAGTTCGAAGTTATGCTTCTCGCACACCCCGGCCTCTTCGGTCAGCCCGGCCCAGAAACCCATCAGGTTGTTATCGAGTGCAGCAGGCAGATACCCCTGGGGGATCGTGATGAAAACATACCCCAGCGTCTTGAGCGACGGAATCCAGTAGTAACCGTTCTCGTCGGTGACGACCGTCTGCAGGCCGTCCGACACACGGACGCCCGGCACGCCTTTGTCGCCGCAGAAGACGATGCCCTTAATGCTCATTCCCTCCTTGTCGGGGACCTCCTGATCGGTAGTAAGGTAGATTTTCACCGTAGCGACATACTGTTCCTCCGCTCCGCGGACCACATACACATCGTAGTCCGCGCGGGCGATCGCCGCAGGAATCACCACACGGCCCGTTTTGGCCGTAATATCGCTCACCGGCAGGTCGAGTGCAGCGGCGCTCGTGCGGAACGAAACCACGTCGCCCGCCTCGAAGCCTGCACCCTGGAGAGTCAGCGTCTGCCCGGCATACACGCTCATCACGGGCGCAAAGTAGAGGTTGCGCACCAGCCGCTGGGGCTGCTCGAACTCCGGGGCATCGCTCTCCGAGCACCCTGCCGCGAACAGGAAGCCCGCGAGCAGGACGAAGAGCATTTTCAATTTGAATTGACCTATTTTCATCGTTCGGATTTTTTACGGTTTATAAATCGAGGCACGACATGCGTACGACGCCGATGCGGCTGGTTCCCGAAGCTGTGTTCGCCGTATCGCTGGCATTGCGCTGGCGGGTGGCCCGCAGGCGGATCGAGAAACACTCACGATCTTTCAGTTCGTCGGGCAGCACGAAGAGGTATTCGGGGGCTGCGATGCTGTTGTGCCAGTTCGAAGCCACGTATTCGTTACCGATCGGGGCCCATGTTTTGGCATTGTCCGTATCGGCCCACTCCATCTGGAAGTACATCGGGCCCGAAGTGTTGCTCGACGCCGTGAACTGGAGCGAAATCTGCCCCGTGAAACCCTTCGTCGAGAGGTTCGAGAGAATCCAGCAGCAGCCGTCCGTATCGGTATTGACCGCCGCGGTATTTTTCCACCACCCCTGCGCCATCAGGGCGATATACTGCACCCCTTTGGTATTGCCGTAAGCCGGGAACCAGAGGTTTTTCTCCGCATCCCACGTCGCCGGGGCGCAGCGGGCATGAGCCCACGCCAGATACATCTGCTGCGTGTTGCCCGAGGTCGAACCGAGCACATCGACTCCGACCGAATGCTTGAGCTGTCCCTGTCCCACGGAGGCCACCACCGACTGCATGGCGCCCTTGTTGTCAGTCCACGGACCGATCTGCATGATGGTCTTCGACAGACGGCTCACAACCGGAGCTTTGAAGTTGGTGATGTCCGATTCGCGACGGATGCGCACACACCAGCTCTCGACAGGATGGCGCATCTGGTTACGACCGTCGTACATGTCGCATTTGTAGCGTTTGTTGACGATGCCCGTGACATCGCCGACCCCTTCGGGGATCATCGAAAACGCCCGCTCGGTGAACGACCAGGTGGTGTAGAGTTTGGTCGTATGGCCCTTTGCATTGCGCAGGTAGTGGCCGTACTCGATCGTCAGGTCGTTGTAGTCGGCCGAAGCCTGGTAGGCAGCCCCCTGCTTGATGCCGAGGAACGTCGCCCCCTCGTTGATATTGACCAGCGTACCGTAAGGCAGTGCAAATTCGACATCGCGCAGCGTCACGAGCCGGTTTTCATACTCGGGCAGTTTGGTCAGGTCGTCGATCACGACCGGCTCGACGGGCGTTCCCGCCACGGCGCTCTGCACGGCGGTCGAGGAGAGGCCCGCAATCTTCAGCCCATTGGTATAGGCGTCGCGCTCGATATGCTGTCCGTACATGTGGACCGTGGCGACCTGGTTCAGGTCGCAGGTATTGTCGGCCTCGTCGTCGAACTCGATCCACAGGCCTCCGGTCTCATCCTGGATGAACATCGTGTTGTTCACATGCGCCCCGCCTCCGGTCGAATAAGCCACCGGATAGTTGCGCGTCGTGCGGTCGCTGATCACGCTGCCCGCCACATAGACATTGCGCGTGATCTTCCCCTCGCCCATGGCCAGCAGTTCGGCGATCGTGACCTTTTCGGCCTCCTCGAAGGCGCTCGACATGTCGGGCTGCACGATGGAGAACACACACGACGCCGAAGTGCCGTAAGCCAGGATACGCACCTGCGCCTCCCGCGGTTCGGAACCGGCGTTCGCGGCACAGGTAAAGGTCTGGCTCCCGGGCGTGAAATCGCCGATCGTGACCCACGAAGCATCGGCCGGGTCGACCAGTTCGGCCACCCAGTCGACATTCGATTCAACGCCTACGGTGAAGGTTTCGCCCTTGGCCGAAACGGTCTTACCCGACTCCTTAACGTTGACCTTCAGCCAGGGTTCGTCACCCGCCTGGTTGAAGCGGATCGTCGCTACCGGGCGGCCGTCGACCACGATATTCAGCGTTCCGTGACGCTGGTAAGCCGTCGTATTCTTCCCGACCATAGCCGAGAACCGGGCGTCGCCAACACCTTCCGTCGGCCAGTAGGACAACCATTCGAGGTCCTCTTCGTAGGTCGGGACGAGTTTCCAGCTGCCGTAGTTGGAGTACATCAGGAAATCCTGCGTTCCGCCCGCCGTATTGAACGACACCTCCTGAATGCCGTTTTTGTCATTATCGAGGATGTAGACATATTTTTCCTGCGTCTCGTCCTTTTCGCACGACGTGGCGAGCGCCGCCGAAACCACGGCGGCCGCCCCGGCGGCAAAGGCGCAAAGACGCTTTATCATCGTTTTCATAGTCCAGTCTTTTTCGGTTATTTGATTCCTTTGTCGACGGCGGCTTTACTCCACCACACGGGAGTCTTCATGTCGTCGGCTCCGCCGTAATAGGTTCTCAGGCGTTCCACAGCCACATTGTAGTTATTCTTGTTGGTCTCCACCGTGTTGGTCGGATAGACCAGGCGTGTGGGCAGGATGTGGTCGTTGAACGTACCGCTGCCGATCTCCAGCGCGGGATACCCCGTACGGCGATACTCGGCCCACGCCTCGTAGCCGACCCAGAACAGGGCCACGTATTTCTGGTTGATGATCGTTTCGAGCGTTCCGTCGTAGGGGACGTTCGCCAGGAAGTTGTCGATCACCACATCGGGAATAGTCAGCGACTTGGCGACTCCATCCCAATACCGGACCGACGCCCGGATGGCATCCCGGTAATACGCTCCTGCATCGCCCGTGATCCAGCCGCGCTGTATTGCTTCGGCGAAAATGAACAGCACCTCGTCGTATTTCATCAGGGCATAGGGTGAATCATACTCCCCGAGTGTGGACTTATTGAGATTGGCAATACCCGTAAAATCGGCGTCCTGCGACTCGATACCGCTCTGGCCGCCTTTCCAGCCTTCGGCTCCCGACGGCTGAAGGAACCAGATGCCGATGCGCGGGTCACCCGACTTATCCATCATGTTGATGATCTGCTCGGCCGGCCGGCGGCCTGTCGAAGTCGTAAACTGCGTGTTGAGTTTCGTGCCCCAATAGTTGACGAACGGTTCGACCTCGTCATAACGCATCTCGGCATTGTCGTCGTTGCTCGTGAAAACGGGGTATTTATCGGGGTTATTGAATATCTCGGCGACCTTCTCAGCGACACCCATCGCAGCATTACGATTGCTCAGGCGCATCAGCAGACGCAGGTAAAGCGAATTGTTGAACTTGCGCCACCGCGTGAGGTTGCCCTTGTAGAGCAGGTCGCGCGTCGCTCCCGACAGTGCGACCGAGGTGTCGTAGAGCGAGTTAGCATACTCCAGGTCGGCGAGCAACGCCCGGTAGACCTGTTCCTGCGTGTCGAAAACGGGTTGTTTGACATTTTCCGACGGACCCTTGAAAGCCTCCGAATAAGGTATGTCGCCGAACAGATCGGCGATGTTCTGGAGGAACAGCGTGCGCAGGGTGATGGCAATGGCCTCGTAATTGGGATCATCCTTGCGGATAGCCAGCTGGCGCATGTGGTCGGCATTGGCTGCCTGCATGTAGAGATTACTCCAGGCCGAGGCCCCCACAGAGTTTTCGACCACATACCGGTGATAGGTGTTGTTGCCCGAACCGGCAATGGTGTACTGGATCAGTTCGCCGTTGAGTTGCCACGTACGGTAAAGGAACACCTCGGTTCCCGAATAGAGCAGTTCCTGGATCATGCCCGCAGGGGCGATTTTCCAAAGGTCCATCTCGTTGGGATTGGTGTTGTATTCATCGAAGTTGGCCGTGCAGGCGCCCGTCGTTGCGAGCAGCAGGGCTGCGATGAGGATATGTTTCAGCTTTTTCATGGTTGCGTCTGTTTTAGAATCCGAGTTTCAGGCTGAATCCGTAGGAACGGGTCATCGGGTAAGCACCCGTCTCCACGCCGCGGTAGAGCGACGAGCCCGAAAGCGAAGCCACCTCCGGATCGAACTGCGGGAAATTGGTGATGCAGAAAACGTTCGTCACAAAGAACGACAGCGAAATACTCTGGAACACCTTTGTTTTGGCACACAGGCTCCGCGGCAGGGCGTACTCAGCACGCAGCTCCTTGAGTTTCAGATACGAGGTGTCGAAAACATTCGATTCGGTATTGCCGCGCGGATAGATCACCGTATTGTAATAATCGACCGCATCGGTGGTGATGGTGTCGTTCGGCGAATAGATGCCGTCGGCCGAGACGTTGACACCCGGATGGATCAGACCGTCGTAACGACCTTCGAGCGAATTGGTCAGTTTGCCCATGTAGGAGAGGATCGAGTTGGTCAGCGAATAGGCCTTGCCGCCGTACGACGCGGCGAATGAAGCCGTGAGTGTCAGCCCCTTGTAACGCAGCGAGGTCGTCAGGCCGGCTTTCCACTGGGGATAGATGCTGCCCAGGTCTTTCAGGTTCGTAGCGTCGAGTATCGGGTTTCCGGTCGTAGCGTCGACAATGTGCTGCCCCGAGCAATCGACCTTGCGACCGTCGCCGTCGTAGTAGAAAGCGCCCTCGGGAGCCGTCTGGAGGCCGTAACCGTAAATGCGGCCCAGTTCACCGCCCGGATAGGCGTAAATGAAGACCTTGCTGCCGATGGTGTTGCTGGCATTGAGCTGCCAGACATTGACGCCCGGAGCCAGTTCGACCAGTTCGTTCCAGTTCTTCGACCAGTTGACATCAATATCCCACCGCCAGTTTTTGGTCGACACGGGCTGGAAGCGCGCCGCAAGCTCGATACCCCGGTTCCGCACGCAGCCCGCGTTGATGACCATCGACGAAGCGCCGGTAGCCCAGTCGGAAGGCACGTTGATGATCTGGTTCGTCGTCTCCGAATCGTAGTAGGCGAAGTCGAACGACACGCGGTTCTGGAGAAAATGGCCTTCGAGGCCGACTTCCCAGCTCTCGACGTTCTCTGGTTTGAGTGTGTAATTCTTCGTCGAACCGGGGAGCCGGTAAGCGCCCGTGAAGACCGACGAATTAGTGTAGGCTCCCCACAACTGGTAAGGCTCCGTGTCGTTACCCACGTTGGCCCACGAGCCGCGAACCTTGAGCATATCGATCCACTTGGCTTTATCATGCAGCTTGAACACTTCGTCGAGCAGCACGCTGGCGCTCACCGAAGGGTAAAAATAGGAGTTGTAGCCCGGGGCCAGCGTACTCGACCAGTCGTTACGCCCCGTCACATCGAGGAAGAGCATGTCACGCCAGCCGAGCGACACGAGCCCGTAGAACGAATTGATCGACTTGGTCTTGCGCGTATTCGTAAAGTCGAGCGTACCGTTGACGTTCTGCAGGATGAAGACGTTCGGTTCTTCGAGCATGTTGGCCGTCTGCCGGGAATTGTGGTACTTGTAGAACATGTTGTTGCCGCCAAACGAAGCGTTGAGCGTCAGTCCGCCGAACGAATCGTGGTAACTCACCAGAAAATCGTTGTTGAGCTCCGTACTGCGGATAATCTGCTCGCGGTACATACCGTCGAGATAAGCGTGCGTATACTGCGGTTTCTGCTGGGTGCGGAAATCGTTGCTGAAGTCGAGACCCGAACGCACCGTCACCGACAGTTTTTCGGGAATGATGTGCCCCGTCACACTCGCATTGCCGTACACACGGTCACGGGACTGGGTGTTCAGGCAGTCGTAAACAATAAAATAAGGATTGTCCATTGCGCCGTTGATCAGCTTCACGGAGGTGTTCACCCCCGAATAGTAGTCGATCAGGCGGCCGCTCTTCCACTCATTGTAGGCATCGCGGGCCGAGGCGCTCACAGGCTGCCACAACAGGGTCTTCAGGGGCGACGAATTGCTGTATCCGCCGACGGGCAGGTTGTCCGAATTCTTGCGGTAGTAATTGAGTTTGACGCTCGCCTCGATATATTTGTTACGCTTGCTGACGGCCGACACGCCGAAATTCTGCGTCGAGAATCCCGTATTGGGCACGATCCAGTCGTTGCGCGTATCCTTGATCGACACGCGCAGCGACGAACCATGACCGTCGCTGGCGTCCACAGCCAGGTTGTTCGTGTAGGTCACACCCGTCTGGAAAAAGCCTTTGTACCAGTCGTAGGCTTTGTAAGGCATGCGCGTATAAGTATCCGTCGCCGGATCGTACGAAGCGTACATGTAGCGCATCTGCCCCTGGATTTTTTCACCGAACTGGTAGCGCGATGCAAATGCCGTGATCTTCTTTCCGGTGTCCGAATGATCGGCGTCAATGTTGTAGAACGAATATTCGTCGGGATTCAGGCCGTTGGTCATGTGGCCGTCGTTGATCGTGGTCTTGCGGTAGTCTCCGGCGCCGTATTCATTCTGGAAATCGGGCCAGTAGCCCGCCTTATCGAATGTCACGGAGGTCGTGAACGTCACACCCAGCCCTTTCTGCTTGCGCCCCGACTTGGTCGTGATGATGATGGCGCCGTTGGCCGCGCGCGATCCGTAAAGGGCCGTTGCAGCCGGGCCTTTCAGCACTGAGATCGACTCCACGTCGTCGGGATTGATATCGCCGGCGCCGTTGCCATAGTCGATCGGAGCGTCGTCCGACTCGTAGGAGCCCGACGAGGTGTTGGAATCCATGCCGCTGCCGATAGGCACGCCGTCGACCACGAACAGAGCCGTATTGTTGTTGTACGAAAGCGATCCCTCGCCGCGCAGCGTCACGCGAACCGAGCCGCCGGGACCTGCCGCCGATTGATCGAGGTTGAGGCCGGCGACCTTGCCGGCCATACCGCTCAGCCAGCTGCCGCTGGCGTTGTTGGTGATGTCGTCGGAACCGATCTTCGAAACGGCATAGCCGAGGCTCTTCTCCTTGCGGGTGATACCGAGAGCCGTCACCACCACATCCTCGATGCTGTTGGCCGCCGCCCGGAGTTGGAAGTCGATACGCGTACGGGCGTTCACCGTCTCCGTCACTGCATCGTAACCCAGATAGGAACAGACGATCCGGCCGTTTGCCGGGACATTCAGCGCATATTCGCCGTTGACGCCCGTACTCGTTCCGAGAGTCGTACCCTCAACGATCAACGTCGCGCCGATCAGCGGCACGCCGTCGGCATCACGCACCGTACCGGTTATTTTCACATTGGGCTGCGATTTGTCGGCTGCCCTGCGCACGAGCACGACCTGCGTGCCCCGCACCGTAGTCGTCACCTCGGGAATCGCCTGCGCGATAACCGCCTCGACGGAAGCATCGGTCACGTTGAGCGAGACCCGGCGGGAAGGGTCGAAATCCGAAACGTTGTACACGAACGTGTAACGGCTCTGCTTCTCGATGGTTTGCAGCAGTTCTTTTACCGTGATATTCTTAACGTTAAGGGTTAGTTTACCGTCATTCGAAGGAGGAGGAACTGCGACGGCGGCAGTGGCGAATAGCAAAGCCAGCAGAACCGGCAGGATACGCCGCAGGCCGCAACGGGCACGGTATACCCGTTTTTGAATGGGAGTTTGAAGTTTCAAGGCAATAAGGTTTTTGAATGCACGAAAAAAAGGTTCATACGATCCGGGCAACCGTTGGTTGCGACTGCCGGAGAAAGCCTAATAATCGGGAGTCGGAATGCGTAAAAGTTTCATCATAAGAATGGAAGTTTTAGAGCCGAATTTCATATATAATTGATTACTAATATGTTACATTTCAATAACAAATGAGTTACCCCTCGTTGTCCCACCGGGGACATCGTACAAAACAGCCTATCTACGTGTTATGAAAAACTTTCCGTCGGAGCATTCGTAACGGATCGGAACCACCAGTGCGATAGCATCCAGAATCTCTTCGAGCGGCTCGTTGCGCAGCGAAAGCGTCAGCCGGGCCCCGAGCCCGACATCATCCGCAATGTCGAACTCGACGTTATAGCGGTGTTCAAGATTGACAAAGATAGCGTCGAGGCGCATTTCATCGAGTTTCTGCGTCTCGAACATCCACTTATTGTAATTATTGGCATCGACGGTCTGGTAATCGATCTTTTTGGAATTGCGGTAGGCGACCAGCCGTTCGTCGGGGCAGAGCGTAACGGGCAACTGCCCGGCACAGGTGGCCTTGATCGAGCCGGAAACGAGCACCACCTCGGCATAATCGAGGTGCTCGTAACATTTCAGGTCGAAGACCGTCCCCAGCACCTCGATCTCCATCAGCGATGTCCGGACACGAAACGGTTTCGAAGGATCGCGCACGACGTTGAAAAGCGCCTCGCCTTCGAGCCGAACGCTCCGCAGGTCGCCGTCGAACGACTCGGGATAGTAGAGGTGGCTGTCGTAGTTGAGCCAGACCTGCGTGCCGTCGGGCAGCACGAAACGGCCCTTGCTGTCCTCGCCCGTAACCACAAAGACCCCGTTTTCAGGCTTCAGGAGCAGTCGCGCGCCGAGGGCGCCGAGTCCCAGCACCACGCCGCAGATGGCTGCCACGGCTGCCACACGACGCCACGATGCAGCCATACGGGCCAGGCGCCCTTTCTTCGGGGCCGGGGTCGCAGGCATCGACTGCATCAGTCGTTCGAACGACTGCTCGTAAGCAGTGCCGTTCACCGGACCGAGCTTCGCCGAGTTCCACTCCTCAAGCAACTGCTCCTCCGCAACATCGCTGCCCGCATTTTCGTCCAGCCAGCAGCGGAACTGCTCCTGTACCTCGGCAGGCATGTCGTTGTTCGCGAAATCGGAAACGATGTTTTTGGTCTTTTTGGTCATGGCTTTTTCCGGGAGGAAGCATTGCGCGGCAAAAATGCCGGAAGGGTGCCGCAGTCCGCTGTCATCCTCTTACATATACAAGACGACCCAACGACGCAACACCCCCACGCCGAAATGAAAATAAAATTCAGGAAATTTCCTTTTTGATGCTGCCGAGCGCTTTCGTGATCTGGTTTTCAACGCTTTTAGGGCTGATTTTCAACTCCTCGGCAATTTCCCGGTTGTTCTTGCCGCACTCGCGCGAAAGGCGGTAGATTTCATACCTCCGGGCAGGCATTTTGCTGACGGCCGCTTCTACAAGGCGCGACAGTTCGGCCGTGTCGATCCGTTCCGTCACATCGTCGCAGAGAATCTGCCCATCGACCCGGGCGCTGTTCTCGAACTGCATCCGGATACGGCTATGCTTACAGATGTCCAGCACGGCATTGCGGGTCATGCGGAACAGGTAGGCGTTGAGCGACTGGACCTGGGCCAGTTCGCGGCGCTGCATCCACAGCTTGGTAAAGATATTCTGCGATACGTCCTGCGCCTCGTGGATATTCTTCAGCATCTTCATGGCGAAGGCCTCCACACGCGGGGCATATTTGAGGAAGACAAGCCGGAAGGCATCGCTGTCTCCGCCACTCATCCGCCGCAAAATATCTTTCTCATCCTCCATGTTACGATGCTATGAATTTTCCTTTATGGATATTATCATTAAATATCAGTTACAAATAAAACAATAAAAGAAATAAAAACAAAATTATTCCGATGAAAATTCAATTACAAGGCCCGATAATCTGCCAAACGGGCTGTTGCGTAGCCTGACCGCGGATTCGGCACGCACTTTGTACTTATTTCAGTCAACTGCGGAACAGCAACCGCAGTGAGGTTTCTTCATTTATTTAAGTTTGGGTTAGTAGTTTTAGGAGGGCAACCTCCTGGGGGCAGCAGGCAATCGTGAGATTCCCTGCTGTTTTTGTGTATGCACGCATCTGTATGCCCTCCTAAAACCACTTTCAACCGGTTCACGCAGTAACCCTCCGGTCATGTACGGAACGGCCGGAAGGCCAACAGGGCACAAACGACACATCGCCCATACGGAAACCGTCGGCGA
>JAEZTA010000125.1 GCA_023443765.1 Bacteroidota bacterium | reverse complement strand
AAACGAAAAAACCGCTTTCAAGCTACCTTGAAGCGGTTTTCCCTTTCGTTCCTGCGCCTGCGGCGCTTTCGCAGTTTCGAGCCGAAACCGAGATTTGAACTCGGGACCCCTTCATTACGAGTGAAGTGCTCTACCGCTGAGCTAATTCAGCCTTTGGGGAACACAAAGGTTCCCTTTGGGATTGCAAATATCTGAAAAATATTCTTTTCTCGCAACAATTTTGCGAAAATTCTCGCATTTCTTGCTATATTCGCGTTTAAACTGATCCCAACTGATTCGCGATGATTACATTTCTGGTGTGCCTGGCACTGCTGGTGGCCGCATATTTTACCTATGGACGCTATCTGGAGCGGCTTGTCGGCATCGACCCTGCGGCCGAAACTCCCTGTAGCCGGCTGTACGACGGCGTAGACTATGTACCCCTGCCCCGTTGGCGCATCTTCCTGATCCAGTTACTCAATATCGCGGGCCTCGGCCCGATTTTCGGCGCCGTGCTCGGTGCGGCTTACGGTCCCGTAGCATTCCTGTGGATCACCTTCGGCGGCATCTTCATGGGCGCTGCGCATGACTTCATTGCCGGGGTCATCTCACTGCGCCACGACGGCGCGAGCCTTCCCGAGTCCGCGGGCGTGTACCTCGGTGGCAGTATGAAGGTCGTGATGCGACTCTTCTCCGCGGGACTTATGATCCTCGTGGGAGCAGTGTTCCTCTCGCAGCCCGCGTCGCTCGTCGCCAACCGCCTCGACATCCCGGCGCTCGAAGGCATCGCCTTCGGCGGCTTCTCGTGGCTGCTGCTGATCGTGCTGGGCGTGATCCTCGTCTACTACATCGCCGCCACGCTGCTGCCCGTCGACAAGATCATCGGCCGCATCTACCCTGTCTTCGGCTTCGCCCTGCTGTTTATGGCCGTGGGCATCCTTTTCGTGCTGTTTTTCGGCGGAGAATATACCATCCCGGAGTTCATCTCTTTCAAAAATTGCATTGCTGATGCGAAGGAGTTTCCGATCGTTCCGATGCTCTTCACGACCATCGCCTGCGGCGCCATTTCGGGCTTCCACGCCACACAGTCGCCGCTGATGGCCCGCTGCATGCGCAACGAACGCGAGAGCCGCTCGGTGTTCTACGGCGCAATGATCTCCGAGTCGATCATCGCTCTGATCTGGGCGGCTATCGCCATGGCTTTCTGGGGCGATGTCGCCGGTTTGAACGGGGCTATCGCCGAATACGGCGGCCAGGCTGCCGTCATGGTCGATGTCATCGCCAACAAGACGCTGGGGCCGGTGCTGGCCGTCTTCGTCATCTTCGGCGTGGTGGCCTGCGCCATCACTTCGGGCGATACGGCTTTTCGCTCCGCACGGCTGATCGTGGCGGACTTCATGGGCGTCGAACAGCGCTCGCTGCGCAAGCGTATTTATATCTGCATTCCGCTCTTCGCACTGGGATTGCTCATTATCTTCGCACTGCCGTTCCAGGCTATGTGGAGCTACTTCGCGTGGATGAACCAGACCCTCGCGGCAGTGACGCTCTGGATGATCGTCGCCTACCTCCGGTCCCGGAAACGCAACATCTGGGTGGGACTGATTCCGGCCCTTGTCATGACGTATGTCTGTGCCAGCTATATTTTCGTTTCACCGCTGATGTTCGGCATGCAGAACCGGACGGTGGCTTATCTGCTGGGCGGCGGCGTGACGCTGGCGGTACTCCTTGCAATGATCTTCAAACTCAGAAATAACGATGCAAAAAGCATATCTTGAACCCACTCCCGACCAAACCTTCGAGGTGGTCGGCGAAGGACCCTATAACTTCGCGAAAATTCTGGCCCACTCCCGCGAGATGCAGGTGGCCGGTGATATCGAAGGGGCCTGTAACGAACGTTTTCAGGCCTTTCAGCGCCTCGCCGAACTGATTCCCGAGGACGAGGAGGTCAACCTCGAATGGAACCACCGCAATTCGCGCGCGGCATTGGAACTGGTCCTCGCTTCGGCCATCGACCACTTCCTGATCAACGATTTCGAAATGTCGGCTGCGCTGCTCGAAATGCTGTTGGAACTCGACCCCGAAGACCATCTGGAGGGGAGCGAACTGCTGGCCTTTGATTATCTGGCCATGGACGAGCAGGAGCTGTTCGACGAGGTGATCAACGATGTTTCGGACAAACATCCGGGGCGCGAACTGCTGCTGCTGTGGTCGGCCTTCCGCCGCGACGACAAACTGCCCGAAGGGGAGTTGCAGCGGTTCCGGACGCGCTTTGCACCGTGGTTCGCCGAATTTACGGCCGACGAACATCCGGCTGACGAAGCATACCTGCGCGACATCGAAAGCGAACGCCCCTCGCCTGCCGCACAGGCCCGCGAACTGTGGTTGCAGACCGAGAACCTCTGGGTGCTCTGGCCCGGGTTTATCGACGCCCTGCGCGCCGCCCGCTGATGAAAAAGCCGCCCCGAAAGAGGCGGCTTTTTTCAGGCTTTTTCGTCATCCCGGAACAGGGCCGATTTCAACCGCTGGTAGAGGAACGAGAGCACCAGCAGGATGAATACCACGATGCGGCCTATCGTGGGCCATTGCCTGCTCCTCTGCGGGCTGTTGCCTGTTCGAAGCCCGTTCTTCGGTCCGGAGCTGCCGTTGGACATAATCGAGTCGGTTTCTCAACTCGTCGAGTTTCCTCTGGATGCTCCCGCTCTGTACGATTATGACTATGAGTATGATCAGCAGCAGGAGAAAAATGAGTGTCGTCATGTGGGTTAGAGGTTGATTCCGAATACCAAGATAGGGATATTTTGCCGTTTCGGTGCTTTCGCGACCTGAAATTCACACTCGTTGCGTCCGGATGACGGCCTTTTAGGGCCTTTGGCTGCAAAGCAAAACCGCAACCCGGAGTTCGGATTGCGGTCTTATCGTCGTCGGCTGTGCGGCCGGGAGTTACTCTTTCTCGCTGTTCACGAGTTTGTTGAAGCAGTGGCGGCAGATAGGTTCGTAGCTGTCCTGCGCGCCGAGCATCACCTGCTTTTCGTCGCTGGTCAGGCGGTGCGAATGGTGGGCGAGGTTGCCGCAGCGGACGCAGATGGCGTGTACCTTGGTGACATACTCCGCGGTGGCCATCAGTGCCGGCATCGGGCCGAAGGGTTTTCCGGTGTAGTCCATGTCCAGTCCCGCGACGATCACGCGCACGCCGTTGTTAGCCAGCTTGCGGCATACGTCGACAATGCTTTCGTCGAAGAACTGCGCCTCGTCGATACCCACCACGTCGACATCGGTGGTCATCAGCAGGATGTTCTGCGGCGATTCGACGGGGGTGGAACGGATGGCGTTCGAGTCGTGCGACACGACCTCCTCTTCGGAGTAGCGCACGTCGATCCGGGGTTTGAAAATCTCCACCCGCAGGTGGGCGAACTGGGCCCGTTTCAGGCGGCGGATCAACTCCTCGGTCTTTCCCGAGAACATCGAACCGCATACGACTTCGATCCAGCCTTTGCGGCTGGCATTTTCTAAAAACATCTGTTTTACTTATTTATAGTTGCCGGTCTTTTCGTCCGGAGGAAATTTGCGCGATCGACCGGTGTTTGCCTATCTCAACCGGCATACAAAGATAACCTGTTTTTTCTTTTTTGCAAAGCAAAACCGGGGCTATGCCGCCTGGGGGTTCGCTGAAAAACGATCCGGCCCTCCCCTGGGGGAAGGCCGGATACGGAACGGGTCGCCCGACGCGGCGTTAGTTCGATGTCGGGAATTTGTACGTCACAGCTACGGGTTTCTCGCAGATGCCGACATACTCTTTTACGGCCTTCATCGTCTTCAGGCTGTAAACGTAGAGGCTGCCGGGCTTGCGGTCCTTCGCCGTCGGGTTGTAGGTGGCGATCAGCAGCGTGTCGTCGTCGATCGTCGTTGCCGAGGTCGAGGGTTTGGCATTGCTGCAGATGGCCATGAGCTGTTCGCCCGCGGGAAGCGTGATGTCCGCCTTGTCGCCTTCGCTCGGAAGCGTGGGGCTGACGCTGGTCATCGCCCAGTGGTAGACCTTGTTGTCGTAGTTGTAGTAAATGTTGTCGTTGAGCTTCGTCGGGATCATCGTCGAGTTGCAGTCGATCAGTGCCGGACGGGTCTCGTTGTACTCGATGATGGTGGTTTGCTGCGAAAAGCCCGAGTTCGATTTGATGACCCGGATTTTCCGCGGCGTGCCTTCGGTCGAACGGGCTATGGCGTAGTAAGCCTCCACACCGACACGTGTGCCTGCTGCATTGACGGCCTCATATCCCTCGGGAATGGCGAATCCCTTGATGTTCGAGTTCGGGAAGCCGACCACGCCGCTCTCGCTGAACAGCAGCAACTCGCGCGAACCGCCGCTTGAGTTTGCGAAGTAGCTTTGGTAGCCGTATTTCACCGGGAACGGCGTCTGGCGTACGGCCAGCAGGGCGGCCGAGAACTCGTAGCGGTAGGCTTTGCCGTCGTCGCCGATCGTGTAGGCGAAGTGGCCGCGCGTGGTTTTTTCGCCCAGGATGCGGCCCGTACGGGTGTTATACTCCTCCATGGCTTTGGTGTGGAAGGTCACCTCCAGCGTTACGGGGTCGAAGTGGTAAATAGAACCTTTCTCGTCGCCGGAAGTGATGAGGATGCCCGATTCGCTGGTCGACGAGAAGACGTAAACGTCGCGCAGGTTGCGGAAGTCATACTGGGGGTTGATCGTCAGCAGGTTGTCCCAGACCTCCTGGGCGCCTTCGGCCTCCTCCTGGGGCGAACGCAGTTTGACAAAAGCCAGCGAGCCCTGATTGTCTTCGTCGTTGCAGAGAATCAGGTACCCCTCGTCGAATCCGGCCTGTACGCGGAGGTTGTAATAGTGGAAATCGATGCTCTCGCCATTGTCCACCTTCAGGCGCAGGACGTAACTGCCGGCGTTGTTGAATACGTAGTCGAGCGTCGGCGAATTGGAGATGAACGTCGTGTCGGCCATGCCCGGGAAGGCATCCTTGGGTTTGCCGTAGGCCCACTCGCAGTTGACCGTCTCGCCGTTTGCGCTCTCGATGCGGATTTTATCGAGGTGGAGCTTTTCGGTCGCCTTGGTGTAGATCGTCTGGTCCAGTCCGGTCACCGTCACCGGAGCCAGTTCGCGGTAGTCCTCCTTGTCCAGTCCGTAGCAGGAGGCCAACGCGATGCCGCAGCAGAGCGGCAGCAGGTATTTCAGTAGCTGTTTCATGTTGCTCGCGGTTAATAGTTATTGTCCGGGTTACGCCACCCTTTCGTGGTCACGTTCACCGCTTTGTCGGTGTAGACCTCTGCATCGGGGTAGTTGGTCGAATAGTAGTCGAACATGGGGCAAAGCACGTAACGCACCCATGCCAGTTTCTGGGGGTTGTTGCTGCGGACCATAAAGCCCATGGTCATTTCGGCAAGTGTCCCGGAGGTGGTGACGTATGTCTTGTTGTCAATGTTTTCGCCGTACTGCTCGACCATTTTCTTGTAAAGCGAAGGGTTGGTGTCGCCGATGCCGTGGTAGAACTCCAGCAGTTTGCGGTATTTCCCGGGCGTGAACATGCCGAGGTACATGTACCACTCGTTGTTGGCGTCGTAACGCCACCAGATCGGGCAGGCGGGTTCGCCGTCCGAGATCAGGATGCGGTGGACGTTGCGGGGTACGCCTTCGAACAGGTCGTTTTCCGCGATCTGAAGCACCAGCGATGCGGTTTTTGTCAGGATTTTCTCAGTGCGTTTCACCGTCACCGCAATCTCTCCCTCCACGGCGCCTGCCGGAATGAAGAGTTGCCCCAGCGTGTAATCCTCCCCTTCCGTGGCGTCTACCAGTTCGCGGGGTACGCCTCCCGAAGTGAAATACGATGTGGTGTCGTGAATGGCCTTTACGGCGAACGTACGGTCGTAGTCGGCTACCGTACCCATGAGGGACACGGTAACATTGGCTGGAAGCTCCTTGATGGATTCGTCGAGCAGGGCGAACGATACGTCGGTCGAGAGGTATTTGTCGAGGTCAGCGCCTTTGCCGGTCGAGAAATAGAGTTTGCCTTTCCGTGAAGTATCGTATTTGAGCCAGGTGTCGCCGCACGATACGAATCCGGCAGCGATGCCGGCCAGCAGGATGAAGCTGAATAATCTGTTGCGTTTCATAGGGCTGTTTAATTTCTGTAATTGTCTTCCACGCTTTGCGGAATGGGAATCGTGTAGGTTGCGTCGTCGGTTCCTAAGAACGAGCCGATGCCGGGGAGTTCAATGTCCTTCTGCAGGCGTTTCATGTTGAAGAAATCCTCTCCGTCGGCATAGAACTCCTTGCGGCGCTCGTTGAAGATGTTGTCGGCGGTGATTTTGCCTTCGCGTTCCTCGAACGAGGTCAGGTCGCGCGAGGTCACTACGGCGTCGAGGTATTTCATCGCCTTGCCCGGATCGGTCGTCAGGTTGGCCTCGGCGACGATGTAATACATCTCGGGAATCCGGATCAGGCTCAGGCCCGGAATCGAATTGCCGCTGTAAGTGGGGCTCGATTCGCCCGAGGCGTACATCTTGTTGAGGTGTTTGATACATTGTCCCGTTGCGGTGTTGAACCACGTACTGTAACGCTTGTCGCTGCCGGCTTCGTCCGCGGAGTACACGTCGCGGTATTCGCTTGACAACTCGATGCCGGCGCCTTCTTTCGTGTGGCTGTTGTAGAAATTGTAGGTGAAAGGCAGCGAGTAGAGTCCGCAGATGGTTTCCTGCATGTTGAGCGTTCCGGCCTCGACGGCGTTCCAAGCTTCGGCGGTCGTCATCAGCGGGAATTTGCCGCTGTCGATTACCTTCTCAGCATAGTCCGACGCCAGGTCGAGCTTGCCCATCGTCCAGTAGACGCGTGCCAGCAGTGCCTGCACGGCATAGAGGTTGAAATGGGTGATGCGGCTGCTCGAAAAACCGTCGGCGGCGTTTGTGCGCGTCGCGGTCACCAGATTTTCGTCATCGGCGAGATACCCTTCCGCATCGGTTAGGTCCTTGATGATCTGTTCGAAAACCTTGTCCAGCGAACTATAAGGGGTGACTTCGATGCCGTACTTGGTGACGTAGGGAATCGCTTTGGCCTTGGCTGCAGCGTCCCCCGAGGCGAACGATACGGCGAACAGGCGTGCCATTTCGAAGTGCAGGAATGCGCGCAGTGCGAGCAGTTCGCCCTTGTAGAGCTTGATGTAGCGGTATTCGGTGTCCGATTTGGGCAGGATGTGCATCAGAGCCTTGTTGACATGGCCGATGGTTTTGTAACCTGCGATCCAGATGTTTTCAGCGACGGTGACAGCGTTTGTCGCCTTCCATTGGCGCTGGACGAGGTAAGCCGCATTGTCGGTTTGCTCCACGGTGAAGTTGCCGATCATCAGTTCGGGGTACTTGAACGAGAGCATCAGACTGAACAGGCTGTTCTTGTTATCTTCGTTGCCCATCTCGGCGTAGATGCCGTAGATGGCGTCTTCGCAGCCTTCGGCTGTCGAAAAGAGCTTCTTGTCGGTCACCTCCGATTTGGGGTTGACGTTGAGGTATCCCTCGCAGCCGCCCAGCAGCGGGAGCAGCGCCAGTAAGATATATCCGTATGTTTTTATGCGTGTCATGGTTTCAGCGTTTTAGAACGTGGGACGGAGCGTCAGGTTGATCGTGCGGCAGTAGGGGTAGCTCGTACCGCGCTCGTACTTGACGGTCGAGAAGCGGACGAGGTCCGTGACGCCGACACCGACGGCCAAGCGCTTGAATCCGATCCGCTGGAGGAATTTCGACTGGAATTCGTAGGTAAGCGTCGCGCTCGAAAGCCACAACTCGTTGAGCCGCTCCACGAAGCGTTCCGAGCTGTAGGAACTTACTTTTTTATTCTCCTGGATGGCCATGTAGCGCGAGAGGTCGCCCGGGTTCTTCCAGCGTTCCGTGAAGGCGCGTTCGTCGACGTTGTAACGCGGGTCGATGTTCTCGACCTTCTGCCAGAGGGTCTTGTTGTAGGTGTCGCCGCCGAACGTGTAACTGAACACGAAGTTCACCGACCACCCCTTGTAACGCAGTGTGTTGAGCCACGTACCCTGCAACTTGGGCTGGGTGTTGCCCACGACCACTTCGTCGTTGGCGTCGTACTTGAAGGTCTCCTCGCCGTTCTCCTTGATGAAGATCTCCTGTCCGGTCGCCGGGTCGATACCTGCCGAGCGCACGGCGTAGATGTCATACTGCGAGCCGCCTTCGCGAAAGCGCAGGCGCAGCGGGCTGTCCTCGTCGACCTGGTAAGAGGTCCCTTTGAGGGTGTTGCTGATCCGGTTGATGCGGTCCTTGACGTGCGAACCGTTGATCGCCGTTGTCCAGGCCCAGTTTTTGGTCTGGATGATCTTGCCCGCCACCGAGAAGTCGTAACCGAAGTTCTGGTTCTCGCCGAAGTTCACGGTGATGTCCTCGGCGCCCGTCGAGGCCGGGAGCGGAATGGTCATCAGCTGGTCCTTGGTGGTGTTGCGGAAGTAGTCGAAACTCACGATCAACCGCTCCTTGAAGAGCGTGAGGTTGATGCCGAAATTGTTCTTCAGCACGCGCTGCCACTTCAGTTCGGGGTTACCCATGCGGATGGGCACGGTTCCCGCACCTGTGTAGTAGATGTTTTTGTTGTCGTATTTGTACGTCGTGATGGCCTGGTAAGGGTCGCCGGTGGTCTGGCCGTTGTATCCCCACGACCATTTGAGGCGCAGTACGTCGATCCATTTGACGTTTTCGAGGAACTTCTCCTTGTGCAGGTTCCATCCCAGACCGAACGACCACATCGGGGTGAAGCGGTTGTCCTCGCCGTAGGCCGACGAACCCGATGTGCGGAAGGAAATGTCGGCGAAGTAGCGGTTGCGGAAGTAGATGTTGCCGCTGGCGAAGAATCCGACCTTGGCCAGCAGCGTCTCGGTTCCCTCCGGGAGGTGCGCAGGGTCGTAGCCCAGGGCGTATTTGATGTCCGAAAGGTTGTCTTTCAGGAATCCCATTGCCGTGACGTAGGAGGTTGTGGCGTTGGTGTGCTGAATGTCGCTTCCGGCGTTGACGACGAATCCCGATCCTTCCTGTCCGAGGTTGCGGCTGTAGTTGAAGACGATCTTGCCGTCATAGTTGAACGCCTTGCCGGTTCCCAGCCTGTAGCTGCCCCGCTTGGCGGGATCAGCCTCGCCGAGGAACGAAGCGTCGTCGGGCGAGGTGTATTTGTCCGACTGGCTGCTCTTGATGTCGACGTTGAACTGGCCGGAGATGTAGAAATCCTTGGTCACGTACCATTTGGCGTCGAGCGTGTTCCGCAGGGCCTGGTTGCGCGTGGTGCTAAAACTCGACAGCGTGGCGTTGTAGAGCGGGTTGACCTGATAGCCCTCACTCGTTGTTGAGGTCACCTCGGGGTTGAAATAGAAAGCCTTGACCAGCTCTCCGTACTCGTCGTAGGGCGACTCGTAGGGGTTGAGCTTGGTGTAGGCGCTGAAATTGCCGTAGGGCGAGTCCTTGGCGTCGGTCAGCGTGTAGTTGGCCGAGTAGCGCAGCGTGAGTTTGTCGCGCGTATGGTAGCCGATCGAGAAATTGATCGAGTAGTTGCGGCGGTTGTCGCCCTTCATGACGCCGTATTTGTCGCTGAAACGCAGCGACGTGCGGTAGTCGATCTTCTGGGCGCGTCCGCTCAGTGCAAGCGAATGGGTCTGGCCGAACGGGACGCGCAGCGGCGCCGAAATCCAGTCGGTGTCGATGCCCCGGCGCACGTTCTGCAGTTTATAGGCATAGGCCTTGTCCATCGAGCCGTTCGCCGAGTTGTACAATCCGGCCAGGCGCTCCAGTTCCAGTTTCTGCGCCGCGTTGCAGAGGTTCATCGAACTGAGGTCAGGGATGCTCAGTTCGGGGATGAAGTTGTAGCTCAGGCGGGGTTTGCTTTCGGTCACCTGCTGGCGCTCGATGACGATCACGCCGTTGGCTGCCCGGTCGCCGTAGACGATCGAGGCCTGGGCGTCTTTCAGTACGTCGATACGCTCGATTTCATACATGTCGAGGTCGTACAACTCCTCCATGGTGATCTCGGCACCGTCGAGGATGATGAGCGGGTTGTTGTAGGCTTTCTGCTCGGCCGAGGTGGCGATCGAGTTCGAGCCGCGGATCAGGATTTCGGGAATGGCGTTGGGGTTCGAACCGAGGGCGTTGTTCTGTACGACCACCATGCCCGGGGTCACGGCACTCAGCGCCGACATCAGGTTGGTGTTCGAGATGGCCACGAGGTCTTCGCCCTTGACCGAGGTCACCGAACCTGTGTAGGTGTTCTTGTTGCGGGTAAACATACCGTTGACCACCACATCGTCGATGCGTGTGCCGCCCTCTTTGAGGGTGACCTTCAGTCCGTTGGCCGATCCGGTCATGATCACCTGCTGGGTCTCCATACCCAGGAAGCCGACTTCGAGGACCGCAGGACTGGTCTTGGTCGAAAAGGTGAAGGTGAAGCGGCCTTTTTCGTCGGTCGAGACGCCCTGTCCGCCGCCGCCTTTCAGGATGACCGATGCACCGGGTAGTATCGTCTTGTTCGTGTCGAACACGGTTCCGCTCACGGTGAACTTGCGCATCTTGACCGTCGAGTCGTAGACCAGCACGACGTTGTTTTCGATGGCGTATTTGAATGTCGACCCGGCAATGCACTTGTCGAGCAGCTCCTGGACGGTGGCTTTCTTGAATTCGCCGCTTATGGCCGGGAGCCGGCGGATATCTTCGGGGTCATAGGCGAATTTGATCCCCGTCTTTTTGGTGATTTCGTCCAGCACCGCGGTCACGGGTTTTTCCGTCAGCGTGACGTTGAGCGTTGCGTTCAGGTTGACCGGTTCACCCCCCCCCTGCGCTTTTGCCGTAATCGCTGCACTGCATAGCGAGCCCACGAGCAGCAGCAGCCGGAGCGCACGGCTGAAATGTTGTAGAATTCTTTGCATGTGTTTGGGTTTTTAAGCAGGCAGGCCGGGCGGCCTGCCTGCCGTTTGCTTTACTTGTTCTGTGACGGATACAGGGCGCGCTCGATCGTGAAGATCAGGGCTTGGTAGTGCGACTTGGTCTCGCCCGTAGCGCTCTGTACGCGGTTGCGCAGGAGCTTCAGGATGCGGTCGTTGACGTTGACGAACAGCGCGCGCGACTCGTCGATCGAACGCAGCTGGACGTTGTACTGCCAGCCGTAGCCCGATGTCAGGGCCTCGTTGTTCCAGAGCAGCGAAGCGATGTATCCCTTGCCCTGCAACTCCTCCGCCTCACGCAGCGGGCCGAGGTAACGCTCCACGACGCCGCTCTTGTCGAGACCCATCAGTGCGATCTCGTCCACCGAGGGGGCGTAAGCCTCCACGATGCCGCCCAGTTTGATACGCTTGGCCTCGCTGGATGCGACATCGGTGGCCGAGTCGACGAACATGCGCTGGATCAACCGCTCCGAAGCCGATACCGGACGCCCCTTGATCGTGCTTTCGAAGACGATGTTGTAGAGGTCGTTCATATACTCCTGCGGCGTGTAGGGGTTGTCGGCGATGTGCGACGAGAGCATCACGTTCTTGTAGTAGGCGAAGAACGCACGGCAGAAGTTGAACCGCAGGATGAACGAGAGGTCCACGTGCAGCGGCAGTTTTTCGGTCAGCGCGGGCTGTTCGAGCCACGACGAGTCCTTCATCTGTGCAAGCACCCATTTCAGCGATGCGCGCTGGAGTTCCTTCGGAACCGGAACGGCCTGCGGGCCGCCTGCCGTGTTGCTGTTCACGTCCGTCAGGTAGATACCACCCACGTTGAGCATCACGGCGTTCACGTAGCGCGCGAACTGGCCGGCTGCGGCCTCATACAGCTCCGTGCGGATCAGGAGGTCGGGATCTTCCTCGTCGGTGATCCACTCCTCCATGTGCGAAACGACGTATTTGAGGTTGCTGATACCGTAGTCGCCGGCCTTGATGTGGTCGTCGCCGAGGTCCTCCTCGATGGCGGTGGGGTCGTAGCGGGCGATCACCTGCTGGCGGCCGTAACGGTAGATCGGGTCGCCGACCTTCTCGTCGATCCATC
>JAEZTA010000194.1 GCA_023443765.1 Bacteroidota bacterium | reverse complement strand
GCTCGATCTGGGACCGCGAGAACGAACGCATCTCGGACAGCCCCTTCGACCGGGGCCGCAAGGTCATCACATTCAACAACATTCTCAAGTACAACACCTTCCCGCTAGCCGAAATCATCACCGACATCCTGCAGATGGGCGCCGAGGAGATGCGCTGCCCCGTGGAGGTCGAATTTGCCGTCAACATGGACGTGGCCCCCGGGCAGCAGCAGGTCTTCAACCTGCTGCAAATCCGCCCGATCATCGACAACCAGGACAACCGGTCTATCGACTGGGACAAGGTCGACACCGCACGGGCGCTGGTCTACGGCGAGCAGGCCCTCGGCATCGGGCAGATGACCGACATTTCCGACATCATCTACATCAAATCCGACACCTTCGATTCGCTGTCGACCGAGAAAATCGCCGACGAACTGCTGATGCTCAACAACCGCATGCGCGACCAGGGGCGGTCGTACGTCCTCGTAGGCCCCGGACGCTGGGGCTCTTCGGACCCGTTCCTCGGCGTACCGGTCAAGTGGAACCACATCTCCGAGGCCAAGGTGATCGTCGAATGCGGCATCGAGAAATTCGACGTGGAGCCTTCGCAGGGCACGCACTTCTTCCAGAACGTCACTTCGCTGGGCGTGGGTTACCTGACGATCAATCCCTTCCGCGGCGACGGCATTTTCCGCGAAAAGGAACTCGACGCCCGGCAGGCCCTGTACGACGGAGCGTACCTGCGGCAGGTGCGCTTCGACCAGCCGCTGTGGGTCTGCATGGACGGGCGGTCGAACAAAGGCATGATACGTGAAGCGGAAAAGGAAGACAAAGATTAGGAATTAAAATAAATTTCACGGAAAAGGTTACAATCTATAAGAAATATTTTTATATTTGTAAGAGATAGGACTCCAACAAGACAAGCCAACCAACCAAAAACGATAGAGCTATGAACGTTAACAAAATTATGGCGGAACTTGAGCGCAAGCACCCCGGCGAAAGCGAATACCTGCAGGCCGTGCGCGAAGTTCTCATGACTGTGGAGGATGCTTACAACCAGCACCCGGAATTCGAAGCCAACCGCATCGCGGAGCGTATCGTGGAACCCGACCGCACCTTCACGTTCAAGGTGGTATGGGTAGACGACAAAGGCGACGTACAGGTTAACACGGGCTACCGCGTGCAGTTCAACAACGCAATCGGCCCCTACAAGGGCGGTTTGCGCTTCCACCCTTCGGTGAACCCCTCGATCCTGAAATTCCTCGGGTTCGAACAGATTTTCAAGAATGCGCTGACGACGCTGCCGATGGGCGGCGCGAAGGGCGGTTCGGATTTCAACCCCAAAGGCAAGTCGGACCGCGAAGTGATGCGCTTCTGCCAGGCCTTCATGCTCGAACTGTGGCGCCACATCGGGCCGCAGACCGACGTTCCGGCAGGTGACATCGGCGTCGGCGGACGCGAAATCGGCTATCTCTACGGCATGTACCGCAAGCTGGCCCAGGAGAACACCGGCGTGCTGACAGGCAAGGGCATGACCTACGGCGGCTCGCTGATCCGTCCCGAGGCGACGGGCTTCGGAGCGGTCTATTTCCTGCGCCAGATGCTCGAAAAGGCCGGTATGGACATCAAGGGCCAGACCATCGCCATCTCGGGCTTCGGCAACGTGGCCTGGGGCGCAGCGACGAAGGCGACCGAACTGGGCGCCAAGGTGGTGACGATCTCGGGTCCTGACGGTTACATCTACGATCCCGAAGGTCTCAACGCCGAAAAGATCGCCTACATGCTCGAACTCCGCGCCTCGAACAACGACGTGGTGGAACCCTATGCCAAAAAGTTCCCCGGCTCGAAGTTCTTCGCCGGCAAAAAGCCGTGGGAGGTCAAGGTCGACATCGCCATGCCGTGCGCCACGCAGAACGAGCTGGACGGCGAGGATGCCAAACGCCTGCTGGCCAACGGCGTGAAGGTCGTTGCCGAGGTTTCGAACATGGGCTGCCGCCCGGAGGCTATCGACGCCTTCATCGCGGCGAAGATTCCCTACGGACCGGGTAAGGCCGTGAATGCCGGCGGCGTGGCTACGTCGGGCCTCGAAATGACGCAGAATTCGCAGAAACTCAACTGGACGGCCGAAGAGGTCGACGCCAAACTGCACCAGATCATGTCGTCGATCCACCACGCCTGCGTGGAGTACGGCACCGAGAAGGACGGCTACCTCAACTACATGAAGGGCGCGAACATCGCCGGATTCATGAAGGTCGCCAAGTCGATGGTCGAGCAGGGCGTTATCTAAGCCGATTATACGTATCAAAAAAGAGGACCGCGCAATGCGGTCCTCTTTTTCATTATCGGTCAAACGATTACAACCGGGCCTTGATGGCTTTCGAAGCCTCCTCGTAACCGGGTTTGTCCAACAGGGCGAACATATTCTTTTTATACGCCTCGACGCCCGGCTGGTCGAAGGGATTCACGCCGAGCATGTAGCCGCTGATGCCACACGCCTTCTCGAAGAAATACAAGAGGCCGCCGATCACACCTGCCGAAATTTCGGGAATCTCGATGCGGATGTTGGGAACGCCGCCGTCCACATGGGCTAGCTGCACGCCCAGTTCGGCCATGCGGTTCACTTCGGAAATACGCTTGCCGGCCAGGAAGTTCAGCCCGTCGAGGTTTTCGGAATCGGCTTCAATGACAATCTTTGCAGCGGGTTTGGCCACCGAAATGATCGTCTCGAAGAGCGTACGCTCGCCGTCCTGGATATACTGGCCCATCGAGTGCAGGTCGGCCGTCAGCGTGACGCTTGCCGGGAAGATACCCTTGCCCTGCTTGCCTTCGCTTTCGCCGTAAAGCTGCTTCCACCACTCGTTGATATACTGCAATTTAGGCTCGTACGAACCCAGAATCTCGATCTTCTTGCCGTCGGCATAGAGGATGTTGCGCACGGCGGCATAGATTGCGGCCGGGTTCTCCTTGAAAGGCACGCCTTCGGCCGTGGCTTTCTCCATCTCCTGCGCGCCGTGCACAAGGGCTGCGATGTCCACACCGGCAGCCGCCAGCGGCAGCAGGCCCACGGGGGTCAGCACCGAGAAGCGTCCGCCCACGTCGTCGGGAATAACGAACGTCGGATAACCCTCCTGCGTAGCGAGCGTCTTGAGTGCGCCGCGCGCCTTGTCCGTGATAGCCACGATGCGCTCGGAAGCCTCCTTTTTACCATAGCGCTTCTCGATCTCGGCCTTGATCAGGCGGAAAGCGATGGCCGGTTCGGTCGTCGTACCCGACTTCGAAATCACGATAGCGGCGATCGAATGCTCCTTCACGGCTGCGAGCATTTCGGCGGTGTAGTCCTCCGAGATGTTCTGTCCGGCGAAGATGACCGTGGGGTCCTTCTGCTCCTTGTGCAGCAGCTTGAAGGGATCGCTCATGGCTTCGAGCACGGCCTTGGCGCCGAGGTACGAACCGCCGATACCGATGCAAATGATCACGTCGGCCTTCGAACGCAGTTTCGCAGCCTCCTTTTCGATGGCGGCGATCTCAGCGTCGGAAATCGACGAGGGGAGCTTCACCCAGCCCAGAAAATCGTTACCGGCGCCTTTACCCGAATGCAGCAGGGCATTTGCAGCCTGCGCTTTGGCCTCGATGTCGGCAGAAATCTCAATGCCCGTTTTGGCAATGTCCAATTTCACATTTTTCATAATATCGCTAAATTAATTTGGTAGTCAGTTCCTTCATGCACCTGCGCGCCGAAGCGCCCTCGTAAAGCACCCGGTAGACCATGTCGGCGATGGGCATGTCGACCCGGTGGCGGGAGTTGATGTGGCGGATGCAGTCGGCGGCGAAATACCCCTCGGCAACCATCGTCATCTCGTTCAGGGCGCTCTTAACCGTACAGCCGTGGCCGATCAGCAGGCCCAGCCGGCGGTTGCGGCTGTAAACCGAATAGCAGGTCACCAGCAGGTCGCCCAGGTAGGCCGAGACCTGCGTGTTGCGCTTGTCGGGATAGCTCTCTTCGAGAAAACGCGTCATCTCGCCCGCCGAGTTGGCGATCAGCACGGCAAGGAAGTTATCGCCATAGCCCAGGCCGACGGCGATGCCGACCGAAAGGGCGTAAATATTCTTGAGGATAGCACCGTATTCGATGCCGTAGAGGTCGGTCGAATAGCTGAGGCGAATGTTGTCATCGGCGAACTTTTCGCCGATGCGCTGCGCATTTTCGGGGTCCGTGCAGACGACCGTGAGGTAGGAGAGTTTGCCGCGCGAAACCTCCTCGGCGTGCGAAGGGCCGGTCACCAGCCCGATCTGCCTGTACGACAAGTCGTAACGATCGTGAATATACTCCACGACAGTCTGGTAGTCGCCCGGGACGATGCCCTTGATGGCCGAGACGATGAATTTGTCGCGGAGCGGAACGGTCAGCGGGGCGAGGAAATCCTTGAGGTAGGCCGAAGGGGTCGCCAGGATCACGATGTCGGCGTCGCGCACCACAGCGTCGAGATCGGAGGAGGGGGCGATGCGATCGCGATCGAACTCCAGGTCGCTCAGGTAGCGGGGGTTACGCCCCTCGGTGAGCAACGATTCGAGCACCTCGGGGTTGCGGACATACCACCCTACGCGCTGCCCGTTGGCTGCAAGCAGTCCGACGATAGCCGTCGCCCAGCTTCCATAGCCGATGACCGCACAGCGGGCTTCGGTTCCGATTTTATATTCCATGCGGAGATTCAGTTTTTCCAGCACAAATGTAATTAAAAAAAATTAGAATAAAATACAAAAATTTCCGGGGCTTTTTGCTACCTTTGTCCGGATATGTCATCCACCGGAGTCCGAAGCGGCATCGCGGGCGCGTATTTAATTGAGAATAAAGTATTTCACGAAATAGAACAGTTGGGTGTAGAAGTATGGGAATTTTTTCGCTGACACAGGAGCTGGCCATCGACCTCGGAACGGCCAACACGCTGATAATTTACAACGGCAAGGTCGTCGTCGACGAACCTTCGATCGTGGCTTTGGATGTGCACACCGGCAAACTCGTGGCCATCGGCCAACAGGCCCGCCAGATGCACGAGAAGACCAACCCGAACATCAAGACGATCCGTCCGCTGAAAGACGGTGTGATCGCCGATTTCAACGCCACGGAGCTGATGCTGCGCGGCATGATCAAGAAGGTCAAGACCTCGGGCAGCCTCTTCGCACCCTCGCTGCGCATGGTGATCTGCATCCCTTCCGGCTCAACGAACGTCGAAATACGCGCCGTGCGCGACTCGGCCGAGCACGCCGGGGGCCGCGAGGTCTACATGATCTACGAACCGATGGCCGCAGCGCTCGGCGCAGGCCTCGATGTCGAAGCCCCCGAAGGCAACATGGTCATCGACATCGGCGGCGGCACGACGGAGATAGCCTGCATCTCGCTGGGCGGCATCGTCTGCTCGGAGTCGATCAACACCGCGGGCGACGTTTTCACCAACGACATCCAGAGCTACGTCCGCCAGCAGCACAACATCCGCATCGGCGAACGCACGGCCGAGGCGATCAAATGTTCGATCGGCGCCGCCATTTCGGACCTGGAGCAGGAACCCGAGGATTTCGTGGTGACGGGTCCCAACATGCTGACGGCACTGCCGCAGACCGTGTCGCTCTCGTACAGCGAAATCGCCTACGCATTGGAGAAGTCGCTCACGAAGATCGATGCTGCGCTGATGAAGGTGCTGGAATCCATGCCGCCCGAGCTTTACGCCGACATCGTGAAGAACGGCATCTACCTCGCCGGCGGCGGGGCGCTGATCAAGGGCCTCGACCGGAGGCTGAACGAGAAGACCGGCATTCCGTTCCACATCGCCGAAGACCCGTTGCGGGCCATTGCACGCGGAACGGGCATCGCGCTGAAGAATATCAACCGCTTCTCATTCCTGATGAAATAAAAACATATGATTGCGGGCCTCGGTCCGCAATCTTAAATTAAGGCGAAACTTTGCGCAAGCTGTTCGAGTTCATACGGAGCGTCTACGTCGTGGTACTGTTCGTGGTGCTGGAGGTCGCGGCCATCAGCTACTACGCACATTCCTCGTACTATACCCAGGCGCGGCTGCTGGCCCGGTCGAACCAGGTCGCCGGCGGCATGCACGGGCTTTTTGCGGGCGTACGCCGCTATTTCACCCTCGGGCGCGAAAACCGCCTGCTGGCGGGACGCGTCGCGCAGCTCGAAGAGCGCCTCGCCCAGTACGAGGAGGCAGAAACCAATGCGCGGCTGGACAGCTACATGCAGGACATCGGCGAATCGAAATACCATTTCGCCACCGCATCGGTCGTAGCCAACACGATCAACCGGTCGCAGAACCTCATCACGCTCAACCGCGGACGCAAGGACGGCGTGATGGAGGAGATGGCCGTACTCTCGTCCGACGGCGCAATGGCCGGCTACATCGTCGACTGCACGGAGCGTTATTCGGTGGCGATGTCGGTGCTGAACACCTCGTTCCGCGCCAGCGGCAAACTCGCCGACACCGAGTACTACGGCTCGATCTACTGGGACGGGCTCGACCAGCAGGTGGTGATCCTCGGCGAGTTGTCGAAATACGCCAACCCGCAGCCCGGGCAGGAGGTCGTCACGACCGGATTCTCGCAGTACTTCCCCGCCGACGTGCTGATCGGCTGGGTCGAGAGCGCCTCGCTCAACGAAACCCGCACGGCCTACACGGTGCGCGTGCGGCTCGCGGCCGAAATGTCGCGGCTGGGCGAAGTCGTGCTGGTCGGCAACCGCGACCTCTACGAGATCCGCAACCTGCAGCAAAGCGAACAAATCGAACAACATACCCGGCCCGAATAAATGCATCGCACACTACCATACCTCGGACTTTTTGCGGCGGCAGTGCTGCTTCAGGTTTTCCTGTTCGACAACCTGACGATCAGCATCTACCTCAACCCGCTCATATACATCGTTTTCATCGCCCTGCTGCCGCTGGACACCACGCCCGTCGCGGTGCTGGGCGCCGGGCTGGCGCTGGGCGTCACGATGGACTTCGCGATGGGGGCCGCCGGGATCAATACGATCGCAACGCTGCTGATCGCCTTCCTGCGCCCGACCCTCGCCGGGATGATCTGTGGCCGTGACAACGTCCGCGAAGGAGGCATCCCCTCCCCGGCACGCCTGGGACAGCGGAAGTTCATCACCTATCTGGTGGTGCTGACACTCGTGCACCATACCGTCTTCTTCGCACTGGAAACCCTCTCACTGGCCCACATACTCCACCTGCTGCTGCGCATCGTCGTCAGCACGGTGGTATCCGTGGCATTCATCTGGATCATCGCCCGCATCTTCACCGCCAAAATTCCCGTGCGCATATGAGGAACTCGGAGAGTTTCATGCGGATGCGAACCCTGCAGGTCGTCGTCCTGCTGATCTTTGCGCTGATCGTGGGCCGGCTGGCCTACATCCAGCTCTTCGATTCGCGCTACAACGAACTGGCCCGGGCAAACGTGCTGCGCCACGTGGTGCAATACCCGCCGCGCGGCGAGGTCTTCGACCGTAACGGCGAATACCTCGTGCAGAGCCGCGAGTGCTACGACCTGATGGTCATATCGAGCGAGATCGGCAAACAGGGATTCGACACGGCCCGCATGTGCGACGTACTGGGACTTTCGCGCGCCAAACTCGAACGCGAGTTGGAAAATGCCCGGATGCGGCCGCGGGCTCCGCGTCTGGTGACGAGCTACATCTCCAAGGAGGACAAACTACGTTTCGACGAATGTAACTTCCGGGGCTTCTACACCGTCTACCGCACCGTGCGCCAATATCCGCGCGAAGTGGGCGGCAACCTGCTGGGCTATGTGAGCGAGGTCAACCCCGACTACCTGAAACGCAACCCGGAATACAAAACGGGCGACTACGTGGGCATGAGCGGCGTGGAATCGGCCTACGAGCCGCTGCTCAGGGGCCGCAAGGGGGTCAAGATACAGGAGATCGACACCCACGGGGCGATCAAGGGCTCCTACATGAACGGCCGTTACGACTCGGTTCCCGAACCGGGAAGCTACCTGATAAGCACCATCGACGCCCGGTTGCAACTGCTGGGCGAAGAACTGATGCGCGGCAAGGTCGGCGCTGCGGTGGCCATCGAACCGGCGACGGGCGAAATCCTGATGATGGTCTCCTCGCCGACGTACGACCCCGACGAACTGGTGGGCCGCGAGCGGGGCAACAACTACATGAAGATGCTCTACAACAAGCGCAAGCCGTTGTTCAACCGCGCCGTGAAAGCCAAATATCCCCCGGGATCGACCTTCAAGCTGGTGCAGGGACTGATCGGCCTGCAGGAAGGGGTGCTCCGGCCTTCGGACATGCACTCCTGCCACATGGGCTACCAGGCGGGCCGCCTGAAGATGGCCTGCCACGCCCACGCCTCGCCGCTCGACCTGCGCTTCGCGGTGGCGACCTCGTGCAACGCCTACTTCTGCTACGTCTTCCGTGACATCCTCGACAATCCGAAATACGGGAGCGTAAAAGAGGGCTACGATGTCTGGAAGGAGTATGTCGAGAGCTTCGGATTCGGACGCAAGCTGGGTTCGGACTTCCTCGACGAGGGCAACGGCTATGTGCCCGACCGCGCCTATTACGACCGCCAGTACCGGGGTTCGTGGAACTCGCTCACGGTGCTGTCGCTCTCGATCGGGCAGGATGCGCTGGGCTGCACGCCGTTGCAGCTGGCCAACCTGGCGTGCATCGTCGCCAACCGGGGCTATTACTACATCCCCCACATCGTGAAGAAAATCGAAGGGCGCGATTCGCTCGACGCCCGTTTCTACGAACGCCACTACACAAAGGTCGATGCCAAACACTTCGAACCGATCGTCGAGGGCATGTGGCGCGGCGTGAACGTCGGGGGAACCTCGACGCGCGCCCGGCTCGACGGATGGGATGTCTGCGGCAAGACCGGAACGGCCGAGAACCCGCGCGGACGCGACCACTCGACGTTTCTCTCGTTCGCCCCGAAGGACAACCCGAAGATCGCCATCTCGGTCTATGTCGAGAACGGCGGTTTCGGCGCTTCGGCAGCCCTGCCGATCGCCAGCCTGCTGGAAGAGTACTACCTGACGGACACGATCCGCCGTCCCGAACTGGTGGAATACATCAAGAACGCACCCATATACTACCCCGCTTATGACAAATAACCGACATAGCGGCATCTTCTACGGCGTGGACCTCTGGACCGTCCTGCTCTACGTGCTGATCGTCGTGGCGGGATGGATTTCGATCACCTCGGCCTCGTATGACGACAGCACGGCCGACCTGTTCTCCTTCTCGCACTTCTACATGAAGCAGCTGATGTGGATCGGCGTGGCGTGGGTCACGGCGCTCATCGTGCTGCTGCTCGACGAACGCTTCTACCACATGTTCGCCTACCCGGCCTATCTGGGCGGCATTGCGCTGCTCATCGCCGCGCTGCTGTTCGGTCGCGAGGTCAACGGGGCGAAGGCGTGGTTCGAGTTCGGCTCGTTCCGCGTGCAGCCCGTCGAGTTCGCCAAGATCGCCACGGCGCTGGCCCTGGCACGCGTGATGAGCGAATACTCCTTCTCGATCAACCGCGCCAACGACCTCTTCAAGGTCGCCGTCGTGATCTGCATTCCGCTCTTCATCATCATCCTGCAGAACGACACCGGTTCGGGCATCGTGCTGGGGTCGTTCCTCTTCGTGCTCTACCGCGAGGGACTCAACAAATGGCTCTGTATTCCGGTGCTGCTGATCGCCGGGCTGTTCATCGTCTCGTTCCTCCTCTCGCCGATGACGCTGCTCGTGACGCTGATTCTGGTCTGCACGCTCTCGGAAGCGATGATGAACGGACAGTGGCGCTCGCGGCTCGTATTCCTCGCCGTACTGCTGCTGTCGAGCATCCTGCTGTGCCTCGCAATGGCGTTCATCGCCCCGGGAACGCTCGACCTCTACCACAGCCTGCTCACGATGACCCTCTTGGCGGTGGTCTTCGTCGCAGCCTACGCCTACCGCTCGAACCTCGCGAATATCTTCATCACGCTGGGGCTGTTCGTCGGCTCGCTGGTCTTCCTGCCCACCACCGACTACATCTTCAACTCGATCCTCAAACAACACCAGCGCGACCGCATCCTGAGTTTCCTGGGCATCATCAGCGACCCGCTCGGAACCGACTACAACGTCAACCAGGCCAAAATCGCCATCGGCTCGGGCAACTTCTGGGGCAAGGGCTTCCTCGAAGGCACCCAGATCAAATACGGATTCGTCCCCGAGAAACACACCGACTTCATCTTCTGCACCGTGGGCGAAGAGTGGGGTTTCGTGGGCGCCGTCGTGGTGCTGACGCTGCTGTGTCTGCTGATCCTGCGCCTGATGCGCATGGGCGAGCGGCAGCAGGAGCCTTTCGGGCGCATCTACTGTTACTGCGTGGCCGCGATCCTGCTGTTCCACGTGCTGGTCAACGTGGGCATGACCATCGGCCTGATGCCCGTGATGGGCATTCCACTGCCGTTCATGAGCTACGGAGGTTCGTCGCTCATCGCCTTCACCATCCTGTTGTTCATCGCCGTGCGGCTCGATGCCTCGACACGGCAGTTTTCCGTGCATAAAATCTAATCCTCACACATGATACGCTACAATCCCAAAGGCCTGACCTCTCAGGAAGTCGACGAAAGCCGCCAGCGTCACGGCAACAACGTCATCACCCCGCCGAAGGACGATTCGGTTTGGCGCTTACTGCTTGAGAAATTCCGCGACCCGATCATCCGCATCCTGCTGCTGGCCGCCGTGCTGTCGCTGGCCATCGGATTTATCCACAAGGACTTCACCGAGTCCGTCGGCATCATCTGCGCCATCATCCTCGCCACGTGCGTCGGGTTCTGGTTCGAATGGGACGCCCAGCGGCGTTTCCGCCGGCTGAACCAGGTCAACGACGACATCCCCGTAAAGGTGATGCGCGACGGTGCGATCCGCGAAATTCCGCGTCACGAAGTGGTCACGGGCGACGTGGTCTACATCGAGAGCGGCGAGACGATCCCTGCCGACGGCGAACTGGTCGAAGCGGTGTCGCTGAAGATCAACGAATCGACCCTTACGGGTGAACTCGAAGTGGATAAGACCGTCGATGAGGCGCATTTCGACGCCGAGGCGACCTATCCGTCGAACATCGTACTGCGGGGCACGACCGTGGCCGACGGCTACGGCGTGGCCGTCATAACGGCCGTAGGCGACTCGACCGAAGCCGGGCGCGTCACCGAGCAGTCGACCGTGCAGAGCGAAGAGCAGACACCCCTCGACCGGCAGCTGACGCGCCTTTCGCGCCTGATCGGCCGGCTGGGCATCGCCCTCTCGGCGCTGATCTTCTGCGTGATGCTGGGCAAGGCGATCTTCGTAGGCAACATGCTCGAAGGCGACTGGCTGACCATCTCGCAGCAGGTGCTCAACATCTTCATGGTCTCGGTAGCCATCATCGTCATGGCTGTGCCCGAGGGACTTCCGATGTCGATCACGCTGTCGCTGGCAATGTCCATGCGGCGGATGCTCAAGACCAATAACCTCGTACGAAAGATGCACGCCTGCGAGACGATGGGCGCCGTGACGGTCATCTGCACCGACAAGACCGGAACGCTCACCCAGAACCGCATGCACGTACAGGAACTGATCCGTTACGACGCGCTCTCCGAACGGGAATTCGCCGAAGTCGTGGCCCTGAATACCACGGCCTTTCTGGACCCCGAGGGGCACATCATCGGCAACCCCACGGAAGGGGCCCTGCTCGAATGGCTCCGCTCCCGGGGCGAGGATTACGAACCGCTGCGCGCCGAGGCGAAAATCGTCGACCGGCTGACCTTCTCGACCGAGCGGAAATACATGGCGACGATCGTCGAAAGCGGCATTTCGGGCCGCCGCATCCTCTGCGTGAAGGGCGCCCCGGAGATCGTGCGCACGATGTGCACCCCGGACGGCAAGGATGCGCAGGTCGCCGAACAACTCCTCGGCTTCCAGAGCCGCGCCATGCGTACGCTGGCCGTGGCATGGGCCGAAACCGCGTCGGACGACTGCCTCGAAGCGGTCAAGGCGGGCGGGCTGCACTTCGCGGCGGTGGCAGCCATTTCGGACCCGGTCCGCGAGGACGTTCCGGCTGCCGTGGGACGCTGCCTGGAAGCGGGCATCGGCGTGAAGATCGTCACGGGCGACACTCCCGCCACGGCGCGCGAGATCGCCCGCCAGATCGGGCTGTGGGACGACGCCAAAGACGGCGACCGCAACCACATCACCGGCACGGAGTTCGCCGCAATGAGCGACGAGGAGTTACTCGAACGCGTGCAGGAACTCAAAATCATGTCCCGGGCCCGCCCGCTGGACAAACAGCGCCTCGTGCAACTGTTGCAGCAGCGCGGCGAGGTGGTAGCCGTGACGGGTGACGGCACGAACGACGCCCCGGCGCTCAATTTCGCCAACGTGGGCCTCTCGATGGGTTCGGGAACCTCCGTGGCGAAGGACGCTTCGGACATCACGCTGCTTGACGACTCGTTCGCCTCGATCGCAACGGCCGTCATGTGGGGCCGTTCGCTCTACCGCAACATCCAGCGGTTCGTGCTGTTCCAGCTGACGATCAACTTCGCGGCCATCACCATCTGCTTCATCGGCGCGGTATTCGGAACCGACATGCCGCTGACCGTGGTACAAATTCTCTGGGTAAACATCATCATGGACACCTTCGCGGCGATGGCCATGGCTTCGCTGCCGCCCAACCCCGAGGTGATGCGCGACAAACCGCGCCGGAGAGACGAATTCATCATCACGCCGGGTATGGCCCGCACGCTCTTTACGTGCGGCATGGTGATGGTGGTCGTACTGCTGGGCATGCTCTTCTGGTGGACGATCACACAGGGCGAACTAACGGTGAACCAACTGACCGTATTCTTCTCGACGTTCGTCTTCCTGCAATTCTGGAACATGTTCAACGCCAAAGGATTCGAGACACGCCATTCGGTCTTCACCTGCCTGGGCGGCTGTCGCGAATTTTTCTTCATCCTCGCGGCAATCGGCGTGGGACAGGTGCTGATCGTGGAGTTCGGGGGCGAGGTGTTCCGCACCGAGCCGCTCTCGTGGGCGCAATGGGCCGAGGTGATCGGCTTCACCTCGCTGCTGGCCATCGGCGGCGAAATCATCCGTGCAATCCGTAGAAAAAGGTAAGTTCCGGGAGATCCATGTTCAAACGTTTTACCGCCGCCTGTCTGCTCTCATTCGTGGGCCTGGGAGCATGGGCGCAGTTGCCCGACAGCACGGATATGAGCGCCGGGGGTGCATTCCGCCAGCGCATCGACCGCCACACTTCGACGAAAGCCTACCGCATGCTCTTCATCGGCACCCCGCTGATCGTGGGCGGCGTGGTGATGCAGGCCTATGACGCCGACTTCCGGCGCCTGCGCAACGGTTACAGCCGTTCGTTCCGCCACGACTACGACGATTACCTCCAATATGCCCCGGCAGGGGCGATGGTCGCCCTGAAGGCCTGCGGCGTCAAGAGCCGCAGTTCGTGGGGCCGCATGCTGGTCTCCGACGCCTTTTCGGCGGGGCTGATGACCATCGGCGTCAACTCGCTCAAATACTCCTGCCGCGTGATGCGCCCCGACGGGTCGTCGCGCAACTCCTTCCCCTCGGGGCACACGGCCACAGCCTTCATGACGGCCACGATGCTCCACAAGGAGTACGGCCACCGCAGCCCGTGGTACAGCATCGGCGGCTACACCGTGGCGACGGTCACGGGCGTCACCCGCCAGCTCAACAACCGCCACTGGATGAGCGACATCATGGTCGGAGCCGGCATCGGCATCCTCGCCACCGAGTTGGGATATTACCTCACAGATCTGATCTTCAAGGAAAAGGGCCTCAACGTCACGGAAACCTACTCGGTCTATGACCGTTACCGCCGTCCGTCGTTCCTCGGGTTCAGCCTCGGATTTTCGACCGTCCCGGGAAGCTACACGCTCTATCCCGACATGCACCTGCAGTTGCTTTCGGGTCCGGCTGTCTCGGTGCAGGGAGCCTGGTTCGGATCGCCTTACTGGGGCGTCGGCGGGCGCATGTCGTGCACCAACCTGCGCATGAAGGTCAACGGCGTGGCCCAGAACGACAACCTGGAGTGCGCGTCGATGTACGCCGGGCCTTATTTCTCCTACCCCTTCTCGATGCGGTGGCTCGTGGGAGGCAAGCTGCTCGGCGGATGCGAGATTTACAAATCGGCCAACACGGACCTCCGGAAGCTGGAAGGCCGTGCCGGATTCTCCTTCGGAACGGGCTTTTCGACGACCTACCTCGCCACGCAGAACCTCGGCGTACGGTTCACGACCGACTACGATGTGGCCCCGCCTGTGGTGACTTCGTCGCGCCAACGGCTCCACAAGCTGACCTTCAGCATGGAGGTCTGCGCCATCTTTTAACCGAAAAAGGGCAGACCCGCAGGTCCGCCCTCCCTGTTTGTTCCGATCCCGTTACAGAAACGATTTCCCGGTCGCAGCGACACGCAGGCCCTTGCCCGTAACCCCGTCTTTCACCAAAGCGGGAATCGCGACCCCGGAATAGACCGAGACGAAGCCGTCCTTCCGGGCACGGAGCCGCAGTTCCCTCTTCGTCATTTTTTCGACCACATAACTACTGTCCCACGGCATACCGTCGGCATACGTTCCCGAAAGAATCGGTTCGGTCTCCGGAACGGTGCTGATGGTATAGGTTCCGGTATATTTCTCATATCCGAATGTTTTGAAACTCTGGTAAAGCGTGAATGACCCGTCTTCCCCGAGTTGCAGGTAGATCGTACCGGTCAGGGCGTCACCGCCCTTCCATTGGGTCAACATCCAGCCGTCGTAATTCGACTCGTCCTCACCGCCCTTATTTTTATCGCCGCAACCGACAGCCAGCAGGGCCGCAACCGCGACAGCAAATATTTTCAGTCCGATTTTCATAGATAGGACCGTCCCGTTTCTGGGTTTCCGCAGGGACGGATTTGCAAATATAGGAATTGGGAGCCGAAAACCAAAACCGGGTTGCAAAAATTCCCCGAAGAGGCATAACCGAAAATTCGTTGGCACAAAAAATGCACGTTCCGAACTGCGGCTTTTCCCCGGAATAGAATTATGAAACTGCATCTCAGTCTGATACTTTCGCTCTTCGTGGCATCGGCGTTCATCCTTGTCTGGCTGTACTACGCAGCGACGCGCGAGCCCCGGATGCCGAAAAGCCCGCCGTGGGCCGAAGCGCTCGCAGACCTCGATGCCTGCTGTCGCCGCAAACATGTCAAATCGGTGCAGTACGACCATTTCGCAGGCATTGCTGCCGACGAGCAACGCCGTGAAGCCGAACGGCTGTTCCGGGCCATGGCTTTCTCCCAGCGCCTGCAGGAGAACAACTGCGCGACGGCGATCATGCATCTCGGGGGCCATTACACTCCTCCGGGTAAAATCGTCATCTTCGGGGGTACGACCGACGGCAACCTCGACCGGAGCATCAACTACGAACGGATGAGTTACGAGGAGCGCAACGGGGCGGATATCCGGCGTGCAATGGAGCGCGGGAACCGCTACGTAGCGCGGGTGCTGATCTGGGCGTCGGCAGGGGATTTGCGCAATATCACCCTGCTGGAACGCTGCCGGGAGCATACCCACAATGCTCCGGACACATGCCGGTTCTCGGTCTGCCCGGTCTGCGGCAATCTCTATTCATCGGAATACGTCGACTGCTACTGCCCCGCCTGCCTGACGAGCAACGAGCGGTTCATATGGTTTGAGTGACCGTCACGGCTCCGGCACGCAAAGGAATTCCGGACCGGGTTTTCGATCAGTGCGGTGTAAATGCTGTGCATCGTGAAAAATCCCCGGACGGGTAGTACTCGAAGTACGTCCCGTCCGGGGATTTGAGGGATGTGCGGCAGGTGCGCCGCAATCATTGAAAACTACTCTTCGTCGGCGTCTTTCATGGTGTGGTAAACATTCACCACATCGTCGTCCTCTTCGAGTTTCTCGACCAGCTTTTCGACCGATTCGCGGCCTTCGGCGTCGAGTTCCTTCACGTCGGTCGGGATGCGTACCGATTCACCCGACACGATCTCGAAACCTTTGTCGTCGAGCCACTTCTGGATGGCGCCGAACGACTCGTAAGGGGCGTAAACCGTGATGCCGTCCTCCTCGGGGTAGAACTCGTCGACACCCAGGTCGATCATCTCCAGCTCCAGTTCCTCGGGATCGACATCCGCCGCAGCCTTGAATTTGAAGACGCATTTGTGGTCGAACATAAAGCCGACCGAGCCGCTGTTGCCCAGCGTACCGCCGCACTTGTTGAAGTACATGCGCACGTTGGCCACGGTACGGTTGGTGTTGTCGGTGGCGGTTTCGACGAGGAATGCAATGCCGTTGGGGCCGTATCCTTCGTAGATCACCTCCTTGTAGTCGGCGGCATCCTTCTCCGTGGCACGCTTGATGGCGCGCTCGACGTTCTCCTTGGGCATGTTCTCGGCCTTGGCATTCTGGATCAGAATGCGCAGGCGGGTATTGGCCGAAGCGTCGGGACCTCCGGCTTTGACGGCGATCTCAATCTCCTTCCCCAGCTTGGTGAAGACACGGGCCATGTGGCCCCAGCGTTTCATTTTTCGCGCTTTGCGATACTCAAAGGCTCTTCCCATACAATTATCGTTTTTTCGGTTTTTTCTATCAGTGGTGCAAAGGTATAAAACAATTCAGAATTCATAATTAAGAATTCGCATTTTTTTGCCTATTTTTGTGCGAAACAAAAACATGCGATTATGGAGATCAAAAGTCGTTTCGACCATTTCAACATCAACGTCACGGACCTCGAACGCAGCATCGCCTTCTACGACAAGGCGCTCGGGCTGAAGGAAGTGGGCCGCAAGCAGGCCTCCGACGGCTCGTTCACGCTGGTCTACCTGGGCGACGGGCAAACCCCGTTCCGCCTGGAACTCACCTGGCTGCGCGACCACACCTCGGCCTACGAACTGGGCGAGAACGAGAGCCACCTCTGCATGCGCGTGGCCGGCGACTACGACGAGGTGCGCGAATACCACCGCGCAATGGGTTGCATCAGCTACGAGAACCCCGACATGGGACTTTATTTCATCAACGACCCGGATGACTACTGGATCGAAATCTTACCTATAAATTAATCCGGTCATGCAGAAAGAAACCGAAATGCAGAAAGAGGCCGACGAGGCTGTGCGCGTGATGCGCGCGGGCGGCATCATCCTCTACCCCACCGACACGGTCTGGGGGTTGGGCTGCGACGCGACGAACGCCGCCGCTGTGGAGCGAATTTACAAACTCAAGCGCAGCGAAAACAAGAAGTCGATGCTCGTGTTGTGCGCCTCGGCCGACATGACCGTGCGTTACGTCAACAAGGCCCCGGGCATCGCCTTCGAGGTGATGGAGATGGCCACGAGCCCCCTGACGGCTATCCTGCCGGGAGCTGCAGGCGTGGCCGAAAACCTCATTCCCGAGGAGAGGACGCTCGGTGTGCGCATCCCCGACCACGAATTCTGCCGCCGGATGCTCAGCGGACTCGGGAAACCCATCGTCTCGACCTCGGCCAACATCTCGGGCGAAGCGACGCCCGTCGGACTGCAGGACGTGGACAAAGAGATCATCGACGGCGTGGATTTCGTCGTCAACCCCCGTTTCGAAGGCAAACCGACCCGCAAAGCCTCGTCGATCATCGCGTTCGGCGAAGGCGGCGAGGTGAAAATCATCCGCGAATAAGATGGCGCGTACGCTTGTAACCCCCATTCAGAAACGGTTTTCGGATGTCGACCCCTTTCAGCACGTGAACAACGTATCGCAGCAGATGTATTTCGACGTGGGCAAGATGGAGTACTACGAAAAAGTGCTGGGCGCAGAGGTGCTGCTGGGCGACCTGCGGATTCTCACCGTCTCGACTTCGACCTCCTACCAGGGGCAGGTGCGAATGCACGACCCCGTGCGGGTGACGACTACCTGCGAAAAAGTGGGAACGAAGAGCCTGACGCTGCTTCAGCGGTTGCTGGCAGGCGACGAGGTGCGTAGCGAAAGCCGCTCGGTGATGGTCGTCTTCGACTTTGCCCGGCAGCAGAGCGAACCGGTTCCCGACGCCTGGCGCGAACGGCTGCTGGCCGATTAATGGGGCAAGCGTCCGTCGCTGCGCAGCCTCGGCAGTCCGTGGCGGACATAGTATTTATAGCCGACCACGACCAGGATGACGCCCGCGAAGATGAAGACCATCGCGGTGATGTTCGCCGCATCGAAATGCGCCTGCCCGCGCGTAATGGCCAGAATACCCGCGATCACGGGTTGGATGTAGCGGTAGAGCGCCGTGTGGACCGAGGTCAGTTTTTCCGTGCCCCGGTAGAGCAGGTACATCGGCAGGACGGTTCCCAGGATGAGGATATACGCCAGTTCGGCCTGCGCCTGCAACGGCAGCCGCAGGAACTGCACGTGGTCAATATATTTCCAGAAGAAAGGCGCCGTTATGGCCAGCCCGATGATATAATACCACCCCATCACGACCAGTGTGCCCAGTTTTTCCAACTGCGGCTTGATAATCACCGTATTAATGGCGATGGCCACCACGGCCACCAGCACGAACAGGTTTCCTTGCGCACGACTGCCGTGGGTGAGCGAGAATCCGTCGCTGAAAATCAGGATTCCGGCGCCGATAAGCGCACAGACCACCCCCACGATACGCGCCTTGATGTATTTGCGCGGATGCATCAGGTGGTCCATGATCAGTGTGACGGCCGGGCCGAGCGTGGCGATGACCGACGCGTCGATGGGCGAGGTATAGGACGATCCCCACAGCAGCATGTACATCCAGCCGTAGACGATCAGCAGCGTGACGATCAGGATGTTGCCCGCATCGCGCCAGGTGATGCGGTAGGAGTAGCGCGAAAAGAGCGCGAAGGGGATGAAGAAAACCGCCGCAGAAAGCACCTGCAACATGAAAATCTGCTGAAAATCGAGGTAGTTGCGCGTGAGCGAGACATAGAACGAAAAATTCGCTCCGAAAAAGACGTTGGCAAAGACCAGATCGAGGTTATAGCGCGTTTTACTCACAAAAGGTTTACGGGGCAATTATTGCACCAAATTTTGCTGTATCTTTGCACCGGCTGAGAACCGGGTTCCAGGGGCTGCAAGCGTTGCAGCCGGAAGCCGATCCTGCACCCGTCAAATGCGTTACGAACGATGGACAAGGGAAAACTGAAAGGACATGCGGCCCTGCTGGCCGCCAACATCGTCTGGGGGCTCAACGCCCCGATCGGCAAGAGCGTGCTCTGGTCTGAGGCCAACCCCGGCGGGGTCAGTCCCTTTGCACTGAGCATCTACCGCATGGTGGGCGCCGCGTTGCTCTTCTGGACGGTCTCGCTCTTCCTGCCCCGCGAACGGATCGCCCCGCGCGACATCCTGTTGTTGTTGCTGGCTTCGGTCTTCGGCATCCAGCTCAATCAGATGCTTTTCCTCTGGGGATTGTCGCTCACTTCGCCCATCGACACGTCAATCATCGCCACGATCGTCCCCGTACTGACGATGGTGCTGGCGACGCTGTTCCTGCGCGAACCGATCACATGGCTCAAGGCCGGGGGTGTCTTCCTGGGATGTGCCGGGGCGCTGATCCTGATTCTCGTAAGCCAGCACGGCGCGGGGCAGTCGTCGAGCGTCAAAGGCGACCTGCTGTGCATCGTCAGCGCCATCAGTTTCGCCACCTACCTCACAGCATTCCGCAACGTGATCGTCCGCTACTCGCCCGTGACGACGATGAAATGGATGTTCCTTTTCGCCGCCATAGTCGCCGTGGTGATCTACTACCGTCCGCTGACCGAGGTCGACTACGCCGGACTGGCGCCCCGGACCTGGGCCGGAATCGGCTATGTGGTGGTCGGCGCGACGTTCTTCTCCTACCTGATGGTCCCCATCGCCCAGCGTCACCTGCGCCCGACGGTCGTGTCGATGTACAACTACGTGCAGCCCATCGTGGCGGTGCTATTCACCGTCGCCATCGGCCTCGACACGTTCGGGTTCACCAAAGCAGCCGCAGCGCTGTGCGTCTTCATCGGGGTATGGCTCGTCACCAAATCGAAATCCCGCGCCCAACTGGAAGCGGAAAGGTTTAATAATCCGGATAACAACAGATCGTAACGCTGCGGCACGGAGCCGACACCCGGGTTACCGGGTTACCTTGGTCAGTCCGCGTTCGGCGGCCAGCCGCTCCATCAGGGCGTAGGCCGCATCGTAATCGTTGGGAATTTCGCCATCGAGAATGGCGTTTTTGAGAATCTCCTTGATGTCGCCGATCACGCGCCCCGGGCCGATGCCGTAAGTTTCCATGATCAACTCGCCCGAGATCGGGGGCTGAAAGTTGCGGACCCGGTCGCGCTCTTCCAGGTCCTTCATCTTGCGGCGCACCAGCTCGAAATTCGCCAGGTAGCGCCGTACCTTGGCATCGATGCCCGAGGTGATGTCCGCTTCGCAGAGGGTCATCAGCGCCTCCACGTCGTCGCCCGCCTCGAACAGCAGCCGCCTCACGGCCGAATCGGTCACGAGGTCTTCGGAAAGGATGATGGGCCGCAGGTGAAGGAAAACCAGTTTCTGCACAAATTTCATATGCTCGTTCAGGGGCAGTTTCAACTGGCGGAAAATCGCCGGAACCATCTTCGAACCCAACACCTCGTGGCCATGGAAGGTCCAGCCCACCTTGGGGTCGTAGGCCTTCGTCTGCGGCTTGGCGATGTCGTGCAGCACGGCGGCCCAGCGCAGCCACAGGTCGTCGGAACGGCGCGCCACGTTATCCAGCACCTTGAGTGTATGGATGAAATTGTCCTTATGGGCATGTTTGCCCCGCTTCTCCACCCCCTTGAGATTGTGCATCTCGGGGAAGATCAGTTGCAGCAGCCCGGTCAGGTCGAGCAGTTCGAAGCCCATCGAGGGAACGGGCGAAAGGACGATCTTGTTGAGTTCGGTGGCGATGCGTTCGCGCGAAACGATTTTGATGCGCTGCGCATTGCGGCGGATGGCTTCGAAGGTCTCCTCCTCGATGGTGAAGCCCAGCTGCGAGGCGAAGCGCACGGCGCGCATCATGCGCAAGGGGTCGTCCGAAAACGTGACATCGGGATCGCACGGCGTGCGGATGATGCACTCTTCGAGGTCCGACATCCCGTCGAAGGGGTCGACCAGTTCGCCGAACGTGGCGTCGTTCAACGACCACGCCATGGCGTTGATCGTGAAATCGCGCCGCCGCTGGTCGTCTTCGAGCGTACCTGGTTCAACCTCGGGTTTGCGCGAATCGTGCGTATAGGACTCCTTGCGGGCTCCCACGAACTCGACTTCGATGCCTCTGGCGCGGACCATCGCCGTCCCGAAGGTCTTGAACACCGAGACCTTCGCCTTCAGTTCGCGGCCCAGCGCTTCGGCAAGCGCGATGCCGCTGCCCACGACCACCACGTCGATGTCAGTCGAAGGACGCCGCAGGTAGTAGTCACGCACGTAGCCTCCGACGACGAAGGCCCTCACGCCCTGCTCGTCGGCAAGGCGCGAAATTCGCCGGAATATGGGGTTGGATAACGGCACGCGGCTACTTCACGTGTTGCTTGATCGCGTCCCGCCACACCACATAGCCCTCGCCCATCAGGTGCAGGCCATCGTTGGTGTAACGCTTGTCCAGCCGCCCGTCGTGGTCGGCCAGCGCGCCCCATACGTCGAGGTAGGTGACGCCCTTCTCGTCGCACAGGGCTTCGAGCAGTTTGTTCGTCGGCACGATCAGGTGGCTGTGCTCATAGTGCCCCTTATAT
>JAEZTA010000152.1 GCA_023443765.1 Bacteroidota bacterium | reverse complement strand
GACATGAAGATGCCGGTGATGAACGGCATGATCGCGACGGAAGAGATCCGGAAATTCGATCAGCAGATTCCCATCGTGGCGCTCACGGCACACGCTTTCGATGCCGACCGGCAGGCGGCATTGGCGGCCGGGTGCAACGATTATCTGGTCAAACCCGTAACCCGGATGCAGTTGACGGATATTCTGGACAAATACTTCAACCCGACATCCCGGTAAAAGGTCCCTTAAAACAGCATCACCCCGGTTTTGGAACGTCCAGAACCGGGGTGATGCGTTATCAGGCGAGGATCAATAGCGGTAGTGCTCAGCTTTGTAGGGGCCATCCTCGGAAACGCCGATATAGTCGGCCTGGTGCTTCGTCAGGCGGGTCAGTTCGACGCCGAGGTTATCCAGGTGCAGGCGCGCAACCTCCTCGTCGAGGTGCTTCGGCAGGCGGTAAACACCCACTTCGAGGTTCTCCTGCCACAGCTCCAGCTGCGCGAGGCACTGGTTGGTAAAGGAGTTCGACATCACGAACGAAGGGTGTCCCGTAGCGCAACCGAGGTTCACCAGACGGCCTTCGGCCAGGATAAAGATCGAATGACCGTCGGGGAAGGTGAATTTATCGACCTGCGGCTTGATGTTCAGCTTCACAGCACCGGATTTTTCGAGGCGCGCCATCTGGATTTCGTTATCGAAATGGCCGATGTTGCAGACGATGGCCTGGTCGCGCATCTGCTGCATGTGTTCCAGCGTGATGATGTCGCAGTTACCGGTGCAGGTGACGTAGATATTCCCCTCGGCCAGAGCGCTTTCGACGGTCTTGACCTCAAAGCCCTCCATCGCGGCCTGCAGGGCGCAGATGGGGTCGATCTCCGTGACGATCACGCGGGCGCCGTAGGAGCGCATCGAGCGGGCGCAGCCCTTACCCACGTCGCCGTAGCCGCAGACCACAACCACCTTGCCGGCGATCATCACGTCGGTAGCACGCTTGATGCCGTCGGCCAACGATTCGCGGCAACCGTAGAGGTTGTCGAACTTCGACTTGGTGCAGGAGTCGTTGACGTTGATGGCCGGAACGAGCAGTTCGCCGGCCTCCTGCATCTGGTAGAGGCGGTGTACGCCCGTAGTGGTCTCCTCGCTCACGCCCTTCCATTCGGCGACCGTGCGGTGCCACTTCTGAGCGTCCTCAGCCAGAATCTGTTTCAGCGTATCGAGGATGACCTCTTCTTCGTACGAAGAAGCCTCGTAGTCGAGAGTCGTAGCGTCGTTCTCGGCCTTGTAGCCCTTGTGGATCAGCAGTGTGGCATCGCCGCCGTCGTCAACGATCAGCTGCGGGCCTTTGCCGCCGGGGAACGAGAGGGCCATGGCGGTACACCACCAGTATTCGGGCAGGGTCTCGCCCTTCCAGGCGAAGACAGGAACACCCGCAGCGGCAATCGCGGCGGCGGCATGGTCCTGCGTCGAGAAGATGTTGCACGAGCACCAGCGTACGTCGGCGCCCAGTTCCACGAGGGTTTCAATCAGCACCGCGGTCTGGATGGTCATGTGCAGCGAGCCCATCACGCGGACGCCCTTCAGCGGCTTCTCGGGGCCGTATTTGCGGCGCACGGCCATCAGGCCCGGCATTTCGTGCTCGGAAATTTCAATCTCCTTACGTCCCCACTCGGCCAGCGACATGTCGGCGACCTTATAGGGAAGAGTGTTGTCAATGTACATAGAATTATCGTTTATAGTTTATCAATCGTATTGCCGTTATCCGCGCATCGCACCCACGGCGTACCGCCGTGTTTACAAGTCTACCCCACCCCAAACCCCTCCCTCGGGAGGGGCTTATCGCATCGCGACCAACATGCGGGCTGATATTACGGTTTTATTTTTGTCCCAAAATATATTCCTTATCCTTCGCGATCTGCTCCCGAAGTTCTTCCACCGTAGCAAACTTACGTTCGTCACGGATTTTTTCAAGCAGTTCGACACGCAGCAGGCGGTCGTACAACTCGCCGCTGAAGTCGAAGAGATGCGTTTCGAGCCGTCGTTCGGTACCTCCGACCGAGGGGTTACGCCCCAGGTTCGACATGGCGTCGTAGACCTTGCCGTCGACCTCAACGCGCGAACGGTAGACCCCGTCGGCAGCAGCGATATCTGCCGGAACAGCCAGGTTGGCCGTCGGAAACCCCAACTCACGTCCGAGTCGGCGTCCATGTTTCACAACGCCTTCAATCACCGTCCGTTCCATCAGATTTTTTCGGTCAGTTTACGCACCAGCCGGAACTGCGAGAAGAACTCCTTGGCGAAGACGCGCAGTACCGTATAGGAAGGTATTGCCAGCAGCATGCCCAGGATTCCGGCCAACGACCCGGCGATGAGAATCACCAGGAAGATTTCGAGCGGGTGCGCCTTCACGCGTTCGGAATAGAGCGTCGGCTGGAGAATAAAATCGTCCATCCCCTTGAGGATCAGCAACGACCCCGCGATGACAAAAGCCGTATGGCCCACGGTCATACCTTCGATCGGTGTAACGATGCCCACAAAGACCGAAACCACGCCTCCGATCAGCGGTCCGGCATAGGGCACAACATTCATCACGCCCATGACAAGGCCGATGAACGCCGCATCGGCAGCCTTCATGCCGAAAGCCATCATCACCAGCGTTGCAGCGATCGTAAGCAGGAGGCTCTCCGAGAGGATGCCCGTAAAGTAGCGTGCCAGCAGGAGCGTTACCGAATCCAGCGCACGGGTGATATTGTCGTGGTAATGTTCCGGGAAAACCGACGTGACCATCGCATAAAACAGTCCGTCCTCCTTGAGGAAGAAGAAGGTGATGAACGAGATGGAGAAAATGGCGATCACCGACGAAAGCACGAGGTTGATGATCGACGAGAAGATCAGGTTGAGCGAATTGATGTCGATGATCTGCTTGAGGGCGGAGGTCAGCTCGTCGGAGAGCGAAAAAGTACTCTCGGGCAGCGAGAAGAGCGTCTGCAAATCGTGCTGCATCCGCGCGATAGGTTCGCCGATACTCCCCACGACCGCGGCAAAATCGACATGGGCAAATTGGTTTATCTTATTGAAAACCAACGGAACGAACAGGGAGCACAGGGTGACGATCACCACCCAGATCACCACGAGCGTCACCAGGGCCGCCAACCAGCGGGGAACCTGCCATCCCTTGATATGCAGCCCCGAAAAGAACTTCACCAACGGATTGCCCATGACGGCCAGCACGGCCGAAATGAGGATGTAGACGACGATCGACGAAAAATACCAGACCAGAAACAGCACGGCCGCAGCAATCGCCGCACCCGCGATGAATCTCAGGAAGGTCTGGGGGGTTGCCTTCATGCCGCTATTCGATTTCGAGGTTTTTGTGCAGGCGGGCGATCGGGGTTTGCGAGCCCACGACGGGATCGCCGATCTCCACCAGCAGTTCGCTGTCCTTCGGCACGAGCACGTCGACGCGCGAGCCGAACTTGATGAATCCGCAGACGCTGTTCTGCTCGACCGTCTCGCCCACCTTCATATAGGAGATGATGCGGCGTGCAATCAGTCCCGCGATCTGGCGGAAGAGCACCTTCTGGCCCGCAGGCATAGCGACTACGGTGGTCGTGCGCTCGTTCTCGGTCGATGACTTGGGATGCCAGGCCACGAGGAAACGTCCCGGATGGTATTTGAAATATTCGACCGTACCGCCCACGGGAACCCAGTTCATATGGACATTGGTGACGGACATGAAGATCGAGATTTGCAGCATCTCCTGCTTGAGGTACTCGTTTTCAACGACGACCTCGGTGACGACAACGCGGCCATCGCAGGGCGAAAAGACCAGGTCGGCATCGTGGATGCGCACCCGACGGGGTTCGCGGAAGAAGGCTACGATGAAGAACCAGAACAACAGCAGGACGAGGGTACTGAACCACAACAGCGAAACATTTGCATCGTGGACCAGCAGGTGGTAAAACAGCCACCAGAGAAGCAGACAGACAGCACCCGAGAAGCCGATGATTTTGTATCCTTCCTTATTAATTCTCATAACAAAATTGAGTTTGCAGTTACATCACAAAAAGCATATACACAAAGACGAACGGCGCCGAAAGCAGCATGGCGTCGAAACGGTCGAGCACCCCGCCGTGACCGGGAATCAGCGCCCCCGAGTCCTTGACGCCGGCGGCGCGTTTGAACATCGACTCCACCAGGTCACCCAGCACGCCCGTGACGGCCGCGATGAGCGCCAGTCCGGCCCACACCCAGTAGTTCGCCTCCAGCACGCGGGCGGCAACGAGCCCCATCGCTACGGCTCCGATGATTCCGCCGAAGAACCCTTCCCACGACTTCTTGGGCGAAAGGCGTTCGCAGAGGCGGTGCTTGCCGATGGACATACCCACGAGGTAGGCGAAAACGTCGTTGGCCCAGATGATGAAGACGTAGAAAAGCATCACCCAGGGGCTCCACGTTTCGGTGCCGATGATCGGGATGTAGCACATCAGCGAGAAAGGCAGCGCCACATAGACCACGCCCATGAAGGTTATACCTATATTGGCGGCCGGATTTTCACGCCGGCGGTAAAGTTCGCAGATGAACATCGCGGGCAGCAGCAACAGCAGGAAAGCCATTCCGCAGGCAAAAGCCTGCCGGGCGCTGCCGAGAATCTCGATGTCGTCCGAAATAAATGCAAAGTTCAGTGCGAAAAGCACCAATCCGGCAACCAGCCCGACGATCCTCTGGGGTTTATTGCCCTGTTCTTCGGCCAGCGAATAGAACTCTGTCATGCCGACGACCAGCAACGCCGCCAGCAGCAGGCCGAAACTCCATTGCGACCATGCGATAGCCCCCAGCATCACAACGGCGAGGATAGCCCCGCTCATCGTGCGCACCCAGAGGTTCTTCATTTTTTCACTCATCAGTTTTTAAGGGTGTAGTGGGTTTCTGCCGGGTTATTTGGTTTCGGGAGCGGCGACGGCCGGGGCTACGGGAGCCGGTTCGGTCGTTGCGGCATCGGCTTTGGCCGGCTCATCGGCAACCGCTGCGGCCTGTTTTCCGGCCTTCGGTTCCTCCTCAGCCGGCTGGCTGCCTTCGGCCTTGGCTTTCGCCTCGGCCTCCTTGCGTTCGCGTTCGATATCTTTCTTGCGTTTGCCGAAAATACGTTCCACATCCTCGGTGAAAACCACCTCGCGGGACAACAGCAGTTCGGCCAGTTCCTTCAAACCGTCGGCATGCTCGCGGAGCACCTTCTCGGCCATCTTATAAGCCTTCTCGATCACCAGTTTGGCCTCGGCGTCGATCTGCTGGGCCGTCTGTTCGGAATAGGGTTTCGTGAAGGTCATGTCGCTCTGGCCCGTAGAATCGTAATAGGACAGCGTACCGACGTTCTCGCTCATGCCGTAATAAGCCACCATGGCGTAAGCCTGCTTGGTGACGCGTTCCAGGTCGTTGAGCGCCCCGGTCGAAATCTCGCCGAAGGTCAGTTGCTCCGAGACACGGCCTCCGAGCGTGGCGGCCAGTTCGTCCATCATCTGCTCGCGCGTGGTGATCTGCCGCTCTTCGGGCAGGTACCAGGCAGCGCCCAGCGCCTTGCCGCGGGGAATGATCGTCACCTTGATCAGCGGACTGGCGTTCTCCAGAATCCAGCTAACGGTGGCGTGGCCCGCCTCGTGGAACGCGATCACGCGCTTCTCCTCGTCGGTAATGATCTTATTCTTACGTTCCAGACCGCCCACGATGCGGTCGATAGCAGCGAGGAAGTCCTCTTTCGAAATGAATTTCTTGTTGTGACGGGCAGCGATCAGCGCAGCCTCGTTGCAGACGTTGGCGATGTCGGCACCCGAGAACCCCGGGGTCTGGCGCGCCAGGAACGAACGGTCGAGCTGCGGATCGAGTTTCAGCGGACGCAGGTGGACGTTGAAAATCTCCTCACGCTCCTTCACGTCGGGAAGCCCCACCTCGATCTGGCGGTCGAAACGCCCGGCGCGCATCAGCGCCTTGTCGAGGATGTCGGCGCGGTTCGTAGCCGCAAGCACGATGACACCCGTATTGGTCTGGAAGCCGTCCATCTCCGTAAGAAGCTGGTTCAGCGTATTTTCACGTTCATCATTGCCCGAGAATCCAGCGTTCTTGCCGCGGGCGCGGCCGATGGCGTCGATCTCGTCGATGAAGACGATGCACGGGGCCTTCTGTTTGGCCTGCTCGAACAGGTCGCGGACACGCGAGGCGCCCACGCCGACGAACATTTCGACGAAGTCGGAACCCGAAATCGAGAGGAACGGCACATTCGCCTCGCCGGCGACAGCCTTGGCCAGCAGGGTTTTACCCGTTCCCGGAGGGCCTACGAGCAGTGCGCCCTTGGGGATTTTGGCACCCAGTTCCTTGTATTTGTCGGCCTTCTTGAGGAAGTCGACGATCTCCATGATCTCGACCTTCGCCTCTTCCAGACCAGCTACATCCTTGAACGTCACACGTTTGGAATTGTCCTTGTCGAAGACCTGCGCTTTGGCTTTACCGACATTCATGATGCCCCCGCCACCGCCGGCACCCGCGCCGCGCGACATGGAGCGCATGACGAAGAACCACGCACCGATGATCACGACCCACGGCAGCAGGTTGATAAGCACCGAAGTCCAATCGTTGGCCTTGTTTTCATAGATCACCGGAACGACCTGCCCCGACTGCTCCTCGGCAGTTTTGAGGTCCTCGCGGAACGAGTCCACCGAACCGATAGTGAAGATCAGTTGCGCACCCGACTCGGGTAGGCGGCGGAAACGCTTGTCCACCGAGTCGCTGCGGTATTTGTCCCCGGCCTCCTTCTTCAGAAACACCTGTGCCTGGTCACGGTTTACGACCTGGATTTTCTCCACATCGCCCTTCTCGACCATCTCCTGTACGGTAGCCCAGTCGCTGGGCAGCGGCGTGTCGTTAACATCGCCGAAGACATACCAGCCGATGATGAACGCAGCGATCAGGCCGTAAATCCACAACATCGAAGGCCGCGGCATGTTCATATTCATTTTATTGTTGTTCTTGCTTTTCTGTGCCATAATTCGGATTACGCTTCGTATTCATACTTCACCTGCGGTGCGTCGGCCCACAGCTCTTCGAGCTTGTAGAAGCCGCGCAACTCGGTCTGGAAGACGTGGACAACCACGTCCACATAGTCCATGGCGATCCACACGCCGTTCTGCTGGCCTTCGATGCGCCAGACCTTCTCGCCCAGCGTTTCGAGCACCTTCTCTTCGATTCCGGCGGCGATGGCGCACACCTGCGTCGTGGAATCGGCATTGCAGACCACGAAATGCGAGCAGATCGCCCCGTCGAATCCCGAGAGGTCCAACGATACAATATTCTTACCTTTTTTATCTTCAATCGCGCTGACGATCGTTTCGATCAGTTTATTCATAAATATTCAAATAGGTGTCTATAACCTCACAAAGTTACGAAAAGAGAATGAGATTTGAAAGCAACCGGCCAAAAAACACGTCGTGGCCGGCATATTACCCGAACGGAGATTCATTATTTCGCTCTTTTTGCCGCCGATTCCGCATTTATCACTACATTTGAGGATACACTCACTCACTTCATTGCAAAAATTATGAGAAGAATCTTCATGTTCTGCCTGGCCGGCGCACTCGCTCTGACCGCAACCTCCTGCAAGGAGGACAAAAAAGTAGTGACCCTACAAACGATCACCGTCAACGGCCAGATATGCGAGGTCAAAAGCGCTTTCTATGGGGTGGAAGAGCCGGCCGAGGAAGGAGGTGAGGCTGGGACCAGCCTCGTGCTTCTCCCGACAGTTCTTCAGACGCTCCCGGAAGACGAACCCGATTTCTACGTCGGAATCGAGATCTCGGAATCGCTCTGGGACAAGACCATCGACCTGACCAAACCCATTGTAAAGAGCGGCACACTCGAACCCTACCTCGCCATCATCGCGGCAGCCGACGACACAACGGTCGAGATCGACAACTCCGAAGGATCGATCGACATATCCGTTCAAGAGGCCGACTCGCCGCTCACCGTTACATCCGGAACCCTGAAGGTGACCAAAAACGGCGGAGAATTTTCCGTCAAATTCTTCGTGAATCTCTCCGACGGCCGCTTCATTGCCGCCGACTGGAAAGGGAAAGCAACGAAAATAGAGATCCCCGAATAGACACGACATAAAACAGTACGCCCGGCAGTTTTCTGCCGGGCGTATATTTTCCACCGATCCGGGGGGGGCCTCACGCCTTGGTGGCATCCACGTTGGCGAGGATGGTCTCGGTCAGCGCGCGGATGATCGAATTCTTGACATAAGTGCGGCGCACGGCGACGGCAATCTTGCGCGAAGTGGCTCCTTTCGAAAGGGTTTTCAGGCGGTCGCGGCGATCCGAAGGGATGTATTCGACGGCCATTTCGGGGATGATCGTCAGGCACGCCGTACAGTCGACGATGCGCATGAGCGTATCCAGCGATCCCGATTCGAACGAGTAGTGCGAAGGCATCGAACGCCGGGCCTGACACAGTTCGATGATCTGGTCGCGCATGCAGTTGCCGGGACTCAGAATCACCAGGTCCTTCAGGTCGATCTCCTCGATGCGGATGTTCTGCCGCTCGTACAACGGGTTCTCGGGCGACACGTAGGCATAGAAGCGGTCGTTGAAAAGCTCCTGTTCGAGGATGCCCTCGCCGCAGGTTCCGCTGGCGACCAGCGCCGCGTCGATGCGGTCGCGCTTGAGCGCCTCGACGATGTCCGAAGTGATCATCTCAGAGATTTCCAGTTCGACCTTCGGGTAGTCGCGCACGAAGGCCGGGATGAATTTATGCAGCAGGTAGGGCGCGATGGTCGGGATGACGCCCAGTCGCAGTTTGCCCGCAGTCTCGCCCTTGAGTTCCGCAACAGCCTCCCGGATGTAGTTGTAAGCCTTAATCGTTTCGCGGGCCTGCTCCAGCACGACTTCGCCCGCCTCGGTAGGGATGACGGGCTTTTTCGAGCGGTCGAGAAGCACCACGCCCAACTCCTCTTCGAGTGCTTTAACCTGCATACTCAGAGATGGTTGGGTTACAAAACAATGTTCGGCGGCAAGCGAAAAACTGCCACAGTTGGCCACGGCCAGCAAATACTCAAGTTGGATTATCGTCATAACATGCGTCTATTTCAGCAAGCGAAGATATAAAATAAATCTATACAAGTCAACTTTTTTAGGCCCGCCGCAGGGTTTTTCGTATGTTTGCAGAAAATAACCCCACCGCAAAGACGAGCGGCATCACAGCATCATCAAATTATTTGCCGCTTCCCCGGGTTTACATTATCTTTGCCCCGGAAATGGACACCCGGCCTAGATAGGCTGCGGACCGGCAAAACTCAAACTGCATTTGGTTCTGCTCCCGCCTTGCACTATCTTTGTCAGCAAAATAAACGTTTAAAGATAAATATGGCAAAAATCATCCTTACCGGCGACCGTCCCACGGGCCGGCTCCATCTGGGTCACTTTGTGGGTTCGCTTCGCCGCCGCGTCGAGTTGCAGAACTCGGGTGAGTTCGAAAAGATATTCATCATGATCGCCGATGCGCAGGCCCTGACCGACAATGCCGACAACCCGGAGAAGGTGCGTCAGAACATTATCGAAGTGGCGCTGGACTACCTCTCGGTAGGCCTCGATCCGGCGAAATCGACGCTTTTCATCCAGTCGCAGGTAGCCGAACTGTGCGAGTTGGCGTTCTATTACATGAATCTGGTCACCGTGCAGCGTCTCCAGCGCAACCCGACCGTGAAGGCCGAGATCGCGCTCCGCGGATTCGCCGAAGGCGCCACCGAGGGCGACACGACCCAGCGTCAGGGCATCCCCGTGGGATTCTTCACCTACCCCATCAGCCAGGCGTCGGACATCACGGCTTTCAAGGCCACGACCGTGCCGGTCGGCGAAGACCAGGAGCCGATGATCGAGCAGACGCGCGAAATCGTCCACAAATTCAACGCCGTATACGGTGAAACGCTCGTCGAGCCGGAAATCCTGCTGCCCGACAACGCCGCCTGCATGCGCCTGCCGGGAACCGACGGCAAGGCCAAGATGTCGAAATCGCTCAACAACTGCATCTACCTTTCGGACACGGCCGACGAGGTCAAAAAGAAGGTGATGGGCATGTACACCGACCCTGACCACCTGCGTGTGGAGGACCCGGGCAAGGTCGAGGGCAACACGGTATTCACCTACCTCGACGCCTTCAGCCGTCCGGAGCATTTCCCGAAATACCTGCCCGAGTATGCCTCGCTGGAGGAGCTCAAGGAGCATTACCGCCGCGGCGGACTGGGCGACGTGAAGGTGAAACGGCTGCTGATCGCCATCCTCAACGAGGTGCTCGACCCGATCCGCGAACGCCGCCACTACTACGAGGCGCGCATCGGCGAGGTGTACGAGATTCTCCGCGAAGGCTCGGAAAAGGCCCGCGCTGCGGCTGCCGAAACCCTCGCAGACGTTCGTGCCGCCATGAAAATCAACTATTTCGACGATAAGGAACTGATCGCCGGACAGGCCGAGCATTTTGCTCAAAACCAGTAAGTAAATGTCATTCCGCACCGACCGCATCTACCTCGAATTCCTCCGGCTGACCCGGAGGCTGTCGAACAGCCAGATCATGATGCTTCTGGCCGTGGTGGTCGGTGTGCTCGCCGGTCTGGGCACCTACCTGTTCGAGGTGCTGCTGCACGGCATCAAAAGCGGACTGATACGCTGGTTCCCGGTGGACAGCGCCCATGTCCTTTTCCTGATCTACCCCGCCATCGGTATCATTCTGGCGACGCTGTTCGTCAAATACATCGTCCGCGACAACATCTCGGAAGGCGTGACGCGCGTCCTCTACGCCATGTCGAGCCGCAACTCGCGCATCGCCCGGCACAACTGCTGGACCTCGGTCGTGGGCGGTGCAACGACCATCGGATTCGGCGGGTCGGTGGGGCCCGAGGCCCCGATCGTGCTCACGGGAGCGGCTATCGGCTCGAACATCGGGCGGCTGGCGCGCCTCAACTACAAGCACACGACGCTGCTGCTCTGCTGCGGCGCGGGAGCCGCCCTCGCGGCGATCTTCAAGGCTCCGATCACGGGCGTGGTCTTCGTGCTGGAAATCCTGATGTTAGACATCACCGCCGGGTCGGTCATTCCGCTGCTGATCGCCTCGATCACCGCGACGACAATGGCCTTCATGCTGCGCGGATTCGACCCGATACTGGCCATCACACTGGCTCCGGCCGATGCATTCGAACTGTGGCAGATACCGCTGTTCATCCTGCTGGGCGGACTGAGCGGACTGATGTCGTGGTATTTCACGTCGATGAATTCGCGCGTGGGAAACTTCTTCAAAGGCATCGACAAGCAGTACAAGAA
>JAEZTA010000078.1 GCA_023443765.1 Bacteroidota bacterium | reverse complement strand
GGGTGCTGTTCTTCGTGCTTTTCCTGCTGGTGCTGGCCGGAATCTGCTGACGCGCCTACTCCTCCTCTTCGTAATAAACTTTGTAGAACTTGCCCTTCTCGTCCTCGCCCTGCTCCAGCAGGTTGCGGTTGCCGTGGACGTAGATGTGGAAGTTGCGGTCGAGCTTAATGACGCTCTTGTACGACCGCGCCTGCTTCTTGACCGCCGAATCCGAGATGCCGAATTCGTCCTCGATGCGGATGTCGCGGTCCTGCTCGTATTCCTGCTTGAAACGTGTGAAACTCTCCACGACCTCCGGCTGGCGGATCACCTTCTCCGAAAAGTCGTCCATCGAAAAGCTGTCCTGTTCCTGGAAATACTTCATCGTCTCGTTGAGCATCTCGGCCTGATCGGCTTTCGACACGTCGAACTCCTTCGAGAGATGTTTCGTGACGTACTTTTTGCACATCGCCAGCGTGTTGTGCGTGTTGTGGTAGTTGTCCTGCCGCTGCCGCACGCGCAGGAAGTCGTCGATCCAGTAACGGGCTTCGGTGCGGTTGGTGTTGTCGACGATGAAGGCCGCGAAACCCTCCTCGCGCTCGATGTTGAAGAGGATGCAGCCCTTGTCCAGCCGCTTGATGTCGATGCCTTCGCGGGCCGCGATGTGCACGCCTTCCGTCTGCTGTTCGATATCGAGGAACGTGTCGCGCGTCTCGGACTTGAACAGCCCCAGCGCGTCGGTGCGTTCGCCGCCGAAACTGCATTCGGAGAAGTAGACCACGTAGAATTCGCCGCCCTTGATCTGCGGATGCATGCCGCTTTCATAGAGATGCTTGGCGAGGCTCACCGAGTGTTCGTGCAGCGCCTCCGGGTCGTCGAATATCTTGCAGGCGAAATTCCAGACCTCGTTGCACGTGAGGTCGGTTTCGTGGTAGAGATTGTAACACTCCTCGGATTTGAACCCGCCCAGGAAATAGGTCGTGAGCGTGCGCATCAGCCCTTCGTCGGTGACCTGTGCGGAGAGTTCGGGCGAGGCCATCAGCGGTTCGTCCTTCGATTTGTTGCCGACGACGTGTACGGCCAGCGCTTCGATGCGGGTATCTTCGGTATAGAGCATTGTTCGGATTGTTTAACGGACGACAAAGATGCGCATTTTTTGCCTCCCGGGCAAGTCCCGGGGCCAATAAAAAGGCCGGAATCCCTCACGGTTCCGGCCTTGCATGTATTGAGCGGCCTATAAGCGGGTCGCGGGTGCGATCTTCACGCGGAACGTGTAGTCGGCATAGGGAATCCGGTACTCGGGCAGCGGAAGCGCTCCCCACGAATTGATGCACGCCAGTCCGTACTGCATCTTGTCGAGGCATACCGACACGGATTCCTGCTTTTCGACCTCGGGCGAATGTCCCTGCCGTTTTACCGGGCCTTCGTCGAGTGACTCCTGCGAATAGTGGAGCGCTGAAGCCGAGAACGGAGCGTCGGAGGTCACCGTGAGGCCCCGTCCGCCGATGTCCGACAGGTGCCACCACCTCAGGTCGCTCTTCGTGCCGGTCTCCTGCGGGCGGATGTAGGGGTAGAACTGCTCGTCGACGCTCTGGCGGTAGAGTCCTACAAAGGCCGACGATTTGCGGTCGGCGTAGTTCTCGCCCGGGCCGCGGCCATAGTATTGCAGGTGTTCGAATCCGGCGGGCATTTCGAGACGCATGCCGAAGCGGAACATGTCGGGAACCTCTGCGCCCGGCGTGGCGTGGAGCGACTGCGCGATGGTGAGGGCGCCCGTGTTGTCGACGGCGTATTCGATCTCCAGCGTGGCCTGTACCTGCGGCATTTCGTAATCGGCTTTCACCGTAACCACGCCGTCAGCCTCCGAATGGGTCAGTGTTTTGAGTTTCATCTCCGGCTGCTTCCAGACCGCCAGTTTGTTTTGCAGGTCGGCGCCCATGTCGTTGTCGGTCGGTGCGCGCCAGAAGTTGGGGCGCAGCGTCGAACCCTCGGCGAGCAGGCTCAGTCCGCGGGCTTCGTAGCGGGTGATCAGACCGGTCTTACGGCTGAAGTCGAGCCGTACGCCGTTGCCCGAGACGATCAGGTGGTCGACGTGGTTATCTGCAACGGCGAGCGTTTCCCCTTCGGGAGCCGATTTTGCCGCAGGAGCTGTGAAGACGTATTCGCGGATCGGCAGCTGGGCGCGCGCTGCGGTGTGGCCTGCGGGCAGGATGCCTTCGGCCGTCTTGAGTTTGTAAGCTACGTCGAGCAGCAGTTCGCCCTGTGCGGGCAGCGTTGCGGGGGCGTAAGGGAGTGTGATCTGTGCGGTTTGCTGCGGTGCGGCTTTGAGCCCGTCGACAACGCCCCGGCATACGGGAATCCCGTCGCAGAGTACCTCCCAGTGGAGGTCGTAGTTCCCGAGGTTGCGGAAGAAGTTTTCGTTGAGGACCTCGACGACGTTTTTCGCCTTGTCGGCTGCCCATGTCGTCCAGATCGACTGGTAGTAGTAGCGAACTTCCTCCATGTGGGGATTGGGAATGCGATCGGGGCCGATCAGGCCGTTGTCGCAGAAGTTGAAATCCGAAGGATCGTACGGGTTCCAGTCGCCGCCGTAGCCGTAGATCATCACGCCGCCGCGGCCCTTCTTGTGCAGCGACTGATCCACGAAGTCCCAGATGAATCCGCCCTGGTATTTGGGTTCGCGCCGGATCAGGTCCCAGTACTCCTTGAAACCGCCCATCGAGTTACCCATGGCGTGCGCGTATTCGCACTGGATCAGCGGTTTATCGGGATTCTTGGCCAGGTATTTCTCACACTGCTCGTAGCTCCAGTACATCGGGC
>JAEZTA010000070.1 GCA_023443765.1 Bacteroidota bacterium | reverse complement strand
GAGTAGAGGCGCAGGAAGCCGTCGAAACGGACCACCTCGCCCTGTGCGACGAACTGGTTCGAGGAGCCCGACATGTCGATCGTGATGGTCGTGCGGTCCAGTTCGGCGCAGACCATCTGCGAAGCGACCGTGCGTTTCCAGATCAGGTCGTAGAGTTTCTTTTCCGCGGGCGTACCCTCGATTGCCTGGCGCTCGATATACGACGGGCGGATGGCCTCGTGGGCCTCCTGGGCGCCTTTGGTCTTGGTCTTATAGTTGAACCAGCGGGAATATTTCTCGCCGTAGAGTTTCGTGATCTCCTCCTTGCACTGGGCCAGCGCCTGCTGCGAGAGGTTCACCGAGTCGGTACGCATGTAGGTGATAAGACCCTGTTCGTAAAGGTGTTGCGCCACGGACATCGTCTGCGAAACCGACATGCCCAGCTTGCGGCCCGCCTCCTGCTGGAGCGTCGAGGTCGTGAACGGGGGCGCGGGGTAGCGCTGCGCGGGTTTCTCCTCGGCCTTAGCCACTGTGAATGTCGCGCCGATGCAGGTTTTCAGGAACGTTTCCGCCTGCGCCTCGGTTTCGAAACGAGACGAGAGTTCAGCTTTGAAGAGCGTCTTCTCCGGGTCTTCCGCAGCATAGAACTGGGCTACGACGCGGAAATAAGCCGCCGAGCGGAAAGCGATGATTTCGCGTTCGCGCTCTACGATCAGGCGCACGGCGACCGACTGTACGCGGCCGGCCGACAACGACGGGCGGACCTTCTTCCACAGCACGGGCGACAGTTCGAAACCGACCAGACGGTCGAGTATGCGGCGTGCCTGCTGGGCGTTCACGAGGTCCATATTGACCGTGCGCGGCTTTTCGATGGCTTCCAGGATCGCCCGTTTGGTGATCTCGTGGAAGACGATGCGCTTGGTCTGGTCGACGGGGAGACCCAACACTTCGGTCAGGTGCCATGCGATGGCTTCTCCTTCGCGGTCTTCATCGGACGCGAGCCAGACGGTTTTCGACTTGGCCAGCTTCGTGAGTTCGTCGACCACTTTCTTTTTGTCGCTCGGGATTTCGTAGACCGGCTTGTAGCCTCCGTCGATATTGATGCCGAGGTCCTTTTTCGCAAGGTCGCGGATGTGTCCGAAACTCGATTTCACGACGAAATCCTTGCCGAGAAACTTCTCAATGGTCTTGGCCTTGGCGGGGGACTCTACGATTACTAAATTTTCCTGCATTGCTGTTTGTGATGGCTTTTCAGAAATGCGAAAACCTAAGCATTACACTTAGGTTCCGCAAAAGGGTTTATCTGTTGTTTATTTAATCAGGTTGTACGCCATAGTAAACCGGATCGGGGCGTTGTTCGCTACGGTTGCCCCGGCCTCCGTCGACATGCCCTGGAATACACCGAACGTCGTCGTGTAAAGGCTGTAGGCTTCGGGGCCGATGTAAACCTTGAGGTTGGTGACCTTGTCCCAGTCGATGTCCTCTACTACGCCGCCTGCATCCGCCTTGGCTTTCATGTAGCTGTTCCAGAGCTGCTGCATATGGCCCGTAATATCCATCACGTAACAGCCGCGGCTGCGGTTGATCTTGCCGTAATAGGAGAGCTCCGTGTTGTAATTCTGCTCGTAGACGTAGGCGTAATCCGAAATCGGCGTCAGCTTCTTGTAGTTGGTGTACATGCCCAGCCGGCTCGGGGCCGCGGTCATCTGGGCGCTCAGTCGTGCGATATCGCCAGACGTTCCGATGTTCTCCCATTCGTAGTCGCTGTCATTGAAGTAGATCGACATGCGAACCTGGCTGAATGCGAGCGTCTTGAAGTCCTTGCCGTCTGCATTGCCCTTGGTGATCTCCGCCTCCAGTTCCGCGAAGAACTCCGGGCCGAAGGTCATTTCGGTCACTACGCCGCCCATCCCTTCGACATAGACGCTGGGATTTTCAGGACGGGTCGTGGCCGTCTCCTTGGCTTCGTCTATATTTATCTTCCTGGCGATCGTGGCCTCCTCGTAGTTGTGCTTGACGTTGTTTACCGAGACATTGCCGTATTCCGCACCGTCTTCGTAGAAGAAGATGTTCATGCCGATCGTGTCCTTGATCAGCGAGGGGTCGTCCTTCACGCGGTTACGTCCGTAGACCGCCAGACCCGAATAGGTCAGGTCCGTGGCGAAGATCGTACCCGTGCCGTAGTTGGTGAGCGGTTTTGCGGGATCCGGGGCAATGTAGAGGCCCTTGAACTCCTCGACCCAGTATTTCAGGCTGTCGGCGCTGTAAATCGAGTAATCGTCCTTGTATTTACCATCCTGAAGCATCAGGCGGCTGATGTACTTTTTGCCGGCAGGGGTAGGCTCCAGCGTCACGGCTGTCGTGGTCGAAGGGTATTTGCCCTCGCCGCCGAGCGTAAAGGTGAAGAGCGGCTCGTTAGGATCGTAGACGCCTTCCGCTACGGGATCGAAATTGAGGTAGAAGGTCGAGTCGCGCTGCGATTTGTTGGGCGCGATCGGCTTATCCGTAAGGTATTTGTTGCTCAGAACTTCGTAAACGGCAAACGATTGCTCGGTGACCGAGTCGCGGCCGAAACTGGTGATCTTGAGCATGATCTGCGCCGAGTCGAAGATCGGCATGAAACCGAAATACCCCGAATCGACCCGGTAATAGTTGACCATCTGCGAAAGGAATCCCATCGAGCGGCGCCCCAGCGTGTCGTTGAGCATCGAACCCATGTAACCATAGGTGATGTTCGAACTGACGATCGAGTCGGTCTGGAACAGGCGCGTCTCGACATATTTTTTCGGGTTTATCTCGCTGGCCCGGGGGAGCGTCACGAATCCCGCCTTCATCTGCTGGTTGTCAGGGATGAGGTTTCCGCCCAATGTGTCGTCCACCTTGGTACAGCCCGGCAGGATCAGTCCGATCGCGGCAGCCAGCGCTGCAACGGGGAGCAGCATGCGGCGGAAATTATTGAATTGCTTCATAAAAACGGTTGTAATTATCGAAAAAGTCCTCTGCCTCAGGCGACTGGTATTCGAGCATCGGTTTTCCGCTTGCGCGGGCTATCTCCAATACCTTGGGGTCGACATCCGGGGATGCCGCCACAACACCGTCGGCATAATCCATAACGAAGCGGCAAAGGTTTTCGTATGACGGAGTGTCGAGAATCGCAAGATTTTTGTCCTTGACGCCTTCACCGGCGATCTTGGCCCCGAACCCGGGATCGAGTTCCCCGGTGAAACCGTCGCCGTAGAGCGATACCACGACCTTGACATCGCGGAAGATGGGGTCGTCGGCGAAAATCCGTTTCAGGTAGACGGGGATCACCGCCGTAAACCAGCCGTGGCAATGTACCACCGTCGGGGTCCAGCGGAGTTTTTTGACTGTTTCCAGTACGCCGCGGGCGAAGAAAATGGCCCGCTCGTCGTTGTCCGGGAAGTAGTTGCCCGCGTCGTCGGTCAACACGGCTTTGCGTGAGAAATAGTCGTCGTTGTCGATGAAATAAATCTGTACGCGCGCTGAGGGGATCGACGCCACCTTGATGATCAGCTGGTGGTCGTTGTCGTCGATGATGAGGTTCATGCCCGACAGCCGGATAACCTCATGCAACTGGTGCC
>JAEZTA010000107.1 GCA_023443765.1 Bacteroidota bacterium | reverse complement strand
AAGGCTTTGGTGACGGTTTGCGCGTTGAGGGCGACTGTCAGCAGCAGGCACGGGATCAACGCTGCAATCTTCTTGAATAGGAGATTTGCATACATAGGTTTTAAGATTTAGGTTAGTGAATGGAAGTTTTCTCAGGGTTTGGTTTTCCGGGGACGGCTGTCGACATGGTAACCGCAGGCGTCGTGCCGCACCGTAATCGGGAGGATGTCGCAAAGTCCGCTCATGATCGATTCGATGTCCTGCGCCTCGGTGAGCGATATGCGGAAGGTCCTGTCGTCGAATGCCCCGGTGCAGAGTTCGATCCTCACGTCGTATTCGCGGGCGAGCCGGCGGAGCAGTGCCGGGAGAGAGATTGCATCGTAGCGGATGATGCCGTCGATCCAACTGCGGAACTGGTCGGTGTCGACCTGCCTGCGGGTGGTTTCCATCGTACTGCAATTATAGGTGACCAGGTCGCCCGGGATCATCCTCTCCGCATTGTTCCCCGATTCGAATTGCAGCGAGCCTTCCATCAGCGCGGCCAGTATGTCGGGGTCGTCGTCATAGGCCGAGATGTTGAATTTGGTCCCCAGGACGGTGAACGTGCAGCCCCGGGCCTGCACCCGGAAGGGAAGGCCGGCGTTGCGCGCCACTTCGAAGTAGGCTTCGCCCGAAAGGCCGATGTCGCGCGACGAACGGTTGAAATCCGACCGGTAGCTCAGAGTCGATCCGGCGTTGAGCCATACCTGACTGCCGTCGGGTAGCGATATGCGGCTGTTGGTTCCCTGGGGAGCCTGTACGGAGAAGAGCTGTCCGGGGTCTTCGGTGCGCATGAAATACCGGGTGGTGAAGGTCGAGACCAGGATGAGCACGGCGGCCGCGGCCGAGAACCGCAGCCAGCGCCGGCGGGTGCGGACCCTGTTTTCGTGCCGTTCTATTCGAGCGTTGAGCAGGGCGAGCGAGCGGAGCACCCCGGCCGGCGGCGTGTGGCGCTGTTTCCACTCCTGTTCCCATTCGCGCATCCGTGCGGCGTTTTCCGGCGCGGCGGCAATGAATGCGAAGAGTTCGCACTCCTCTTCCGGAGTGATGGGTCCTTCGAAATAACGGACGGCGAGTTGTTTCAGGCTTTCGTTCATGGGATCGGTCGTTGTATGCATACATTAATACAACAACCGGGACGGATTTTACCCCCCCCCTGGTCCGAAAAAAATCCGGATATTTTGTAGATTCCGCTTTGCAGAGGCTCTGGAGGGCGTTAGGAGGGCTGGTTCATCATCCAGGCGAGGATCAGTATCTGCAGGTAAACCGATTTTTCGCGTTCGAGCGCTTCGGCGAAGATGCGCAGGGCACGCTGGATGTGTCGTTCGACCGTATTCAGGGAGATGTGTAGCCGTTCGGCGATCTCCCGGTTTTTCAGCCCTTGGAACCGGCTCAGGATGAACACCTCGCGGCAGCGCTCCGGGAGCGAATCCACGATGTGCCGTATCTGGTGCTCCAACTCCTGATAAAGATAGGGATGCTCGTTTTCAGAGAACGAAAAGTCGTAGTTGTAGAGGCGCTCCTCGCCGACTTTTGCGCGTCCCAGGTAACTGACCGTGTATTTGTCGACGATGCTTTTGTGCTTCAGGTAGTTGAGACAGCGGTTGCGGGTCATGACGAACAGCAGCATGCGGGCCTCCTCGGTGTCGAGCGGTGCATGTCGGTCCCACAGCGCCATGAAGCAGTCGTGAACCAGATCCTGCGCTTCGGTGGGGTTGTTGACGAAGCGCAGTGCGTAGGCTATCAGGCGGGGCTGGCAGTCGATGTAGAGCTGTTCGAAATTATATCGTTTGGATTCGCTGTGCATGGGTCGGGGTTATCTCGAACCTTTTTTGTTTCGGGGTGTTTCCGCCGCTTTTCCGGGCGCAACCGAGGCAAATATAGCAAAAAAAGTAAAAAACGCCGCAGACGCTTTAAAACATCTGCGGCGCGGGATGCGTTTTCCGGGTTACGGGTTATTTGTAGAGTCCGGCTACGGTGTAATCGAGGATTTTGCCGAACCCGTCGAATATCAGGGCATTCGGTTGGTCGAGTTGCCCGCTGCCGAAGTTGATCTGCGGTACGACATGCAGTTTGTCGTTCATGTCGTCCTTCGAAGTGACTACGACCACGGCGCGGCTGCTCCATGCCAGCGATGCGTTGCTGGGAAGGGTTGCCGATCCGTCGTAGTTCTCCATGGCGTAATATCCCTGCACATAGAGGCGGGCCAGAGTGATATGTTCGCCGGCCGGGGCGGTGAAGACCGGAGTCGGGTCGAAAACGACGCTGCCGGCGGTGAAGAGCACTTTGTAGATGCCGCTGCGTGAGGCGATGTAGAGAACCGGGTCGAGCCGCGAGAAGAATACCGATACGGCCTCGTTCAGAAGGGCGTTCGCCTCCGCGGGGATTTCGTAGATCAGTTTGGCGGTAGGGACGCCGGCCGAAGCCGAGTAGTTGCCGAATGTGTAGAGCGCATAATTGCCGTCCGCCTTCTGCATCAGCAGGGTGTGTGTGGCGTTGTCGATGCTGATGCCGCCCGCAATGCTCCGCAGTCCGGGGGCATTGCCCGGGTCGAAGGCGCCTGACGGCACGCTGCTGCAGGAGTAGAACGACTGGTTGTATCCGTAGCAGAACTTACCCTGCACGTTGTCGTAGAAGATCGTGCTGGGTTTGCGGGTGCTGCCCGGGGCCGAGTGGGCCGAAACGACGTTGTTGTCGATGGTCATGGTTTCGGTCCCGTTGACGGGCGTCGAAATCCGGCCGCGGCTGAGCAGCGTTTCGTAAATGTCCCCGTCGTTGACGATCATCGTACATTGATAGGTGTTGAGCAGTGCCTGGATATTGAGCGTTCCCGGCAGGTAGACGAATGCGTCTTCCTTGTGCCCCAGAATTTTGTAGTATTCGGTCTCCACGCGCATCAGGTCGTCGGGGGTCGACACCCAGAGGATGTTCTTGTAGTCGGTCTTGTCGTAGGTGTAGAGCATGTGGGTAACCAGCGAGGGGAACGGGCCGTCGTTGTGCTTGCCGATCAGTTCCTTTTCAACGGTTCCCTGGTCGGCTCCCGCATAGGTGTCGGTCAGTTGCCGGTGCATGATCAGCGCCAGGTCGGAGGTGGTTCCGTCCTTGGTATAGGCTACCACAAGCCCTTCGTTGTACTGGGCCGTTACGAAGAGTTTCCAGCGGTACTGGTATTTGAGGTCGGTTGTGGTGTCGGTGACCGTCAGTATGAACAGGTAACCCGTCGAGGAGATCGGCAGGTCGATCACTTCGTGAAACTCCTGTGTCGTGGCGAGCGAAATCGTCTCCGAGTCGTTCTCTGTCTTGCTCACCGTCCATTCGTAGGTAAGCCCTTCGGGATTCTCCTTCCCGTCCTTCGTAATGCGGATGCCTGTTACATCGAGCCGGGAATTGTGCACCACCGAGATTTGCGAGGCGATAGATGCCGGAACCTCGATCTCTACGGGTGGAATCTCTATGGTTGGCAACGTGCTCTTGTCTTCGTAGCACGATGCGGCGAGCAGGCTCCAGCCCGCCAGCAACAGATATAAGCTGTATTTTCTCATAATCGCTGGTTGTTTACTTGGTGCGGATCGTTACCTCCCGGCCCTTCATGGAGCCTGATTCGTGGATGCGTTTCTGGCCGGGGTTGGCGGCCTTCCATGCATCGTACCAGGCCTGCGCCTTGGCGCGCCAGGCGTCGATGTAGTAGCTGTAATCGGTTCCCCAGTCGGGAAGGATTTCCCAGCCGAAGATGTCCATCAGCAGTTGGTGGCCCGCCTGGCTGTATGTATCGGGCGACGTGCTGGCGGAGGTGAGTTCCGAATCGATAAAGGCATTGTAGGTGGACCATTGCTTGTTCGTGACGGGGCGCGGCAGCATATTGTGCCACGAAACGTTGGCCTTCAGGTAGTCTTTCAGGCCCACCCGGAGGTCGGGCGAATCGGTCAGGCAGAGCATCAGCACGCGCTGCTGCGTGTCCAGGTCGGCCGATTTCTCAACCTCGATGCGGATGGCGCCGTAGGTTTTCCCGGCTGGGACCGTCGCTCCGAGCAGGTCGTATTGCCCAGGTTGGGCCGTGGTTCCCTCTTCGAGGATGCGCACGCCGATCTGCCGGTCGGAGCCGGTGGCGGCGCCGATGAGTTTCACCGGGACCTCGATCACCGCCTTAGCGGCCCCTTCGGGCTGTTGTTTGAAGGTTATCGAGGCGTAAAACGTGCTGTCGGTTGTCGAGTATCCGGGGTATTCGGTCGTTTCGTTCAGCGCAGCTCCCGGGAAACAGACCCGTCCCTGCGACATGTCGTAGCGTTTGGGGTCGTCCTTTTCGCAGCCGGCCAGCGTCGCTGCGGCCAGCAGGATATAGATCAGTTTTTTCATGTTTCTCATCAATTTATCGTTCGACTTACTGTACGCGTCCCGACTGTTTCTCGAAATCGGGGTAGGGCAGCATGTAGACGGCGTCGCCGACGACGGTCGTGCCGCTCATCACGTCGCTCTGGCGCGGTAGTTTCTCGTATCCCAGCCGCTTGTAGAAGTAGAAGACGACGCCTTCGCAGATGAACTCCTTGCGGTACTCCTTTTCGAGTTCGGCCATCAGGCCCGCTTCGTCGAGGTTGGCATCCAGTTCGTCGTAGACCGCACGGGCTTTACGTACCTCCTGCAACAGGCGGCGCGCTTCGCCGAGGTCTTTGTCCGGACCGGTGATGTAACACTCTGCGGCGATGTAGTACATCTCCGGCAGGCGGATCAGCGGCATCAGGTCCTTGTAGAGGTAATCGGCGCCCGTCGAGGTCTGCTGATACAGTTTCGAAGGCGTCTTGGTTCCTTCGGGCCAGTAGTCCACATTGTGGTAAAGCTGCTTGTAGCGGCAGTCGGAGACCCCGGCGCCCTTGATTTCGAACAGATTGTCGGCGATCGAATTGTTGATGCACAGCGTGCGGTACTGGCGGTCTTCGGAGGAGTATTCGCGGTTGAGATTGGTCGCGATCTTCTTGGCCATGTCCGTGACGCCGAGTGCGAAGATGTGCTCGCTCGGGAAACACATTTCGGTCGCGGAGGCCTTCGCGGCGTCGGTAAACGTGCGCAGCGTCAGCCCGCCGCCGATTGCGACCGCTGCCGGGTCGTTGATCACTTCGAGGGCGGCCTGCAACGCGGTGTGTTTGTTCTCCGCACTGCCTTCCCACAGGCAGATGCGCGCCAGCAGCGCCTTGACGGCGAAGTAGTTCAGGTGCATGTAGCGGAAATCGTAGAACTTGTCGACGTTGGCTTCCGCGTAAATGCTGTCGGGATAGCGGGCCCGGATGGGGTCGATCTCCAGCAGGCGTGCGGCTTCGGTCAGGTCGGCGATCATGCGGTTGATTGTCTCTGCGTAGGTCAGCTGCGGCGCCATGTCCTTGTTGACGACCGTGGCGTAAGGAACTGTGTAACGACTCCCGAGATCGGTGCGTCCGGCAAGGTTGCTGCATCCGAACAGGCGCATCAGATCGAAATGGATGTAGGCCCTGACGGCGAGCAGTTCGCCCTTGATCATGCGGTAGTTGACCGAGTCGAGGTCGTCCTTCTTGCGGTCGATGTGGTCGAGGGCTTCGTTGGCGTTGGCGATCACCGAGTAGGACTTTTCCCAGACAGCTTCGATCACCTTCACGGACTTGGTGGCCGTGTAGTTGTAACGGTCGAGGGCGTAGTCGTCCGCGGCGGTGTTCTTGCGGGCGTCGTACTGGCGGCCCAGCATTTCGACCATGTGCCACGTCAGGTTTTCGCCGTAGAGGTCGGTTTCCGCCATGGCTATGTAGCAGCCGATGAGCGTCTGCTGGAAGCCTTCGGCCGAGGAGTAATGGTCTTCGGCGCGGATTTCCGACGGTGGCGTCACGTCGAGCCACTTCTCGCATGAAACGGCTGCGAGGGCGGCGACGGACAGAAGGAGGTATTTTATGCTGTTATTCATGGCTTCGGGTGTTTGGTGTTAAAAAGTTCCGGTCAGCTGGAACGACATGCTCCGCGCAAAGGGATAGGTCGTACCGCGTTCGATGCGGATCGTCGAAAGCGTGCCGATGTTGTTCATGTAGAACGCCAGCTTGAGCCGCTTGAGGCGGATCTTGCTGATCAGCCGCGGGTTGAATTCGTAGTAGACGCTCAGCGACGAGAAGGTCAGTTCGTCGTTGTTCTGCACAAAACGGGTCGTGGCGCGGGTCTTCTCGTCCTTCTGGTCGCCGTTTTCGTCGGTGTAGGAGCCCAGTTTCTTGAACATGGCGTTCTGGCCCGGGGTCTGCCAGCGTCCGTAGAGCACGCGGCGGTCGACGTTGTAGTGAATGTCGACGTTCTCGACCTTGTCGACCAGCGTGGTGTTATACCTCTGGCCGCCGCCCAGGAACGTGCAGGTGGCGCTGAGTCCGAAGCCCTTGTATTCGGCCGCAAACCCGAAGTTACCGCGGTACTTGGGGTCGCTGATGCCCGCCACGACCTGGTCCTGCGCGTCGTATTCATAGGTCAGCGTGCCGTCCTTTTTGACGTAGATTTCTTTACCCGTCGTGGGGTCGATTCCCAGCGACGGAACAGCCCAGATGGCGTTCATCGGCATGCCGTCCTGGTAGATCAGCACGGGCGTCGAGTTGCTCTTGTCCTGCGCCAGGGCCATCATTTTCTCGTTGTAGGCCTTCAGGCTTTCGGAGAGGCTGATGATGGTGTTCTTGTTGTAGGCGATCGAACCGAAAACACTGAAGAAGCCCTGCTTGCCCTGCCAGAGCGTATAGCTCAGCTTGGCCTCGATGCCGCGGTTGCGGACTTTGCCCAGGTTGTCCTTCACGGTGTCGAAACCCGACGAGGTGGGAATCGCTACGTTGGTGAGCATGTTCTCAGTCACCGAATTGTAGTAGTCGAAGGCGATCGTGGCGCGATGGATCGTGATGTCGGCGCCCACGTTGTAGTCCATGCGCTGCTCCCATTTCAGGGCAGGGTTGGGCATCTTCGAGAGGTAGGCGCCCGTCTGTCCGTGGTAGGAGTTTCCGGTGTAATAGAGGTAGGTGGCCAGCACTTCGTTGGTGTCGTAGTTCTGGTTGCCGGTCCGCCCGGCCGAGGCGCGGATCTTGAACTCCCGGAGAAGGTCCTGATTGCGCAGGAAAGGCTCGTTGTGGAGGTTCCACGCCACGCCGGCGCTCCATGCCGACGACCAGCGGTTGTCGGCGCCGTAGAGCGACGAAGCGCTTTCGCGGAACGTGAGGTCGACGTTATAGCGGTCGTCGTAGCTGTACGATGCAGTCCCCAGGAAACTGATTTCGCGGGCGATCGACGAGATGCCGACGGGTTTCTTGTCCAAGGCATACTGCCGGGCGAAGGTGATGTCGGCCGTCTGGCTGTTGGGGAACCCTTCGGCGTAGTGTTGGTAGGCGCTGTACGTATTCTCGGCCATCTTGCCGCCGGCGTTGACGTAGAGGTAGTGTTTGTTCCATTGTTTGGCGTAGTTGGCGTAAATTTCGCCCGAAACGTCGCTGCTCTTGCCGTTGTCGAGCTGGTAGGAGCCTTTGCG
>JAEZTA010000035.1 GCA_023443765.1 Bacteroidota bacterium | reverse complement strand
GCTTCGACCCACGAAAGCGCAGGCTTGCTGGTAGTCCAAACCACCGTCACCCCGTCCTGCGTCATGTCGCACAGGTAGGGACCATGTGTAATTCGAAGTTCCTGGGCGGCAGCCGTCAGTGCGAAGGCCACTCCCGCCAATAAGAAAAGCAGTTTTTTCATTCTATCTTCGGTCGGTTGCCTTGTCCGGCAAAGGGTTCGGAAACACGGGTGATTCCGAACCGGAAGTTATGTTACGAAGGTAGTGATTATTCCCGAAACCGCCGCATGAACAAGGAAAAAAGGCGATGAATCGGTTTCGATTCATCGCCTTTTTGTTGTTTTACGGGTTTACTTTATCCGTTTCAGGAGTTCCTCCTTGCGGTCGGAATCCTTGAGCATCGCCACAAAATAGCGAGCGTCGGCACGGTTCGCAGCCGTCTTACCGGCCTCGTAAAGTTCCACGAAATGTTCGGCATGTTCGACCAGTGCATGCCGGCAGTCAATATTGACAGCCAACACCTTAGCATCGTCTTCCGCTCTTTTGCCGGGCCCCCACGAAAGACCCGTGACCGTTTCGCCGCCCGAGACAGCCGTGCAGGCTGCCGGGTCGACGCCCGAGACATTGAGCGTCAGCGAGGGATAGTAGAAATAAAGCCCGCCGGGCATCACGATTGTCAGCATCAGCGTATTTTCCCCGCTCCGGCACGTCACATCGGCATGGCGGCGCAGGTAGTTGTATTCGAAATACTCCTCGGGAGCGGGCATCCACAGGCAGTCGTTGCCGTCCTTGCCATAGGTATTGTTGAGCCACAACAGCATCTCGGACCACGAACGGTCGGTCCCGTGCACCCCGATATTGACCGCCTCGCGTTCGGCGACAGGGCGCGCCAACTGCTTTTCGATCACCCCCGGAATGTCTTTCGGCTGCCAGAATCCGCGCTCAATGCTTTTCTTCGTCAGGTCGTCTTCCACGGTAAAAGGATAGAGTTTCTCTCCGCCCGACTGCACGAAAATCGTCTGGATCAGGTCATAACTCTGCGCCGCCGTCACATAGGTCTTGTTGCCGTCGGGTTCGGCCAGCATCTTGCAGCCGCGCCCCGAAAGGCGGTCGAGAGTGATCTGCTGGGCAAGGCCGTAATGCCGCAGGATCGAGTCGGGCAGGTCGACCGACGGGGTGTTCATGTCATGGAAAGCGATGCCGACACCGTAGTTGAGCATTTCGGCCACGTCGCCCCACATCAGCCCCTTCTGCATGAAGAAGCGGTAATAGTTATCCGTATAGCCGGGCTTCACGGTCGCCTCGGCATCCATGTATTCCCATTCGGGGGAGATCGTCGTCGTGAAGGCGAAGCGCACTTCGCGCCCCGTTCCGTCGGTCGAACCGAGCGTTTTGCCGAACCCATAGGTGTCGGGCGGCATATCCCCGCCGCGCAGGTGCGCCGCGGTATAAAAATAGGTATCTGAAAGGGGGCGTCCGTTGATCGCGGCCCAGGTCGCCGAGAAAGCGACCTGCTTGCAGTCGTCCTGCGACAGCATCACCAGCAACGACTTGTTGTATTTCAGGGGCGGGATTTCGACCTGCACGCCGGAAAGATCGGTCCCGGGATCGAACGTCAGCGTAACTTCGGCAGTTACCTGACGGGGTTCATCGCCATACGGGTAGATGTATGCCTCGCAGGGGGGGGGAAATCCGGGTCCGGGACCACAGGAGGCTCGGGTTCCGGTTTGTCCGCCTTCGGCATTTTAATACAGCCCGCCAACAGCATGGCAACTGAGGCGGACAGCAGGAAAGAGGCGATAAAAGTTGTTTTCATAGACGCAAAGATACGAAAGCAGATGGTTTAAAACCGGATCGTGTCCGGGTCAGTGATAAATAGCGTGTCGGTCCGACATCAAAGATAGGAAAAATCGGGGATGTCAGCGTTTTTTCGCCGTCTTTTTCTTTTTGCGGACCGACCAGCCGAAATGGCCCAGCGCGTCGCCCAGCGCAAAGTATTCGCCGTGGGAATAGACGATCGGATCGGCCCGTTCGAGGCAGAAGCGCCCCGTCGCCGGGTCGATGTAGGCTTCGTCGGCCTGCACGCCGATCACCTCGGCCAGGAACATGTCGTGCGTCCCGAGCGGCAACACTTGCGTCACACGGCATTCGATGTTGACGGGCGCTTCGGCGATGACGGGCGCAGCGACCTTATCAGACGGAACAGGCGTGAGGCCCATCTCGCGGAACTTGTCGTAATCGCGTCCCGAGCGCACCCCGCACCAGTCCGCCGCACGCGCCAGGCTGCGCGTCGTGAGGTTGATCACAAACCCGCCCGCGCGGCTGATGATTGCATGGGAATGGCGTTCGGGACGCACCGAGATATAGCACATCGGCGGATCGGTACAGACCGTTCCGGTCCACGACACGGTCAGCATGTTATACTCTTCGGGCGTTGCGCCGCAGCTCACCAGCACCGCCGGCAGCGGATAAAGCACGGTCCCGGGTTTCCAGATCTGTTTCATATCGCTCTGTTTTGGGAACAAAGGTACAGGTTTTGACCATTCAAACCAACAAACGCCACCGATCATTTTACCCTATTCCGGCACAAATTGAACAGTATTAATTCGACAACCACCCGCATTTTTCCCTATATTTGTCAAAATGATTTCCGATTTCGTCCAATACCTCGAAGCCGAACGCCGCTACTCGCCGCTCACGGTCCGCAACTACCGCCACGACGTGGAGCAGTTCCTCGCGTGGCTGGGGGTCGGCGATGCGGATTTCGAGCCGCGGCGAATCACGACCGAGGACATTCGCGAGTGGATTCTCCACCGCACCGAGCAGGGCCATGTGAGCGCCGCCTCGATGAACCGCGAGGTCTCGTCGCTGCGCGCACTGTTCCGCTGGCTGCTCCGCACGGGGGCCGTCGACCGCGATGTCGTGCGCCCGATCTCCTCGCTGCGGACCTCGCGCCGCCTGCCGGCCTTCGTCCCCGAGAGCCGCATGAGCGGCATCGTCAGCGAGTGCGAATGCGACAGCGAGGATTTCATCCGCGAGCGGAATTCGCTGATCATCCTGCTCCTCTACGCCTGCGGCCTGCGGCTGGCGGAACTGGTCGGCATCGACCGCGATGATTTCTCGGCAGACTTCACGTCGCTGCGCATCCGGGGCAAGGGCGACAAGGAGCGGATAGTCCCAATCCTCGAATTCGTACGCGAAAAGATTTTACATTACGCCGGGTTAATTGAGAGGCAAAATATTTGCATTTCACCGGAAAAAGCACTATTTTTAACACTCGAAGGGAAACGCATATCCCGAACGGCGGTATACCGCACGGTGCAGGAAGAACTGGACAAGGCGGGCGTACAGGGCAAGAAAAGCCCCCACGTGCTGCGGCACACATTCGCCACACACCTGCTCAACGGCGGCGCCGATATGCGTGAAATACAGGAACTCCTCGGGCACGCCTCGCTGCAGGCCACACAGGTCTACACGCACAACAGCATCGCCAGGCTCCGGGAGGTTTACGCGAAGGCCCATCCCCGCGAAAAGGGAGGCAAATGATTAACTTTTATAAACTGTAAGGCTATGAACGTACAGATTCAATCCGTGAAATTCGACGCCGACAAACGGCTCGTCGAATTTGTGAATGCCAAAATGGCGAAGTTGGACCGCTTTGCGGAGCGCGCAACCAGCGCCGAAGTCATTCTGAAACTCGATAAGGACCACGAAAAGGGAAATAAGTTCGCAACGATCACCCTGCACATGCCCGGCGAAGACCTGGTGGCCTGCCACCAGTCGAAAGTCTTCGAGGAGTCGGTAGACGAGGCCATCGACGCACTGAAACGCCAGTTGGAGAAATTCAAGGCGAAAACAGAAAAGTAAAACCCCACCAACCTTAATACCTTAAACTAACCAACGCCGCTACGGCCGCCCTTGAACAAGGCGGCCGTAGCATTTTTTCGGGAGCAGGGCAAACGAAGGGAGAACCCGGAACCAATGACCCTGCCTACTCACTGCCCTGCTCCCTGCGGGCATCGGTCCGGACTCGTATTTTCAAATCAATACACCCATTCGAAATTATCGAGATAGAGTTCGTTATCCCAACTTCCGGAAAGATAATCGCCATAAGCACTTCCAGCAGCAGAAATTACAAGCGAATAGTTATCGGCGCCAGGTTTTGTATCTTTGGTATCCGTCTTATACAGGATCGGAATAACCAATTCTACCCAATCGTCTCCGGTAGTCGAAGCGTCGATCCATTTCGAACCATATGCCAGGACCTTGCCTTCAGCCGTCGAAGCCTGAGCCTCAGGATCAAACGCATTGATCTTAGCAGCACCGCCTTCAGCCATAGCGCCCATGCCGGACATCACCGAATGACGTTCTGACCAATCGGTAATGCAGACAAAAATGCGGGCTTTGTCAAGCTCCTTACCAACCAGATCTTTGCTCAAATCCTCTTTTAGGCCGCTTATGAAAGTATAATTGGTAATTTTCGCTTTATAACGAACCTTCAATGCCGAAGGACGCGCGGTAAAGGGGTATTTCTGGCCGAAGCGGGCGTAGCCCGACAAATAATCGGAGGCCGTAGGAACGCCGATAAATTCGAATACTCCGGTATAAAGATTTCCTGCCGCAAACGTAATAAAGGCATTCATACCCTGCAATTTAGCCGCATACGTATTATTTGCCAGGGTATCGGGCTGGCACAGCGTCTTCGTCAGCAGATTATTGCCGTTGGCCCAAAATGCCTCCTTGCTGGCATTCGGATAATAAACGGAAGCCTCTTTCAGGTCGGCGGCGGTCAATTCCAAAGCATCGATGGACGCCTGGGACAAATAGGCATACGATTGCTCCCAACTCTCCATATCACCACCTGTAATTTTCGGACCTGCCGGAGCGTCGAGTGAACCCGAAAGTCCTTCTACTTCCACACCGTCGGCCAATACCCGGTATTCGTATTTGCCTCCGGCAAAAATACCGGCAGCATTGTCGAGTGTAACCTGTTTGGCACCTGCCGCATGATCGGCCGCTGCAACCCATTTGGGAGCGATGGAAGCCGTATAAGTACCGTCGGCATTTGCAACAACGGTAGCCTGCTGCCAGTCGGATGCTGTCGACCGTTTATATTCAAATTTCACCTCGGAAGCCGCGTTACCCAGCTTCACTTTGAACGAAGCGGTATTGGCCCACAGATCGGCATCGTTGTTATAGGCCACATTCGATGACCCTGTCAGGTGGAACTTCAGCGTCTCGGTCGTGCTCTGATTCTTCGAATCGGTCACCGTCAGCGTAAAGTCATGGTCCGAACTCTTGTCGTAAATCGCCGCGATTAACGGTATCAGCTTCGAGATATCAAACGAAAGCGCCGTTTTGTCTTTCACATCGTTGCTCACGGGAAACCCGAGGCCTTTAAGGCCGATTGCCATTTGGGTCGTAGCCGGGCTTACCAGATTCATCTCCGCAGCGAGTCCAAGGCTACCCAACTCCTCGGGGGTCAGGCAGGGCGAGTCAATCCGGATCGTAAAATCGGAAATACCGGCAGGAACAGCTACATTTACAACGACCGACATATCCGACTCGATCTCATGCGTCTCCTTTATATCACCATCCTTAAGCGTTATTGCAGGCGCGGGGGGGGGTGTTTTTTCATCGTCACCATCGTCTTTGCATGCCACGAAGAGCGACGCAGTCATGGCCATAGCCACGGTCATACACACTAATTTTTTCATCGTCAAGCTAATTAATAAATGATAAATTCCATTTGCATTAGGAACAAAATTAGAACCCTGCCATGACGACGGCAAATAAATTCAACGAACTGCCGGAAAACAATCATCAAAATGGATTTTCAATCAATAAACGGATTTCTGCGCCGGAGGGCAGGGATTACAACCGGAAAACAAACGGTTTGCGAGGGGCAAGAATGGCCCTGGAGAGGAGGAAAAACGGCTGCAAAACCGACTGCAAACAAAAACGGCTGCACTTTCGTACAGCCGTCGTTTCGTAGTGGATAGGGGATTCGAACCCCTATGTCGTGCGTGAGAGGCACGTATCCTAACCCTTAGATGAATCCACCG